>JBGTSP010000047.1:0-21855 GCA_041940205.1 Alphaproteobacteria bacterium
CTGCTTGATCTGCAGGGCCTGCAGCTTCGCCGATTCCTCGGCCATGTCCGCATCCACCAGGTTGCCGACGCCGGTCTTCAGGATGTCGGTCAGCTTGATGGTGAATTCGCTCTGAACCTCGAGACGCTTGGCCGACGAGCCGAGCGAGGCCAGCTTGTCGTTGATCGCGACGATGGCGGTATCGATCAGGCTGAGCGCGGAGGCCGAGTTGGCACTGGTCAGCAGCGAGGCCGACTGCAGGCTCAGCGAGGTCGTGTCCATCTTCTGGGCGCTGACCGTGATCGTCGAGCCCTCGACGGTGCTCAGCACCGTGAAGGTGGTCGCCGAATTGTCGATCAGGTTGGTGCCGTTGAATTCCGCGGTGGAGACGATCGTGGCGATCTGGTCACGCAGCGCGGCGAAGTCGTTCTGCAGCGCGGTCCGCGAGGCGGAGTCGAGGCCGGCCTGGTTGGCCTGGACCACCTTCGCCTTCATGTCCAGCAGCAGGTCGGCGATCGCCTTGCCCGCTTCGACGGCCACGTTCACGGTGGATTCGCCGGCCGCCAGCGCGGTGCGCACGGCGTCCATGCCGCGAATGTCGCCGCGCATGTTCTGGGCGATGGCATAGGTGGAGGCGTCGTCCTTCGGGCCGTTCACCTTCAAGCCAGTGGTGATGCGCAGCTGGGTCTTTTCCAACATGTTGTTGGTGTTGTTCAGCTGCTGGAGCGCGATCATCGCGCCCTGGTTGGTATTGATCGACAAGGTCATGGTTTTCTTTCTCCTATCCCTGTCGGCGGGGCCGTCTGCTAAAGGCGTCCGGCGTTCTCGCCTCGCCGCAACTGTGGCAACCGTTGTGCCAGAACCCGTTCTTCCGGCTGTCTCCTGCCAACCCCTTGCGAACACTCACAAAATTTTCAACCGGGTCGTTGGCCTGCCGATCGGCGCGAGGGGATTTGCGGCAGCTTCTGCCTGTCCGCCCGGCAGCCTTTGCCCGGTCGGGAGGAGTTTGCCTACGCAATCTTTAGGGGAGCGTTAACCACAACTGCCTATTCAGGAGACATGAGCATTGCCGATCCCTCAGCGCCGCAGGGCGACGCCGATACCCGCCTGAAAGCGCTGGTTTCCCGCTCGCTCGAGGCCGCCGGCGAGGGACGGCTGGAAGAGGCCCGCGCGGCCACCGTCGAGGCGCTCACGCTGGCGCCCGGGCATGCCGGCCTGATCGGCAATCTGGCCACGATCACCCTGCAGCTTGGCGATGCCCGCGAAGCCGAACGGCTGTTCGCCGAGGCGCACGCCCTGGAGCCGGCCAATCCGGCCCCGCTGCTCGGCGTCGCCTCGCTCGCCCTGCAACGCGAAGACCTGGACGCCGCTGCGGGCTGGCTGGGCAAGGCGATCGATGCCGACCCCTTTCATGTCCAGTCCCGGATCCTGCTGGCCCAGGTGTTGCGCCGGCAGGGCGCGACGGAAGCCGCCGCGGCACAGCTTCGCGACGCCATGGACATGGCGCCCGATCTGCCCGACCTCAGGATCGAGCTTTCGGCGCTGCACGAGACCAACGGCGACAGGGATGCCGCGCTGGCGGTTCTCGAGGTCGAAGGCGAGGCCGCCGGCGACGTCCGGGTGCTGCAGCAGCGCGCCGGCCTGCTGATCGGTCTGCGCCGGCTGGACGAAGCCACGGCCCTGCTGGCCGCGATCGAACAGGCCCTGCCCGGCCAGGTCATGACCGCCTATTACCGGGGGCTCGCGGCCCAGGCCGCGGAAGACTGGGAGGCCGCCGAGCGCCATTTCGCGGCGGCCAGCGCCGGCGCCCCGGACGATGCCCAGTTCATCAACGTGCACGCCACCGCGCTGCAGCGTCTCGGTCGCCAGGAGGAAGCCATTGCCCTGCTGCTGCGGGCGCGGGCGCTGGCGCCGGGACTGGCCGATATCCCCAACAACCTCGCCAACGGCTATTCCGCCCTGGAACGGCGCGAGGAAGCCGTCGCCTGCTACCGCGAAGCCCTGGCGCTGAAGCCGGAGCCGCTGGTCTGGTGCAATCTCGGCAACGTGCTGCGGGCGATGGGACGCCTGACGGAATCGGAGGCCGCCTTCCTGGAGGCGCTGGCGCTGGCGCCCGACATGCCGAACATCCGCAACGGCCTCGGCCTGACCTACCAGCAGCAGAACCGGCACGAGGACGCGCTGGTCGAGTTCCGCCGCGCCACCGAGCTTTCCCCCGACTATGTCGAGGCGCTGAACAACCAGGCGATCTCGCTCGCCGGTCTCAACCGGTTCTCCGAGGCGGTGGAAGCCTACAACCGCCTGCTCGACCTGAAGCCGGATCTGCCCGAGGCGCTCTTCAACCTCGGCACCCTGCTGCAGCAGCTCAACCGCTGGGATGAATCGATCGTCGTGATGATGCAGGCGATCACCGTGCGGCCGGACTATGCCACCGTCTATCCCCACCTGGCGCACGCGATGATGCAGCAGTGCAGCTGGACCAATCTCGACGCCACGGTCCAGCGCATAAGGGAGAATACGGAAGCCGAGCTTGCCGCCGGCCGGCCGGCCTCGGTGAGCTGTTTCGGCCTGCAGAGCCTGCCGGGCGATTTTCCCATGGCGCTGCGCCGCCAGGTCGCCGAACGGGTGGCCGACCAGGCGGCGGGCTACGTACATCAGCTTCGCGACCGGACCGGACCGCCGCCGGCGCGCACCGGACGGCCGGG
The DNA here is from genome assembly GCA_041940205.1 of Alphaproteobacteria bacterium. Taxonomy (GTDB): domain Bacteria; phylum Pseudomonadota; class Alphaproteobacteria; genus JBGTSP01. Next base: position 2,685 of record JBGTSP010000047.1, read on the forward strand.
GCGCAAGCTGCGCATCGGCTATCTCTCGCCGGATTTCCGCTTCCATTCGGTCGCGGTGGCCTTCCGGGGCATCCTGCAGCACCACGACCGCCAGGACTTCGAGCTGTTCGGCTACAGTCTATCGGCGCGCCACGACGAGATGACCGCCTGGTTCGCGCAGCAGTTCGACGGGTTCGCGATGATCGCGGAGGCGCCCTTCGAAGCGGCCGTGCGCCGCATCCGCGACGACGAGATCGATATCCTGATCGACCTCGCCGGCCATACCCGCGGCAGCCGCATGGAACTGCTCGCGCTGCGGCCGGCGCCGTTGCAGGCGCATTATCTGGGCTACTCGGCAACCACCGGCGCGCGCTATCTCGACTACCTGATCACCGATCCGCGCCAGGCGCCGCTCGAGCAACGCCCGCACTTCACCGAGAAGCTGGTCTATCTGCCCGACGTGTTCATGGCGACGCAGCGGGCCGAGGTCAGCCCGCGGACGATCACCCGGGCCGAATGCGGCCTGCCCGAGGACGGGATCGTCTTCGCCAACTTCAACACCCACTACAAGTTCGAGCCGCGCATGTTCGCGATCTGGATGCGCCTGCTCAAGCGCCTGCCGGGCAGCGTGCTGTGGGTGCTGGCGGGCACGGAAGCGAGCCGGCGCAACCTGCGGGCGGAGGCCGAGCGGCGGGGCGTATCCGCCGAGCGCATCGTCTTCGCCGAGAAACTGCCGCACGACCAGCATCTGCGGCGCCAGCAGCTCGCCGACCTGGCGCTCGACAATCTCTACCATGGCGGCGGCGTGACCACGGTCGACGCGCTGTGGATCGGCCTGCCGGTCCTCACCGTTACCGGCGACACGCCGCAGTCGCGCAACGGCGCCAGCCTGAACTTCGCGATCGGCATGCAGGAACTGACGACATCCTCGCTCGCCGAGTATGAACGCCTCGCGCTGGCCCTGGCCCGCGATCCCGGGCGCCTGGCGGCGCTGCGGCGCCGGCTGGTCGACAACCGCGAGCGCGAGCCGCTGTTCCGGCCCGAGCGCCTGACACGGCATCTGGAAGAGGCCTACCGGATGATGTGGGCCCGCCACGAGGCCGGCCTCGCGCCGGACGTGATCGAGGTGCCGTCCCTGCCCGAGCCGTTAGGCTAGAACTTCAACTTGAGCACCGGAATCGGGATTTTCTTGATACAATCCTGCGGTTCATCGCCAATATGAGTGGCTGGACAGGGAGAGTACGTTATTAATATATCCAACAAAGACTCCATAGAAGTTATCAGTTTTAGGCATCTATTTGGGAGATTAAGAACCAAGATTGACGACAATCCAGAGATTCTTGTTACACTCGCTAACAAAGATAAAGATGTAAAATTACTATGCGATAATCTTATGAGTGCTGTATATAATCTACAATCGTATGAAAAATTAAATCAAGATAATTTTACTGGACCAGTAGATCCAAATTTCGCATCGGAATGGCGTGACTATGAGGCACGGTATGCTTCAGTATTGAACGATGTATGGTTTGGTCAATATTTCGAATTTCTCGATAAAAATAGCTCGATGAATAAAAATTGGTTGGATAACGATTGGGATAATGCAGATTTTGAAGCAAATCAACTTTCAATTAATATTGAAACAGCTTTTGAATACACTCAGCAACAATTAGAAAACGATAGGCACATCGATATAGATCCCGACGGAGAATATCGAATTCAAGACGGAATAGATAGTTGGGAAAAATTGAAACGATCAACCCGATTTAATTTTCAAAATATTATGAGAAAACGCTCTCTAATTCCTTTTGTATTAATGACCAGAGAAGTCACTTCCAAATATGGTAATACTAAAAAACTTTCAATGATTAGGAATCTACAAGAAGCACAAGATGCTTTTATTTTTGGCGCAAATTATGCATCTATTGCAATGATGCGATCGATTGTTGAATCAGTTATTCGTGATCATTATAAAATTGACGGAAAAAATCTCAAAGAACGCATTCAAAATTTAATAGAGAAATTTCCCAATGAACAATATTTGGTAAGTTTGGACCGCCTCCGAAAATTGGCAAATTCTATTCTGCATTTAGACAACGACGAAGGAATTTCCTTACTTCCTGATGCAGAAAAAGAATTAGAAAAAGAAATTTTGCGTCATTTGATAGTAATCAGGAGATTGATAGAAAATCTCAAATAAAACCAACAACAATGCGGACGCTCAGTCGGTGGCGGCGAGCGCGGTCACGATGTCGGCAATCCCGGGCGCGGCCAGGCCCCAGAGTTCCGCTTCGCGGTCCAATTCCAGCGTGGTGTGCCGGCCCTGTTCGGCCGGCCCGCGCAGTTCGGACGGCATCGCCCGGGCCTGCACCAGGGTCGGATCGACCGACCAGGCATGGGCAAGGCGGAAGGCGAGGTCCTCGTAGGTGACGTCCCGCTCCCCGGTGAACTGGAACAGGCCGCTGCGCCTCTCCGCGACCAGCCGCCCGATCAGCGTGCAGACGTCTTCCCGCAGCACCGGCGCCAGCCACATGTCGGAGAACGGCGTGATCGCCTTTCCGGTCATCAGGGCCCGGCGCCAGTCGGCGATCAGCGGCAGGTCCGCGGCCACGACCTTGGAGAGCCGCAGGATCGCCGCGTCGGGATGGGCGGCACGGATGCGAACCTCGGCCTCCGCCTTCTGCCGGCCGTAGATGGTGCGCGGATCGGGCGTCTCCTCGCGCCGGCGCCGGGCGCGGCTGCCGTCGAAGACCTTGTCGGAGGAGAGATAGACGAAGGGCAGGCCGCGCGCGGCCGCGGCCGCAGCCAGCGCGGCGGGTCCGCTGACATTCACCGCGCGGGCGTGCTCGGGCCGGGCTTCGCAATCCTTCAGGCGGGCCATCGCGGCGCAGACCACGACCGCGCTGCGCCCGTCGAGGCGATCGAGGTCGGGATCCGACAGGTCGAACGGGCGCTCGGCGTCAGGACGGCGCGACGTCGCGTCGATGGCACCGCCGACGGCCCGAAGGCCCGCGGCGAACGCGGCGCCGATGAAACCGTCGGCGCCGATCAGCAGGACGGGATCAGCGTCGGGGCCCACAGGCCAGCGCGAGATAGTAGTGCGCCATCGGCCAGAAGCCGGTGTGCACCACCTCGTCGTTCATCGAGAACAGGAAGACGTTGGCGAAGTGCCTCTCCATCACCTGCTTGAAATCCGGCCCGTGCTTGCAGTTGATGTGCCCGGCCTTGCTCTGGGGCGAGGCCCAGTCCTGGCTGGCAAGCGAAGGCATGCCGATGATCGCGCTGCCGTCGTCCTTCAGGGAGCGGGCGATGTTGCCGAGGAACAGGTCCTCCTCGGCTTGCGGAATATGCTCGATCACGTCGAGGGAATAGGCGCCGTCGACGGTCCGCTCGAACGGTCCGGTCAGCATGTCGTGTACCCGGGCCTCCAGCGGCCAGTCGGGGTTGGCCCGCTGGGCGATGTCGTCGACGAACAGCGGATCGATGTCGAGCGCCGTCACCTTCTCGACCGACTGCTGCACCACGCGGGTGCCGAAGGCGTCACCGCAACCGACTTCCAGGACATGCCCCAGACCCTCGAACATCTTGGCGACGAACTTGTAGCGCGCCAGCAGGAACACCATGCGGCGCGGATCGTCGTGCCAGACCTGGTTGGTCATCACGCCGAGGCGGGTGCGACCGACCCGTTCCTCGACCTTGAGGCAATCGTCGTATTGCGCCTCGACGGTGCGTGCCGTGGCCGTGCTCATGGGATCTTCCCTTCGTCGCGAACCCTATTCGAAATAGATGCAGCCGTAATCGCCGTCATAGCCGTTGCGCTTCCACACCCATTCCCATTCCCCGGGCGTGTGGAAGGCGCGGCAGGTGAGCTGCCAGTACAGCAGGTTGGCCTTCTCAGATTCGTTCCGGTAGCTCTCGACGGTGATGTGGCGATGGCCCCGCCCGACCCGCTGGATCTCCGCCACCGCGGGATCGAGATCGTAGTTGAACAGGTTGTGCAGGGTATTGATGGAGTAGACCAGGTCGAAGCTGTCGTCTTCCCACGGCAGCTCGCGGGCATGCCCCTCGACCAGCCGGTCGCGCACTTCCTCCTTGGCGTTCTCCAGCGCATAGCGGGAGATGTCGAGGCCGAAGACCTCGACGCCGGGCAGCACCTGGGTGAACTCGTAGAGCAGGAAGGCCTTGCCGCAGCCGACATCGAGGATGCGGGCCCCGGGCGCAAGATCGTAGTGGCTGACCATCGCCTCGGCGACGGCGCGCCAGCGGCCGTCGTAGCGATAGCCGCCGAAACCGTAACGCCGGTCGCCGTCCCAGTAGTCGCGCCCGAAACGCCCGGCCACCTCGGCGCATTCCGCCTTGTCGTGCTCCACCACCCGCTGCACGTAGTCGCGCGCGGTCGCGGTGTGCACCCGGCCGATGAAATCAATGTAGGCCATGAGCACCCGTGAAGCCCGGCGCGGCCGCGGGTGCCGTCGCGGCAGACGCACGAGACGGGCCGGCGAGCGCCCGCTCGATCATCAGGATGTCTTCCAGGCGGGCCACGTCCTCCGGCCCGGTGATCGCCATGCCCTCCAGCGCGCCATGCAGATCCGCCCCGGCCGCAAAGACCCGCTCATACAGCGCGTGCCGGCGCTCCGGCTTCTGCGGCAGCATGAACAGGGAGAACAGGATGATGCCGTCGAGCTCATCGATGCTCTCGAGCACGCTTTCCAGGTTCATGTAGCAGGCGTCCATCGCGTATTCGGTGGCCGACAGCAGATAGGTGAGGTCGTTGCGCTGGGCATAGTCGCGCACCACCAGGTTCTGGACATGCTGCGGCCAGACCTGGCCGCGCACCGCGCGGCTGGCGATATAGCCGCGATGGCCGGCCCGGTTACTCATGGAACCGCTCCGGCAGCTCGTGCCGCATGCCGATCCGGCTGGCCGGCCGCAGGGTGATCGGCTCGAAGAACTCGCCCAGGCGCTTTCCGGCATAGGGCGAGAATACCGACTTGAAGCGGCAGTTCATGGACCAGCGGGTCTCGTTGATGCGGTTGACCCGATTGCCGTGGATCATGTTCTGGTTGAACAGCAGGTAGCTGCCGTAGGGAATGTCGATCCAGACCAGATCGTCCTCGACGTCGCGGAAGAGATCCTCGGTGCTGCCGGTCTGGTAGCGCCCGAACTCGGCCTCGATCCGGGCATTGGCCTCGGGCGGCAGGAAGAACATCGACTTGCTGTCGCGGCAATCGACCAGGGGCAGCCAGACCACCACCTCGAAGGGTGAATCGCCGTCATAGACGTCGGCATGGGCCGCCAGCAGCGAGCTGTCGTCGTCCGGCATCTGGATCGAAAGGTTCAGCCTTCGCTGCATCACCAGTTCGTTGCCCACCAGCAATTCCAGGCCGTCGCGGGCGATCTCGAAATAGGCCCGGCGGACCCAGGGCTCCGCGTTGACGGCGTTGATCGCCTGCAGGCGGACGTCGTTGAGGCCGTCGACGGCCACATGGCGGTGGATGCCGTTCAGGAAATCCTCGACATCGGCCGGAAGGGGCAGGTCGAGCGCCTGTGCCGCGGCGCCCGCCACCAGGTCGCGCAGGCGCTCGAGCGCCGCCGGATCGGCGGCCGGACGGATCACGAAGCCGTTGTCCAGGAAGTCCTGGCAGGCCTGGACTTCGGACAGTTCGAAGAAGCCGGTCATGCCGGCGGCGGCAATGCTCATGCGGCGTTCGCCCGCCCGGCGGCGATCCACGCCTCGGCCGCGCCGGCGAGTGCCGGGGCGTCCAGGCCGAAATGCGCGAACAGCTCGTCCTGGCTGCCGTATTTCGAGGGAAAGCGGTCGGGGATGCCGAGACGCTTCAGCATGGGCGCGTCGCGGCCCAGCCGTTCGGCAAGCAGCTCCGCCACCATCGAGCCCAGGCCGCCGGCGAGCACATGCTCCTCGACGGTGAAGACGATGTCCGCGGCGCGGGCGTAGCGCAGCACCGCGTCCTCATCCAGCGGCTTCAGGGTGTGGTGATGCAGGACCCCGGCCTCGATGCCGCGGCCCGCCAGGGCCTCGGCGGCTTCCAGAGCCTGTGTACTGGTGACGCCGGTGGTGATGAAGGCGATCCGAGCCGGCGGCGTCATCCCGATCGCGGTGCCGGGCGCGAAGCCGCGTGCCTCCTCGGAGATCACCTTGTCGCCGCCCTTGGCGAGCCGGATGTAGCAGGGTCCCGAAAGCTGGAGGGTATGCGGCATCAGCCGGGTCATCTCGTCGGCGTCACAGGGCGCGTAGACCGCCATGTTCGGCAGGCTGCGCATGATCGCGACGTCCTCGATCGCGAGATGGGTCGGGCCCAGCGGGGCATAGACCAGGCCACCGCCGTTGCCGATCAGCTTCACCGGCAGGTTGTGCAGACACAGGTCCACCGCGACCTGTTCGTAGCAGCGCCGCGTGATGAAGGTGGCGATGGTGTTGACGAAGGGAATGTAGCCTTCCATCGCCATGCCCGCGGCCATGCCGATCATGTTCTGCTCGTTGACCCCTTCCATGAAGAAGCGGTCGGGAAACTCGTCGCGGAACGCATCCAGCGTGTTGGCGCCCAGATCGGAGCCGATGAAGACGACGCGGTCGTCCCGGCGCGCCAGTTCGTGCACCATGTTCAGGCAGGTCTTGCGCATGGTCTTACTCGCTTTCCACGGCGTGACGCAGGGCGGCGAATTCCGCCTCGCTCATCTTCGACTTGTGATGCCAGGTCGGATTGCCCTCGGCCTCCGCGACCCCGCGGCCCTTGACGGTATGGGCGATGACGGCGCTGGGCTGGCCTTCGGCAAAGGGCAGCCGCGCGAACAGCGCGCGCAGCGCCGCAACGTCATGGCCGTCGACTTCCTCGGTGGCGAAACCGAAGGCCCGCCACTTGTCGGCGAGAGGCTCGAGGTCCTGCACCACGGCGGTGCGCTCGTAGGATTGCAGCTTGTTGTAGTCGACGATGACCACGAGATTGTCGAGCCGGTGTTTGCCGGCGGCCATCGCCGCCTCCCATACCGAACCCTCGTTGATCTCGCCGTCGCCGGTCACGACGAAGACGCGGGAATCCGAGCCCCGCCGCTTCAGCGCCAGCGCCATGCCCATGCCGATCGACGGGCCGTGCCCGAGCGCCCCGGTCGAGGCCTCGACGCCGGGGATCTTGCCGGCGTCGGGATGCCCGCCGAGGATCCCGTCGAAACGGCAGAAGCGGTCAAGCTCCTCGGCCGGGAAGAAACCGCGGTCGGCGAGGACCGCGTACTGCGCCAGGCAGCCGTGTCCCTTCGACAGCAGGAAGCGGTCGCGGGCCGGATCGTCCGGGTTGTCCGGGTCGATCCGCAGCACCTCGTCGTAGAGCACCCGCAGGATCTCGATCGCCGAGAAGGCGGAGCCCAGATGCCCGCGTTCGCCGCCCTCGAGGCCGCGGATCACAAGCTGCCGCAGGTCGCGGGACCGGCGATCGAGAGGCGGCGAGGAGTATAGGTCCCGCGCGCGGTCTTCCAGCGCGGCGATATCAAGCGTCATCGTTCAACCATCCTTCAAGATCGTTCAGTCGCGTCAGCATCTTCTCGGCCTTGCCGACCTGGACGGCGAGCGCCTGCTCCAGGCAGCGACCGTCGCCGGCATAGACCTGCCGCGCCCGCCGTTCCGGCAGAAAGGCGTTCAGCAGGATCAGGGTCCAGCGCACGGCATAGAGGGGGAACAGCGCGGCCAGCCGGTCTGGGAAACGCTCGTCGGCGCCATAGAGCGCCCGGCTGCCCCGCAGGAACTGGCGCGACTGCGCCGCGCTCAGGTCCATGCCCGGATGCAGCAGGAAGTCGCTCACCAGCTTCACCGGATCGTCCCGGCCGAAATATTCGAAATCGACGAAGGTCAGCCGGCCGCCGGCATCCCGGAGGGCGTTGTGGAACCCGAAGTCCGACGGCGAAAGGGTCTCGTGGCGGGCCGGCAGCGGCGCATGGCCGTCGATACCCGCTTCGCCGAGGCGCCGGCCGGCGCGATCGAGGGCGGACCAGAAGGCATCCCGCACGCCGCTGTCGAGCAGCCGGACAAGGGCATGATCGCGAACCGCGCTCAACCGCGCGATGCGCAGGCTGATCTGGTCGATCAGTTCGCCCGGCGCCAGGCACGCCTCCGAGGCTGGCGGCAGCGCATCGGCATCGGGACGGGCGCGCAGCGCCTTCAGACTGGCCATGAAGTCGAGGGCCTGGACGATGTCGCGGGCGTCATGCTCGCGCGGCGCCTCGCCCTCGACCCAGGAAAAGGCGGCCCAGCCGGCATCCGCGTCGTCCGCGAGCGCGGCGGGCACGGTGGCAATTCCCGCCTCGGAGAGAAAACGCAGGCCAGCAACCTCGGCGCCGTGGCGGTCGCGGGGATCGCTGGCCTCGCGCAGATAGGTCTTCAGCGCGATCTGCCGACCGTTGGCGAGCGCAAGGCGATAGAGCCGGTTGTTGCCGCCGCCCTCGACGCTCTCGACACCGCGCAGGGCGCTGCCGAGCCGGCGGGCGACGGTTTCGGCGACATTCTCGACCGCGGCTTCAGGCACCGGATGCATCGATCGCCTCCGCCATCTCGCGCCAGTGCCGGCAGGGCCGCACGTCGCCGCGGCCGCAGCCGCGGCCTGCGGGATCGAACAGGATCTTGCGCGCCGTCGCCGGAAATTCCGGCTGCTCGAAGATCTCCTCGAGATCGTCGATGAAGATGTCGCATTGCAGGTCGGCGATGCGGCGGACCTTGGCCGAGCGGCTGTCGAGGAAATGCACGTCGTCGCGCTTCAGACCGACCGCGTCGAACAGGCCCTGAGCCTCCATCCAGTGCCGGGCCGCGACGCGGAAGTCGCTGCCGTCGGGCGCGAAGTTGGATTGCCTTGTCTTGTGGCTGACGATCATCACCTCGGCCTCGCCGGCCCGCCAGCGGGCGAGCTGGTCGAGAACGCCGTCGAACGGCCGGGCCTCGCCCATGCGCCGGCCATAGGCCCTGGCCTGAAGGCCGCGCCAGGCATCGTCGCCCGCGGTCGCGTGGACCGCGTCGCGGACGTCCTGCTTGCCGCCGGCGAAGCCGTCGGGCAGCAGGCCGGCCTCGATCGCCAGCGTCCGGAAGACGCCGTCGTAGCAGGCAATGGTGTTGTCGAAGTCGACGCCGATCCGCATGCCGGTTGCACCGCTCGTTAACCCTAAGGGGAAGCTAAGCGTTCGCCCTTACCAAAGGGTTAGCGCCGGCCCCTGCCCGTGTCGCGGGGCGATAAGGAGGGCAAAAAAAGACGGGGCGGCCCGTGGCCGCCCCGTCCGCGTTCGTCCCCTCAGACGAAATCCGGCGCTAGCGCAGTTCGATCTCCTGCATGCGCTTGACGTTGTAGTAGTGGGTGTTCGACATCGGCTCGGAGACCAGGCCGGCGCCGAAGGCGTCGGTCAGGCTGCGCACCGCGTCGCCGATCGTGCGGCTCGGCCGGAAACCGAGCTCGCGGGCGATCTTCGCCGAGCTGACATGGTAGGAGCGGTTGTCGTCGGTCGGCGTGGTGACGATGTCGACCGGCCGGTCGACCTCGGCGCGCACCATCTCGGCGATATCGCCCACCGTGTGGTTCTCGTAGCCGGCATTGTAGATGCCGCCGTCGATCAGCGCGTCGTCGTACTGCAGGCAGGCGACGTAGAGATCGGTCATGTCCTCGACATTGATGTTCGGCCGCTTCTGGGTGCCGCCGAACACCGTGATCCGGCCGTTGTTGATGGCATGGTTGGTGAGGATGTTCACCGTCAGATCGAGCCGCAGGCGCGGGGCATAGCCGCAGACCGTGGCCGGGCGCAGGGTGAGCGTGGTGAAGCCGGGCTCGCGCTCCTCCTCCAGCACCTCCTCGCACATGGCCTTGAACTTCGAATAGTCCGTCAGCGGTTCCAGCGCGAGTTCCTCGGTGACCTCGGGCTCGTCCTTGATGCCGTAGACGGAGGACGAGGAGGCGTAGATGAAGCGGCGCACGCCGGCATCCTTCGCCGCCCGGACCAGGGGGCGGAAGCAGTCGTAGTTGATCGACCTGCCGAGATCCGGATCGAGCTCGAAGCTCGGATCGTTGGAGATGCAGGCCAGGTGGATCACCGCGTCGCAGCCGCGCAGGGCATCCCGCACGATCGCCGGATCGCGCATGTCGCCGCGCACCTGGCGCAGGTTGGGATGGCTGCCCGAGCCGTTGAACACGCCGTCGCCGTAGATGTACAGGTCAAGCACCGTCACCTTGTGGCCGGCCGCCAGCAGCTTGGGCACCAGGCAGGAGCCGACATAGCCGGCACCGCCGGTCACCAGGACGTTCCAGGTCTTCATGCTCTCGTTCATGCCGCGACTTCCGTTTGCTGTTCCGGCCGGGTCCACAGGCCCGTACCGGCATTCCATCCCATGACGAGGTCGAGCACCGCGTGGCACAGCGCCAGATGAACGATCTCGACGAATCCGTATTCGCCCGAAGGCGCCCACACGTTGACGTCACCCATCCGGCGAAGCCGGTTGTCGGGGCGGAAGCCCGACAGGGTGGCCACGCGGCAACCCTGCGCGCGCGCCGTCTCGGCCGCCCTGGCGATGTTTTCCGAGTTGCCGGACGAGGAGATCGCGAACAGCAGGTCGCCCGGCCGGGCGAAGGCCTCGATCTGGCGTGCGAACACGTTCTCGTAGCCCAGGTCGTTGCCCAGGCAGGTCAGCGCCGCGCCGTCGTTGAAGCACATCGCCGGCACGCCGCAATTCTTGGTGAAATCGATCGCCATGTGCGAGCAGATCGAGGCGCTGCCGCCGTTGCCGACGAACAGGATCTTGCCGTCGCGCGCGGAGAGGCCCTGCACGGCACGGACCAGGCGCTCCAGCGCCTCGTCCAGCGTCAGCGCGGCGCCGGCGGCGTCCGCCGCCTCGCAGCGGGCCGGCAGGCCGGCAAGCGTGGAGAAATAGTCCTGAACGCGGCTCATCGACGATGTCCTATTTCAGCAGGGCGGTGAGAAACTTGACGGTGGGCGCCCGCTCGACCGAGCGGCGGTGGCCGACAATGCCGACCTTCATCGCGCCGACCGCGTTGCCGACCATGCCGGCGACCTGCATCGAGGCGCCCGCGGCGACGATCGGCGAGGTGACGGACAGGAAGGCGTCGCCGGCGCCGACGGTGTCGACCACCTGGCGGGTGAAGGCCGGGACGCGCGAGAGCCCGTTCTCCAGCGAGAAGGTGACGCAGCCGTTCTGCCCGTGGGTGACGATGATGTCGTTGCAGTCGATCTGCTCGCGCAGCGGGCCCTGGATGATCTGGCCCAGGTCGCTGAAACGGTCGCGCACGGCGAGCCGGGCCTCGGGCGCGTCGATGCAGACGAAGTCCGCGCGGGGATAGCGGGTCACCGGGTTGTAGCCGTGGTTGGCCGAGTTGCTCTGGGCGTTCACCGCCATGAAGCGCGCCCGCTCGCAGACCTGGCGGATCGCCGCCGGGGTCATCATGCCGTGCCCGAAATCGTTCACGATGGTGACGTCGAACTGCGGCGCCATGTCGGCGATGCGTTCGCACAGTTCGGCCTCGACCGCGCCCTCGAAGGGCCGGTCGTCGAAATGGTAGACCTCGAACAGCTTGCGCATGTGGCCGGGATCGACGAAGCGGCACTTGCGGATGGTCGGCACTTCCGGCCGGCGGACGAAGTGCACGTTTACGTTGTCGCGCACCGTCTCCAGGATCACCTCGTCATAGGCCTCGTCGCCGACCGCGGCGATCACGTCGACCTGCTCGACGAAGTCGGCCACGTGGTTGGCCGCGGCGATCACGCCGCCGGCGAAGACCTCGGTGCCCTCGTAGCGCGAGGCAATGATGTTCTCCTTCGCCGACTTGCCCATCGGCGAGGCGTAGCGGTACTCGTCGATGATCGCCTCGCCGACCAGCAGCACCTTCATCGACTGGATGGAATCGACCGCGCCCAGCACGGTATCCAGCATGCCGTTGTCGCGGGCGCCTTCCAGGAAGCTCGCGACCTCGGGCTCGTAGACGTTGAGATGACGGTTGATCAGCGAGGAGGAGGAGAAGGTGATGTCCTCGGTGAAGACGACCCGGCCGCCCAGGCTCTCGACCAGGTCGCGCTCGCGGCGGATGCCGCCGGTGACGTCCTCGCCCTCGTCCTTGTAGTCCTGACCCTTCACGTAGATGTCGGGCCGGATGAAACGCAGCACGCCCTCGGCCGTCGGCCAGTTGGAGATGCCGACATAGTCGATGCATTCCAGGTTGGCGGCCATCTCGGCCCGCATCGTCTGCGGGAAGATCGGCCGGCCGGGGCCCTTGTTGACGTAGCGGTCCGCCGTCAGCGTCAGGATCAGGATGTCGCCGTGCGACTTCGCCTGGTTGAGATGGCGGACATGGCCCATGTGCAGCAGGTCGAACACGCCGTGGCACAGCACCACCTTGCGGCCGGCGGCCCGCGCCGCCTCGGCGACCTGGGAGAGTTCCTCGATGGACTTCACCTTGCCTTCGAACGCTTCGGCGTCGCGGCTGCCCGCGGCCTCGTGCCGGGGCTTGCGATAGGCATCAATCGGGGTAATCGACATGGGACTTTCCGCTTCCTTAATTCACTTCGGCCAGACTGCGGCGATCGGCGTTAAAGATCGGTAAAGCGCAATGGTTACCGGGTCTTAACGATTGTCGTATCGCCGGGGATGCCGGCCTGCGTCGAAAGCGGATGATTAACCATAGGCGTTGAGGGGCCGTTAACGACAGCGCGCCAGAATGCCGCCCATGACTCCCTTCGGTGTCAACAACAGCCCGCCGAGCATCATCGGCTTCGATTACAGCGTGCTGGGCAGCTACTACGCCAGCGGCGCGAACCAGCGCGTCTCGGCGAGCGGCGCCACGCTGAGCGCGGCCGCGCGCGATCCCGACCTGATTCCGCCCTGGCTGCAGCGGCCCGCGCGCGATGGCGCCAGCGACACCCAGAACATCCTGACCTCGATCCTGTCGTCCAAGCCGCTGCTCGATTTCGACGATCCGCGTCTGGCCCGGGCCGGCGGCGACGAGGATTTCAAGGAACTGTTCAGCGCCTATCTCGCGCTCGACCGGATGCGCGAGCTGACCAGCTTCGCCATGACGCCGGCCGCGTCGACCTCGCTGACGGTGCTGAACAACCGGTTCGGCAACTGGCTGGAGGAACTGAAGCCGTTCGTCGACAACCTGCATTTCCCCGGCATGAACGTGCTCTACGGCGTGCGCGACGCCGAGGCCGGGAGCTCGATGGTGCTGCCGCGCACCACCGACAAGATCCTCCCCGAACACAAGGGCGCCAGCATCTCCGAGGTGCGCGAGGATCCGATCGCCGGTCTGACGGGAAGCGAGACCTTCACGCTGCGCGTCAACCAGAGCGGCAGCGAGAAGGTGCTCGCCATGGACCTCTCCGCCGTCAGCGGCACGCTGAACGTCGACAACATCGTCACCTATCTGAACGGCGAGCTGCTTTCCAACGGCGTCGCCAGCAGCTTCGAGGTCGAGCGCTACAACGAGAACTCCTACGGCCTGAAGCTCAATGTCGGCTCCGGCGAGACCGTGACCTTCGAGAATCCCTCGGACACGTCCGCCGCGGTCTACCTGGCCGGCGGTCTCACCGGCGGCACCACCGACGGCTTCGTGAAGAAATACGACAACCTGGGCGCGGCCAGTCCCGATGCGGTCTTCCAGACGGCCATCGCCACCGAAGAAAGCGACGTGGCCCGCGACGTGGCCACGGATTCACAGGGCAACGTCTATGTCGTTGGCACCACGGCGGGCGATCTCGGCGGCGAGCTCAACCACCAGAGCGACGACGTCTACCTGCAGAAGTTCGACGCCTCGGGCCAGCTTGTCTTCTCCCGCCTGCTCGGCGCCGCCAGCAGCGCCCAGGGCTTTTCGCTGGCGGTCGACGGCAGCGACAACGTGGTGATCGCCGGACAGACCCGCGACATCCTCTCCGATACCGCCTTCGGCGGCGGCACCGATTCCTTCGTCACCAAGTTCAACAGCGCCGGCGAGGAACAGTGGACCCGGCAGGCCGCGCCCTATGCCGACGACGCGGCGCTTTCGGTCAGCACGGATGCCAGCGGCAATGTCTTCATCGCCGGCTACGCCCGCGGCGCGGTCGGGGCGGGCGCCAGCCATGCCGGCGGCACCGACGCCTATGTCTCCAAGCTCGATGCCGACGGCGCGCTGGTCTGGAACAAGCAGTTCGGCGGCGCCAACGACGACATGGCGAAGGCCGTAAAGGTGGACGCCAGCGGCAACATCTTCGTCGCCGCCGAGGTCGACGGCGATCTCGTCGTCCGCAAGTATGCCGACGACGCCTCGCAGGATCCGACCTGGGAGGAAAATCTCGGCGCGCTCGGCAGCGAAGGCCGCGTCGGCGACCTGGCGCTCGGCCAGTCGGGCGCGGTCTACGTGGTCGGCGCCACCACCAACGCGGCGCTTTCCGGCACGGTAAACGTCGCCCATTCCGGCGGCCTCGATGGTTTCGTCGCCCAGCTCACGGACAATGGCGCGAGCGCGACCAACGGCTTCGTCAGCTATCTCGGCGATACCGGTTCGGACTTCGCCAACGCCCTGGCCGTCGACACCAGCGGGGCCAGCGACACGCTCTATCTCACCGGCACCACCGACGGCGCGATCGGCGGGGCGACGAGCGTCGGCGAACAGGACGGCTTCCTGGTGCAGATGGACAATGCCGGCGCCATCGCCAGCGCGACCCAGTTCGGCGGCGGCTTCGCCTATGCCTCGAACAGCATCGCGCTCGACACCGCGGGAACCGACGTGCTCTCCCGCCTCGGCCTCGGCGAGGGCACCTGGCCGCAGGATCCGCCGATCTACGTCTCCGACGCCACCAGCGCCCGGCCGGGCCAGAGCTTCACCATCGCGGTCAACGGCGGCAGCCCGCAGACCATCACGCTCGAGCAGGGAGATTCCCTCGGCTTTCTCAGCTTCAAGATCAACAAGGTGCTGGGCAGCGCCGGTCGCGCCGAGTTCGAGGACAAGTTCGACGGCCGGCACTTCCGCATCGAGGCGCGCAACGGCGCCAAGCTGGAGATCAGCGGCGGCCCCGAGGGCTTCGACCTGCTGCGCTCGCTGGGACTGAACGAGACCATCCTGCATGCCGAGCTGAGCGAGTCCGACCAGGCGCTGATCGAGCAGGGCGACCTTGACGAAGAGCCGTTCTTCGAGCTCGGCCTGTTCACCACGGTGCAGATCACCGACGCCAAGAGCGCGGAAGAGGCCAACATCCTGGTCGAGAACGCGATGAAGGAAATCCGTCAGGCCTACGAGTTCTTCAATTTCGGGCCCGAGGAAGAGAGCAACCCGGCGGCCCAGATCTCGGCCGAGGACGCCAAGAAGATCGCCTCGATGGAGGCAATCCTGGCCCAGGTCACCAGCCTCGCCCAAAACGGCGCCTCACTGGGCAGCGTGCTGGCCTGAGGCGCGCCCGCCGCCACCACCTCGCAAATACCACCTCTGACGCGTGTTCATTGCCACAGCCGGCGAGCGCCTTCTGTCGTCCGATTGCACCATCGTCAACCGATCGCACGGAGGCCGAAATGCGTGTGCTTCCCGTCTTTCTGCTGGCGGCGATGCTCGTCGCCCCGCCGACGCTGGCGAAGGAAAAGGACTGCGACTGGAAGTGCCAGCTCGGCAAGGTCTGGGGGGCGATCACGCCCGGCACCAGCGACGACGACACGACAGACAACGCCACAACCGGCGGGCGAGGCCGAGAGAACCCGCTGGAGGCTGCACCCGCCGCCAACCCCGGCAACACCCCGCAACGGGATGACTGCACGCTCGCGCGCTGCGATCAGGCGACGGCACGCCGCGACGTGCCGCGGGACCGGCCGAGCAGTCCTGTCGTCAATCCGGGCCTCGTCCGGCCGAACCCCGAGGGCGACATGATCACGAACGCGCCCGCGACGCAGGCCTCGGACAGAACGTGCCTGGCAGCCGGCTGCGAGGCCGATCCCGACAACCCGGCAGCGACGGATCGGCGACCGATCGACCGCAGCCTGTCCCCCCGCGGCGCCGACCCCCGCCTGCGCCCGGCTGCCCGACAGTAGCGTGGATTGCGGCGCGAAGAGCGTGCCTCAGTCCGCGACCGCCAGTCCCATCTGCCAGAACGCCGCCTCCAGCCGGGTGGCCTGGGCGAAGGTGCGGGCGAGGTCGTCCTCGCGGGCAGGCGTGAGGCGGCGCTCGGCGAGGCGGTCGAGCTGGGCGATCGCGGCGGCCGCGACCTCCTGGTATTCCGCGCCGGCATACATCTCGATCCAGGCGGCATAGCGGTTGCCCTCGCGCCGTGTCGCGGGGTCGGCGGCCAGCCGGGCGCCGATCTCGCCATAGCCGATGACGCAGGGGGCAAGCGCCGCCTGCAGGTCCAGGATATCGCCCTGCAGGCCGCGTTCCAGCACGTAGCGGGTATAGGCCATGGTGGCGCCGGCCTCGGGCGCCGCCTCCATCTCGGCCTCGCTTATCCCCCACTCGGCGCAGAAGCCGACATGCAGCTTCATCTCGACGTCGAGCAGGCCGCTCACCGTCGCCGCGGCGGCGCGCATGTCGGCCAGGTTGTCGGACTTGTAGACCGCGAGCGCCCAGGCCCGCGCGAACTGGATCAGGAACAGGTAGTCCTGCACCAGGTAATGGCGGAAGCTCGCCTCGGGCAGGCTGCCGTCGGCCATGCCGGCGACGAAGGGATGGCCGACATAGGCCTGCCAGTCCTCGCGGCAGCGCGCGCGCAGGCGGGCGAACAGGCTGGTCTCGTCGGCATAGTCGACGGCGGACATGCTCGTCTCCGCGTGGTTCAGCTCAGCAGCAGGTTGCGGGTCGCGCCGGGCAGGCGCACGGTCAGGCCGTCGAGTTCCTCGCTGACCTCGATCTGGCAGCCCAGCCGCGACGTCCGGGTCAGGCCGAAGGCGAGGTCGAGCATGTCCTCCTCCTCCTCGCTCGCCGGCGGCAGCCGGTCGAACCAGTCGGGCTCGACGATCAGGTGGCAGGTCGAACAGGCCATCGCCCCCTCGCAAGCCCCCTCGATGTCGATGTTGTGGCGGTGCGCGAGGTCCAGCAGGCTGTCGCCGGGCCTGGCCTCGACCTCCTGGCGCTGCTTGCCGTCGGCGGAAACGAACACGATACGCGGCACGGTCTGAATCCCGTCAGGCGGCCTGGCGTCCCAGGCGGTGATAGAGCGATTGCCAGACCTCGACCAGCCGGTCGACATCGGCAGCGGTGCTGGCCCAGCCCAGCGAGATCCGGATGGCGGTAAGCGCCAGCGCGTCTTCCGCCCCCATCGCCTCCAGCACGTGCGAGGCGGCGACCTTGCCGGAGGAACAGGCCGAGCCGGCGCTGACCTGCACGCCCTCGAGGTCGAACGCCATCACCTGCACGTCAGACTTCACGCCGGGCATGGTGAGACAGGAGGTGTTGGGCAGCCGTTCGCTCCCCGCGCCGAATACATGGCTGTCGGGGGCGATCGCCCGGATGCGGGCCTCAAGACCGTCGCGCAGACCGGCGAGATCGCCCATCGCGCCCAGATTTTCGCGGGCGAGCCGCGCGGCGACGCCGAAGCCGACCACACCGGCGACGTTCTCGGTGCCCGCGCGCCGGCCCTGTTCCTGGCCGCCACCGACGATCTCGGCCCTGACCGGTCGATTGCCGCGCATGACCAGCGCGCCGACCCCCTGCGGGCCGCCGAGCTTGTGCGCCGACAGGGAGAGGAAATCGACGTCGAGCGCGGCCATGTCGACCGGGATCTTGCCGGCGGCCTGCACCGCGTCGCAGTGCAGAAGTCCGTCATGGGCACGCACCAGGGCCGCGATCTCGGCGATCGGCTGCAGCACGCCGGTCTCGTTGTTGGCCCGCATCACCGAGACCAGCGCCGGCCTCGGCGCCTCGGCGAGCGCGTGCTCCAGCGCCGCGAGATCGATCCCGCCGTCGGCATCGACACCCAGGATCACCGCGTGCGGATCGTGCAGCAGGGCCGGCGCCAGCACCGCGCCGTGTTCCGTGGCGCCGACGATCAGCCGCTTCGCACCGAAACCCTTGAGGGCAAGATTGTTGGCCTCGGTACCGCCGGAGAGCAGGATCACGTCCCCGGCCCCCGCGCCGACAAGAGCGGCGATCTCGCCACGGGCCTCTTCCACCCGGCCGCGCGCACGGCGGCCGGCGGCATGCACCGAGGAGGCGTTTCCGACCGTCGCCATCTCCGCGCGGACCGCCTCGATCACCTCCGGGCGGACGACGGCGGTGGCGTTGTAGTCGAGATAGACGGGATCGCGCTCAGGCATAGGCCGGGCTGTCTCCGGGGGTCTCGTCGAAATAGGGCCGCACGCGGCGGGCCGCGACGTCGGCCAGGCTGACGCCGCTCAGGAAATCCTGCACCTGCTGGCCCAGCGCCGCCCACAGGTCCTGGGTGGGACAGCGGGTATGGTCGATCTTCGAGCAGCGCTCGGCGTCCGGCGCCATCAGCGAATCCGCCACGGGGCCGTCGACCGCCAGCACGATTTCGGAAATGGCGATCTTCTCGGCCGGCCGGGCCAGGCGGTAGCCGCCGCCGGGTCCGCGCACGCTGATCACCAGGCTGGAGCGCCGCATCCGGCAGAACAGCTGTTCCAGGTAGGCGAGCGAGATGTCCTGCCGCTTGGCGATCTCGGCCAGCGGCAGCGGTTCGTCGGAAGGCTGGCGCGCGAGTTCGACCATCGCCACCATGGCGTAGCGCAATCTCGCGTTCAGCTTCATCGCGTCTCGTCCCGCTTGCCGCGCGTTCCCTCCAGGTCGAGCGACGGCGGCGCCAGGGCCGCGCGATCCTCGTCGCGCTGGCGCTCCAGTTCCTCGACCCGCATCGACAGGCTCTGCACCTTGTCGAGCAGGGCGTCGGTAATCCGCTGTACCGGGTCGGAAAGCTCGTCGCCCATGCCGTAGGCGGCGAAACGGGCGGCTTCCTCCTCGTTGCGGGCGCGGCCGGCGATGCGGGCGGGAATGCCGACCACCGTGGTGCCCGCCGGCACATCCTTCAAAACCACCGAATTGGCGCCGACGCGGCCGCCCCTGTGCACCGTGATCGGTCCCAGGATCTGCGCCCCCGAACCGACGATGACATCGTCCTCCAGGGTGGGATGGCGCTTGCGGTTGCGCTGGCCGTCGGAATCCACCGAGGGCAGCAGGCCGCCCAGGGTGACGTCGTGGTAGAGCGTGACATTGTCGCCGACCTCGGCGGTCTCGCC
>JBGTSP010000048.1:0-21648 GCA_041940205.1 Alphaproteobacteria bacterium
CTTCGGCCTGCGCTGGGCCCAGATGGGCCTGTTCGAGACCTACCGGATCGCCGGCGGGGAAGCGGGCATGCGGCATTTCCTGGCGCAGTTCGGTCCGGCCCTGCACTGGCCCTGGAGCCGGCTGACCGACGTGCCCGACCTCGATGCGGCGCTCGTCGAGCGGATCGCCGAACAGTCGGACGCGCAGTCGGGCGATCGTTCGATCCGCGACCTCGAACGCCTGCGGGACGAGAACCTGGTGGCCATCCTGAAGGCCCTGCGCGGCACCGACGGCGGCCGGGGCTACGGCGCCGGCGCGCTGCTGAACGCCCGCGAGAGCGAACGTTCCGGCTGAGCGCGAAACGGTCTAGATTCGCCGTCAACGCACGGGAGGGCGGCATGAACGGCAGCACGGCAACGAATTCGGTTTCGCGGGAGGCGGGCGCGGTCAGCGAGATCGGCGACCCGGTGTTCGAGGCCTATCTGGCCGACGGGGAGGCCCGGGCCCGGGCGCTCGGCAATCGCGGGCCGGTACGCTACGACGCCGACGGCCGGGTGCATCCCGACATCCTGGCGGCCTACGAGAAGCACGGTTTCTATATCTTCGAGGGCGTGCTGGGGCCTGACGAGCTGGCCGACATCGAGGCCGACCTCAAGGCCATTCTCGACAATCTGCCCAGCGAGAAGGGCTCGCCGGTCGATGCCCACGGTCGCCCGGCGCTGGGCCATGGCCACAAGGCGCCGACGCTGTTCTGGTCGCGGCCGCTGGCCGATCCCTTCGGCGGCACGACCCTGGCGGCCGGCCGCCACCCGGTGAAGATGAGCGAGCCGCGTGCGGCCGAGGACAGCCCGAAACGGATCGTCTACCTGATCCTGGGCTCGCTGCAATATTCCGAGGCCTGCCTGCGGACCTATGCCCATCCGGACCTGCTGGCGGTCGCCGCGGCGGTCAACGGCGAGGATTTCGTGCCCTTCAACGAGGCCCTGTTCATCAAGGAGCCCGGGCGCGGGGCCTCGGTCGCCTGGCACCAGGACGGCACCACCCACTGGGACAATCCGGACTGGGATCCGGGCATCCACGGCTTCAATTTCATGGCCCAGCTTTACGGCTGCACGCCCGCGAACGGGGTCTGGGTCGTGCCGGGCAGCCACCGCGAGGGCCGTATCGACATCAGGGCGCGGGTCGCCGCGGCCGGCAGCGAGCGGCTGCCCGAGGCGGTGCCGCTGGTCTGCGCCCCCGGCGACGTGGCGATGTGCAACCGCCAGTGCCTGCATGGTTCCTTCGCCAATACCAGCGCCGACTGGCGGGTGACGGTGAATTTCGGTTTCCATCGCCGCGCCAGCGTGCTCGACGTCGAGGGCGGCGGCCTGCACGCCGCGCCGGCGGTGTTCGACGAGGCGCGGATCGCCGAACGGGCCCGCCTGATCGGTCTCGCTATCGACGCCCGCCGGCAACGCTTTCCCGGGGAGACACCCTTCCGCTACGCCCCGGACATCGCGGCGGGGCGGCGGCCCGTCTGGGACGCGGATGCCCGCGCCGGTCTGAAGGACTACAACCTGCTCGACCTCAGCATCTGAGGCTACGGCGAAACGCCGGTGACGCCCGCCGCTCAGTCGGCGGGTTCGAGGCGGATCAGCCGGCCATCGTAATCGTCGGTCAGCAGGTAGAGCAGGCCGTCGGGGCCCTGGCGGACGTCGCGGATCCGCTCGCGTAGTTCGCCCAGCATCGCCTCCTGCGCCACGACCTTGTCGCCGTCCAGCACCAGGCGGCGCAGGTGCTGGTGCGCCAGCGCGCCGACGAACAGGTTGCCGCGCCAGTTGGCGAAGCGCTCGCCGGTATAGAAGGCCATGCCGCTGGGCGCGATCGAGGGGTCCCAGTAGACCACCGGCTGCTCCATGCCGGGCAGCGCGGTGTGCTCGGAGATCACCGTGCCCGAATAGTTGATGCCGTAGGTGATCCGCGGCCAGCCGTAGTTGGCGCCGGCCCGCAGGATGTTGACCTCGTCGCCGCCGCGCGGTCCGTGCTCGTTGATCCAGACCGCGCCGCTGGTCGGATTGCGCGCCATGCCCTGCGGGTTGCGGTGGCCGTAAGAGTAGATTTCCGGCCGGGCGCCGGCCCGGTCGCGGAAGGGGTTGTCCGCCGGCACCCGGCCGTCGTCGCGCAGGCGCACCACCGTTCCAAGATGGTTGTCGAGATTCTGCGCCTCGTGCATCAGGTCGCCGCGTTCGCCGATGGTGATGTAGAGCAGGCCGTCCGGCGTGAACAGCAGGCGGCTGCCGTAATGCAGCGTCCCCCGGGTCTTCGGCGCGACCGCGAAGATCACCTCGAGACCGACCAGGCGGTTGCCGTCCAGCCGGGCGCGGGCCACCTCGGTGCCGGCGCCGCCCCGGCCGAGGCCGGAATAGGACAGGTAGACCAGGCGGTTGCTGGCGAAGTCGGGATGGATCGCGACATCCAGCAGGCCGCCCTGGCCGCGCGCCAGCACCTCGGGCACGCCTTCCACGGGCGGGCCCAGGCGACCGTCGCGGAACTGCCGCAGGCGTCCGGGTCGCTCCGTGATCAGCATCCCGCCATCGGGCAGGAAGGCGAGCCCCCAGGGATGCGAGAGCCCCCGGGTCAGCGTCACCACGCGCACGGCGTGCGCCTCGGTCCGCAGGGTGACCGGCGGATCGGCGGCCCGTGCCGCGCCGGCGGGCAGCAGGACCAGGAGCAGGGCGAGCAGAACGGGCAGGCGGCCCCGGCGGGCCGGAACGGGAAGGGACATGCCGACGGTTCTCCTGACAGGCTGCGCCCGATCCTGCCCCGCCGCCGGATCGCCGGCAACTGACGCTTGGGTGAGGAACATGGCGGTGGGAGCGGCGAACCTGTATCCCGGCGCAGCGAGTGGGTGCGGCGAAACAGGGCGCGGCGAAAGGAACGGAGAATGTCCATGCAGATCGATCGCGAGGCCCTGTGGGCCGATCACATGGCGCTGGCGGCGATCACCGAACCCGACAGGCCCTACACAAGGCGCCCCTTCAGCGACCTGCACCGCGACGGCCGGGCCTGGCTCGCCGCGCGCTTCCGCGATGCCGGCCTGTCGGTCGCGACCGATCCCGGCGGCAGCCTGATCGGTCGGCGCGAGGGGCGCGAGGCCGAGGCACCGGTGATCCTCACCGGATCGCACTCGGACACGGTTCCCGCCGGCGGCCGCTTCGACGGCATCTCGGGCGTGCTCGCCGGCCTGGCCGTGGCCCGCGCCCTGGAGACCGCGGGGATCACGCTGCGCCATCCCTTCGAGGTGGCCGATTTCCTCGCGGAGGAGCCCAGCGATTTCGGCCTGTCCTGCACCGGCAGCCGGGCGATCAGCGGCGGCCTGGAGCCGGGGCATCTCGATCGCACCGACGGGACGGGCCGCAGCCTCGCCGAAGCGATCGCGCAGATGGGCGGCGATCCCGCGCGGATCGCCAAAGCGCAGCGGCCGCCCGGGTCGATCCGCGCGATGCTGGAGATGCATATCGAACAGGGGCGGGTGCTGGAACACGAAGGCATGGATATCGGTGTGGTCGAGACCATCGTCGCCATCCGCCGCTGGCGCATCGCGATCACCGGCCAGGCCGACCATGCCGGCACCACGCCGATGGCCCTGCGTCGGGACGCGCTGGCCGGCGCCGCCCGGCTGGTGGCCTGGATCGCGGGCGAGGCCGCCGCGCGCGCCGCCCGGGGACCGGACTATCTGGTCGCCACGGTCGGCGCCCTGGAGGTGTTCCCCAACGCCTTCAACGTCATTCCCGAACGGGTGGAACTGGTGCTCGACATCCGCGCCGGCCGCGAGGCGGCGCTCGAAACCCTGTGGGCCGAACTCGAGGCGGCGTTGCCGGACCTGCTCGAGGGAGCCGGCCTGCGGGCCGAAGCGACCCTGCTCTCGCGCGCCGCGCCGGCGGCCTGCGATGCGGACCTGCAGACGCTGATCGCCCGCTCGGCGGCGGCGCGGGGCTACCGTTACCGCGCGTTGCCCAGCGGCGCCGGGCACGATGCCGGCTGGATCGCCCGGATCGCGCCCGCGGCGATGATCTTCGTGCCCTGCCGGGACGGCATCAGCCACAGCGCCGAGGAATGGGCCGAGCCCGAACAGCTCGCCCGCGGCGCCGACGTGCTGCTCGATACCGTGCTGGCGGTCGACCGGGCCTGAGCTTGCCGGCCGCGGATACCCGCGCCATCCTGAGCGGACGGGAGGAAATCATGCGCGTGCTGACGACGGAGCAAGCCGCCTTCTTCGAAAGCGAGGGCTATCTCGTGCTCGAGGACGCTGTCGCGCCGGGGCTGCTGGCCCGCCTGCAGCGGGATTTCGCGGCCTGGGTCGAGGAGAGCCGCGGCCATGACGCACCCTACGGCGAGACCCTGAACGGCGGACCGCGCTTCGATCTGGAACCCGGCCACAGCGCCGCGGCGCCCGCGCTGCGGCGGGTGAACGCGCCGGTCGAGGTTTCCGAGGCCTGCCGGGAAGCGATGGCGGACAGCCGCATGACCGATGCCGTCGCCGACCTGATCGGCCCGGACGTGAAACTGCATCACACCAAGATCAACTCGAAACAGCCCGGCGCGGCGACCGCGGTGAAATGGCACCAGGATTTCCTGTTCACGCCGCACAGCAACGACGACCTGGTCACCGCGCTGCTGATGGTGGACGAGGTCACAGAGGAGAACGGCCCGCTGGAGGTGCTGCCAGGCAGCCATCGCGGCCCGCTGCACGAGCTCTGGCACGACGACGTTTTCACCGGTGCGATCGACGATGGCGTGGCCGCGGACTGCCAGAGCCGGGCGGTGCGCTGCACCGGGCCGGCGGGGGCGGTCTGCCTGATGCACACCCGCCTGCTGCACGGCTCGGCGCCGAACCGCTCGTCGGCGCCGCGCACCCTGCTGATCTGCGTCTACTCGGCCGCCGACGCGGTGCCCTGTTCGCCCAACCCGATGCCCTCGCGGCACGAGGGCGAGATCGTGCGCGGCCGGGCCAGCGGCCGGGTGCGCACGGTTCCCTTCGAATTGCGGCTGCCCCAGCTCCTGACCACGGCCTCCTTCTTCGACCAGCAGGCCCGGCACGGCCGGACCTGAGGGCCGGGGTGCGTCAGGCGGCCTTCAGCCGTTCGAGGAAGCGCTTCACGTCGGCCGCGAGACCGTCGGACTTCTCGCTCAGGCTCGCCGCCGAGGACTGCACCTGCTGCGCTGCCGCGCCGGTGTCGCCGGCAGCCACGCGCACGCCGTCGATGACGCCGTTGACCTCGCTGGTCGAGGAGGAGACTTCCTGCGCGCTGCGGGTGATCTCTAGGGTCGCCGCGTTCTGCTCCTCGACGGCCGAAGCGATCTTCACCGCGTTCTCGCCGATCACGTTGATGACGGACTGCACGCCGCCGATCGCCGCGACGGTTTCCGAGGTGCTGGACTGGATCAGGTCGATCTGCTGGCGGATGTCGTCGGTCGCCTTCGCGGTCTGGTTGGCGAGCGACTTCACCTCGGCGGCGACGACGGCGAACCCCTTGCCGGCCTCGCCGGCCCGGGCGGCCTCGAGGGTGGCGTTGAGGGCCAGCCGGGGGGTCTGGTCGGCGATGTCGTTGATCAGCTGCACGACCTCGCCGATGTGCCGGGCGGCCTCGTCGAGCCCGCGCACTGTCGCGCCGGCCGCGTCGGCCTGGCGCACGGCGTCCTGGGTGATTTCCGAGGACTGCGCGATCTGCCGGCTGATCTCGCCGATCGAGGAGGACAGTTCCTCGGCGGCCGCGGCCACGGTCTCGACCTCGCTGGTCGCCCGGGCGCTGGCGTCGGCGACGCGGGTGGAGCGGTGGCTGGCGTCCTCGGCCCGGTTCGACATCAGGTCCGCCGTGGCCCGCAGGTCGCCGGAGGCCCGGGCGACGGTGTCGAGCATCGTCGCCGTGGCCTGCTCGAAGTCGCGCGTCAGGCTCTCGATGGTGCGGGCCCGTTCGACCTGGGCTTGCTGGTCGGCCTGCTGCTCGCGGTTCAGCCGGTCCGCCTCGCGGGCATTCTCCTGGAAGACCAGAAGGGCCCGGGCCATCGCGCCGAATTCGTTTCGGGCTGCGGTGCCGGCAATCTCGACATCGCGCTCGCCCTCGGCCAGGCGGCCCATCGTGGCGGTCAGGCGGCCGATCCTTCCGGCGATGTCGCGGGCGACCACGAGCGACAGCAGGATCGTGATCAGCAGGACCGCGACGGCGGCGACGGAATCGGCAATCAACTGCCGCTGCGTCTGACGGGAGAGCGCGCGGGCGGCGTTCGCCAGATCGGTGGCGACGCGGTCCTCGACCGATTTCATCAGGTCGATCTTTCGCGTGATGATGTCGAACCAGTCGCCACCGGAGATGCCCTCGATGCTGCCGCCATAGGCGCTGTCGATCGCCGCCTGTCGCAGGCGCTCGACCGTCCCGACCGCGGGATCCTCGAAGGCCTCGTCGAGCGACCGGCGCTGGTCCGCGTTTGCGTAGGCGCGGAAGATCGAGAGGAAGGCTTCCTGCTTCGCGACCAGGTCGATGAAGCGCCGGTGCACGGCGGGGGCGAAAGCGCCGGCGGCGAAGCCGTTCGCGCCCATCGCCCGCTCGAGGCCCGCCCGCTCCTTGGCCTGCAGGATGCCGACATAGACCGCGAAGTGGTCGGAAACCGCGGGATGGCGGGCCTCCATGGCCATCGCGGAGACCGTATCCAGCAGCGCAATGATGATGCCGGTGTAGGTCCTCGCCATGTCCGCCACGCCGCTCTCCTGCGCCAGCACGGCGCGACGCATCCCCGGCAGGCCGCGCATCCGGTCGCGGGCGGTCGCCAGGGCCCGGAAGATGCTCTCCGGATAGGTCCCCGCCTCGAACCGGTCGGCGGCGACCTCGAACCGCGCGAGGACCGGATCGGTCCGGGATTTCTGGCGAAGAAGCCGGTCGGCGAAGGCGCGGTTCCCCTTGCTGCCGAGAAAGCCCGCCGAGTTTCCGCGCTCTTTCTGCAACTCGTGCACCAGGGCACTGATTTCGGTGCTGAAGGAAACCTCGCCGGCGACGGTCTCTGCCCTGGCGACGAGGTCGCGATCGCCGATCACCCTGTGTCCGGTCAGTCCGGCGACGGCGAGGAGAGGCAGAAGCACGGCAATGACGATCTTGGTCTTGATGCGGAGACGGTCGAGAAGGGAGGACATCGGAAACCTCTTGGGCGGATGGAGCCGTCGAACAGGTAGAACGGGTGATGTTCCGTTCGTGCCATGGGGGTGTGATCAAAAATCAGGCAATGTGCACTTTAAATAAGCATGTAATAAAAGTGACATTTCCTGAGTGATCTGCTTTTGATAATGTGCCCTGAGTCTTTTAACGACCGGTAAAATCATTACCCGGAATCCGGAAACGACAATAAAAAATGAGACAGTCGCGGTTCGGAAGCAATGCCGGGAAAGGCCGGTTGCCGGGTCAGGCCGGGGACGAGGACTCCGCCGCGGCGATGGCCCGGGCGATGTCGCGCGGGCGCATCGGCAGTTCCAGCATTTCCGCACCCAGGGGCGCGAGGGCGTCGTTCACCGCGCTCGCCACGGCGGCCGGGGCGCCCATGTATCCGCCTTCGCCCGCGCCCTTCTGGCCGAAGCAGGTGAGCGGCGAGGGGGTTTCCTGCTCGATCAGCCGCACGGCCGGCACCTCGTGCGCCGAGGGCATCACGTAATCGACGAAGCTGCCGGAGAGAAGCTGGCCCTGGTCGTCGTATTCGAAGCGCTCCATCAGGGCGACGCCGATACCGTGGGCGATGCCGCCGAAGGTCATGCCGCGCACGATGTCCGGATTGATCACGGTGCCGCAATCGTGCCCGGCCCAGTAGTCCAGCAGGGTGACCTTGCCGGTGTTGCGGTCGACCTCGATCAGCGGCAGGTGCACCTCGAAGGAGAAGCAGGGATACATCTGCACCCGGCCGTCTGCCGTCGGCAGCCGACCGCCCTTCGGCGCCTCGTAGACGAACTGGGCCTGCAGGCCGGGCTCGCTGCCCGGCGGCATGAGGTGGTAGCGGCGGTGGGCGATGTCGCACAGCTCCGCCCAGTCGAGCGTCTTGCCGCCGACCTCGACAGTGCCGTCGCGGTAGTGCGCCGCGTCGGGCGCGCCGTCCAGTACGTGCGCGGCGATCTCGATCAGCCGGTGCTTCAGCTTCTCCGCCGCGCCATGCGCCGCGCCGCCGAGCATGATCGCCATGCGGTTTCCGACCGGCGAATTGCCCGGAAGCATGGTCAGGGAATCCGAATGCACCACCCGGATGCTCTCCGGATCGCGCTGCAGCACCTCGGCGACCACGGTCGCGGCCAGGGTCTGGTGGCCCTGGCCGGACGTCGAGGTCGAGATTTCCACGGTGATTGTGCCGGCGCGGTCGACCTTCAGGCGACAGCCTTCCATCCAGGTGGTGGTGTCGTTCTTCGGGTTGAACAGGGGCTCGAAGGTGGCGTTGCCGCCGCCGGGGTCGACCGCGGTGGCGACTCCCAATCCGGCCAGCCGGCCCTCGGCCCGGAGCGCGTCGCGGCGCGCGATCAGGCCCTCGTAGTCGGCGGCGGCGACCAGCTTGTCGACCAGGCCGTGATAGTCGCCGGAATCGTACTCCGTGCCCGAGGGGATGGTGTAGGGGAAGGCGTCGGCCGGGATCAGGTTGCGCCGGCGGATTTCCAGCCGGTCGAGGTCGAGTTGGCGGGCCGCCCGGTCCATCGCCATCTCCAGCGCGAAGCTGGTGGGCGACTGGCCGAAACCGCGCACCGCGGTCTGGGTGGTCTTGTTGGTGGTCACCGAGATCGCCTCGTAGGCCACGCTTGCGATCCGGTAGGGGCCGACGATCGAGCCCACCGGCTTGCCGAGCTGCAGCGGCGCGCGGCCGGCATAGGCGCCGCAATCGTCCAGCGCCCGCAGGCGCATGCTGCGGACCCGGCCGTCGTCGCCGAAGGCGTAGGCGATATCGAACTGCCGGTCGGGTCCGTGCGCGTCGCCGCCCGACATGTTCTCCAGCCGGTCCTCGACCAGGCGCACCGGCCGCCCCAGGTGGCGGGAGAGCCAGCCACAGACCACGGTCTGCTTGATGCCGCGCTTGACCCCGTAGGAGCCGCCGACATCCACGTCGTGATGCACGCGGACCGCGTTCGCCGGCAGCCCCAGCGCCGAGGCGATCTGGTCGTGATATTTCGGCATCTGAATCGAGGCCCAGACGTCCAGCAGGCCGTCGCCCGCGTGCCATTCGGCGGTTACCGCGAAGGTCTCGATCGGCACCGTGGCGTTGCGGTGCCAGCGCAGCCGCAGGTCCACCCGGTGGGCTTCCGCCTCGAAGTCGGAATCGACCGGGCCCCAGACGAACTGGCGGCGGAACAGCACGTTGCTGCCGTGTGCCTCGTGCACCAGCGGACTGTCTTCCGCCAGCGCCGCCTCGGGATCGACCACGGGCTCGAGCGGCTCGTAGTCGACGGCGACAAGCTCGACACCGTCCTCGGCCGCATAGCGGTCCTCGGCGACCACGACCGCGACCCACTCCCCGGCGTAGCGGACCTCGCCGTTCGCCATCGGCCACCAGGGCGCGCCGGGCACGTCGACCCCGTTGTGCAGCGGGTTGACCGCGGCGCACAGGGCATCGCCGGTCAGCACGTGGACCACGCCGGGTACCGCCAGCGCGTCGGCGGTGTCGATCCCGGTGATGCGGGCGCGCGGGTAGGGGCTCTGGACGACGGCGCAATGCAGCAGCCCCGGTCGGCGCATGTCGGCGGCGAACCGGCCCTCGCCGGTAATGAAGCGGCGATCCTCGCGGGGCCGCTGCTTGCGGCTGACATAGCGGTGTCCGCTCACGACCGCTCGTCCCCGCCGTCCCGCCGCTGGCTGAGCCGCTCGGCGGCGAGGCGGACGGCCTCGACGATCTGCACATAGCCGGTGCAGCGGCAGAGATTGCCGCCGATCGCCTCGCGGATCTGTTCCTCGTCGGGGCTGGTCTCCCGGCGCAACAACTCGGTCGCGGCGATCAGCATGCCGGGCGTGCAGTAGCCGCACTGCATGGCGTGGCAGTCCCAGAAGGCCTCCTGCAGCACGCTCAGGCTGCCGTCCTCCTCGCGCAGGCCCTCGACGGTGGTGATGTCGCAATCCTCGGCCTGGACCGCGTACAGCAGGCAACTGCGCACGGCCTCGCCGTCGAGCAGCACGGAGCAGGCGCCGCAGACCCCGTGCTCGCAACCGACATGCGTGCCGGTGAGGTCCAGCCCGTCGCGCAGCGCGTCGACCAGGGTCATGCGCGGCTCGACCGACAGCGTGTGCGTGCGGCCGTTGACGCGCAGGCGGATCGCCCGCCGCCGGTGGGGGGTCTCGCTCATGCGCCGGTCGCTCCGGTATCGGCGGCGCTCGCGGAACGCGCCTCGGAAAGCGCGTCCGCAAGCGCGCGGCGGGCCAGCTCCGGGGCGACCCGCCGGCGGTAGGCGGCGTCGGCCTGCAGGTCGTTGCCAGGATCGAGTTCCGCTCCGATCAGGGCGCAGGCCCCGTTCACGATCCGGGCGTCCGGTTGTTCGCCCAGCAGGGCGTCCTCGCTGGCCCGACAGCGCACCGGAACGGGCCCGCAACCGCCGACCGCAAGCACGACCCGCGCGATCCGGCCGCCGTCGTCCAGCGAGACCTGCGCTGCCGCGGCGGCGATGGCGAAGTCCGAGCGCCGCTGGTTGATTTCGTGAAAACCGCAGCCGACGGCGCCGGGCCAGCGCGGAAAAGCGACCGATTCCAGCCACTCGTCGTCGCCCAGCGCCGTGGTCATCTCGTCGCGAAAGAACGCGGCGGCTGCAACCGTCCGCCGGTCGCCGCGGCGGCGGACCTGCATCGTCGCATCCAGCAGGACCGCGACGAGCGGCAGTTCGGCCGCCGGATCGGCATGCGCCAGCGAACCGCACAGCGTGCCGCGGTTGCGGGTCTGGCCATGTCCGACCCAGTTGAGCGCCCGGGCCAGCATCGGCACGGCCGCGCCCGCTCGGGCATCGGCCAGGATCGCCGCCTGCCGGACAGCGGCGGCGATGCTGAGCGCCTCGTCCTGCAGGGCGACTTCCGTGAGCGCCGGTACCCGGTTGATGTCGATCAGCAGTTCCGGGCGCAGCAGGCGCATTGCCATCATCGGCACAAGCGACTGCCCGCCGGCGAGGATGCGCGCATCCTCGCCGCCTTCCGCCTTCGCCTGGTCGATGTCGCCCGCGTCTGAAGCACGCAGATAGTCGAACGCCGCCGCCTTCATGGCGCGAGCATAGGCGAGGCCATGGCCGCCGGACCAGTCCCCGCCGCGCCGCGCGTTCCCTTGCGCCCTCGCGCGCGATCGGCAATAGCGGGGGGACGGCAGTCGGGAGGCGGAGCATGAGCTGGGAAAAGGAAGTCGAGGCGATCGCGGCGCGGCGCGCCAGGGTGCTGGAGCAGGGGGGCGCGGAGGCCCTGGAGCGGCAGCGCGCCAAGGGCCGCCTGCCGCTGCGGGAGCGAATCGACCTGCTGCTCGATCCCGGCTCGTTTCGAGAGCAGGGCCCCATCGCCGGCGCCCGGGAGCTTGACGAAGAAGGCAACGAGACCGGTTTCACCCCGGCCAATTTCCTGCTCGGGTTCGGCGCCGTCGACGGTCGCAGGATCATCGTCGGCGGCGAGGACTTCACGGTTCGCGGCGGTTCGCCCACACCGGCGGGCCTGCGCAAAAGCGTGTACACCGAGGAAATGGCGGTGCGCTACCGCGTGCCGCTGGTGCGGCTGCACGAGGGCGGCGGCGGCTCCGTGGCCGGCGCCGCCGGCGGCAGGGCGGCTTCCGGCCCGGTCGGATCGCCGGTCTTCGAGCGCCCGCGTTTCCGCTCGGTGGCGGAAGCCATGGCGACGGTGCCGGTCGCCTCGGCGGCGCTCGGCCCGGTGGCGGGCCTGCCGGCCGCCCGGCTGGTCGCCAGCCACTTCACGGTGATGACCCGGGAGACCGCCCAGGTGCTGATCGCCGGGCCCGCGGTGGTGCAGCGGGCGCTGAACCAGGAGGCGACGAAGGAATCGCTCGGCGGTGCCGACGTTCACCTGAAGAACGGGGTGATCGACAATGTCGCCGACGACGAGGCCGGCGCGTTGGCGCAGATCCGCCGCTTCCTCTCCTACATGCCCGACAACGTGGACGGCCTGCCGCCGGTCTCGGCCTGCGAGGACGACCGCGAGAGGCGCGAGGAGATGCTGCTCTCGGTGGTGCCGAAGGACCGGCGCAAGCCCTACGACATGCGCAAGGTGATGCGCGCGATATTCGACATCGACAGCCTGTTCGAGGTCTCGCGCAAGTGGGGGCCCGGCATCATCACCGCCTACGCCCGCCTGAACGGTCATCCCGTGGGCGTGATCGCCAACGACTGCCGCTTCTACGCCGGCGCGATGAGCGCCGACGGCGCCCGCAAGTTCCGCCGCTTCGTGGAGATCTGCGAGACCTTCCATCTGCCCGTGGTCTGCCTTGTCGACGAACCGGGCTTCATGATCGGCGAACAGTCCGAGCGCGAGGGCGCGATCCGGCCGGGCACCGCCGCGGTGCTGGCCGCGGCCAGCTGCTCGGTGCCCTGGGTCTCGGTGATCGTCAAGAAGGTCTACGGCGTCGCCGGAGCGGCGCATTTCGGCGACGGCGCGCACGTGCTCGCCTGGCCGTCGGCGGAATCCGGCGCCCTGCCGGTGGAAGGCGGCGTCGCCGTGGCCTTCGGCCGGGAGATCGCCGCGGCCCCGGATCCCGAGGCCCGCCGGAGGGAACTGGAGGAACAGCTCGCCGAGCGCCAGTCGCCGATGCCGCGCGCGGAGTCCTTCGCCTATCACGACATCATCGATCCCCGGGATACCCGCCCGGCGCTGTGCGACTGGATCGACTGGTCCTGGCCTCTGCTCGAGACCCTCCGCGGGCCGCGCCGCTTCCCGATCCTGCCCTAGGACCGCTCAGCGCGTGTGGCAGTCGGGTGAACAGTGGGCGCAGCCGTCTGCCAGGGGATAGATCTCCCTGGCCGCCGCGACCGCCTCGCGGCAGGTGGGAAACTCGCCGAGATAGCGCCTGTTCTCGCGTCGGGCATGGGTCGGACAGAACAGCATCCAGTGAACCTCGTGGTCGCCGTTCGCCTGTGCCTGCCTGTTGACGTAATAGTGCGGCATCGCGTCGTTCTTCCGCTCCGTCTTCGCGGCTCCGGGAAGAGGATAGAGGCGAAGCGGGGCGCGTGCGAACGGTCCCGGGCGTCAGGCCGGCATCGCGAAACGCGCGGAGAAGAAGGCGGCGATGCGTGTGGCGCTGTCCTCGGGGCGCTCCCAGGGCACGAAATGGCCGGCGCCCTCGGCCCGTTCGCAGGTCACCGAGGCGAAAACCTCGTCCAGGCTGTCCTGCCATTCGACCTTCAGGATCGGGTCGGCCGACCCCCAGTAGGAATAGGCCGGCACCGCGATCGGCGGCGCGCGTCCCGCGTCGGGATCCGCCATGGCTTCCAGCCGGCGCCGGTTGGCGAGCGTGTACCAGCGGAAGCCGCCGGCGAGGCGTCCCGGCCTGCGGAACATCGTCGTCCATTCTTCCAGATCGTCGAGATCGAAGGCCGCCGGGTCGCCCGCCCAGTGGGAGAGGAAATGCGCGAGATAGGCCCGGCAGCTCTCCCGCGAGGCGCCGACCAGGGTCTGCGCCAGCGGGAGCTGCTGGAAGCTCTGGTACCAGAGCTCGCGGACATGGCCGTCGGCGAGCCAGCGCGGGCCGATGCCGAAATGCGGGCAGTCGAAGACGAACAGGCCGGCGAGCCGCCCGGGCGCCCGGCGGGCATAGTCCTGCGCCAGGAAGGCGCCGACATCGTGGCCCACCAAGCCGAAGCGTTCGAGGCCCAGGGCGTCGACCAGCGCCGCCAGATCGTCGACATAGTGGGCGATGTCGCGGGCCTCGTCGCCGCGGCTGTCGCCGAAATTGCGCAGGTCCGGCGCGATCACCCGGAAGCCGGTACCCAGCGCGGGGATCAGCCGCCGCCAGATCGCCGACCATTCGGGCCAGCCGTGCAGCAGCACCAGCGGCGGCCCCGTGCCCTCGTCGCGATAGGCGAGGTCGAGATCGGGCAGGGCGAGACTTGGCACGATGGCGCCGTCTTCAGCGTCGGCCGGCATGCGCGCGCAGCGCACCGATGCCGTCGCCGAGCGCATTCTGGAACAGCGCGATGTCGAGGGAATAGGAGATCATCCGGAAGCCGCGATCGAGGAAGCTCGCGCCCTGCTCGCGATCGCCCACCAGCATGCCGGCCGCCTTGCCGTGACGGGCCGCGGTCTCGGCGATGGTGTCGATCGCCGCTTGCATGCGCGGGTGCGCGACGTCGCCGGGAATGCCCATCGAGATCGACAGGTCGAGGTGGCCCATCTGCGCGGCGTCGATGCCGTCGACCGCGAGGATCTCGTCCACGTTGGCGAGCCCGCGCTCGGTCTCGATCAGCACGGTGATCAGCGTGCGCGCATTGGCCTCCGCGACCGCCTGTGGCAGGTCCTCGCTCAGATAGTCGTCGTGCGGACCGCCGAACAGCGCCCCGCGTCGGCCATGCGGGGGATAGCGGGTGTGCGCGACGAGGTCGCGGGCCTCCTCGGCGCTCTCGACCATCTGGAACATCAGGCCCATGGCGCCGATGTCGAGCAGGCGGGCGGCGAACTGGTAGTCCTTGCCCGCGGGCCGCACCATCGGCACCACGCCGGTGCCCCGGCAGAGCGCGCACTGGTCCTTGATGCGTTCCATCGAGAACCCGCTGTGCTCCATGTCGTAGAACAGGAAGTCGGCGCCGGCATTGGCGGCGATCTGCGGCAGTCCGGGGCCGAGAAACTCGAACATCATGGTGCCGAACACCGCCTCGCCCGCCGCCAGGCGCTGCTTCACCGTATTTTCCCGGATCATGCCGTCCTCCCTCGCTTGTCCGGCAGGGAGTGTAGCAGCAGGGCGAGTGCCGTCAGCCGATCAGGTCGGGAAGCGGGGCATGGCCGGCGGCGGTGAAGGCATTGTCTGTGACGCCGAGCACCTGCGCGGCGAGGCTGGCATACAGCCGGCGATAGTCGGTGGCGACCGGGAGGTCGCCATCGTCCAGCGTCTCCAGGCTGCGAAACGCGCCGTGGATGCCGCCGCGCACCCGCCCGCCGAACAGCAGCACCGTGCCGGCGCCGCCATGGTCGGTGCCCCGGGAGGCGTTCTCGCGCACCCGGCGACCGAACTCGGACCAGCAGACGAGCACCGTGTCCCGCCAGAGACCGCGCGCCTTCAGACGCGCGGCGAAGCGGTCCAGCCCGCGGGCAAGCTCGCGCAACAGGCGCTCGTGCCGGCCCGGCTGGTTGGCGTGGGTATCGAAGCCGGGCAGGACCAGTTTCAGCGCCGCCGTGCGCACGCCCGCGCCGAGGATCTGCTCGGCATTGAAGAGCTGGCGCGCGAAGCCGGTGCCCGGCCGACGGCCGCTCATCCGGCCGCCCGCGGCCAGCCGCGCGGCCAGCCGTTGCACCACGGCCGCGTTGGCGTTGTGCACGCCGACGACATGCCGCAGCGCGGCGCTGTCGAAACTGCGCAGGGCCTGGGCCAGTTGCCGGCTTTCGGCGAGGAAGCGGGCCGGATCGGCGATGTGGACGGCGCCGCAACCCGCCAGGGGTCCGCTGCGGCCGCCCAGCACGATTCCCGGCACGTCGAGATCGGCGCGGCCGGCGAGAAGCGGCGCCAGCCAGCCGGTTTCGCCGGCTGCCTGCGGATCGCCGGCTTCCCAGATGTCGGCGGCGCGGAAGTGCGAGCGATCGTGCTCCGGCGTGCCAATCAACGGCAGCAGGGCGAGGTCGCCGGCTTCCCAGTGCGGCGCCAGGGCCCCGAGGGCGTCCGGCAGGGCCAGATCGTCGCTCAGCGCCAGCAGGCGCTCGTTCGGCCAGGCGAGGTTGGGGCGCAGCCGGCGGTACAGCGGGTCGCGGTAGGGGACGAGGGTGTTCAGGGCATCGTTGCCGCCGGCGAGTTCGAGCAGCACCAGCACCGTCCGCCGGTCTCCGCCGGCGCCGCTCTGCGCCGCGACGGGGGCGGCCGGCAGCAGCGCGCCGCCGGCCAGCAGGCCGGCGCTGCGCAACAGGGTGCGACGGGAGAGCGGCGGCATGGCTCAGAACACCTGGTAGGCCGGATCGAGCAGGCGCTGGCGCAGCAGGTCATGCAGGTCCGCGCCGGAATCGAGCGGTCTGGTCGGCGGCGCGGCCAGCAGGAAGGGCCACCAGTCTTCGCCTCCCGCGCCCGGCAGCTCGGCGCGCCAGGCCAGCGCGCCCCGGCGCGGCGGCCTGCCGGCCGGCTCGAGGCCGCTGGCATGGGGATCGCCGCTGCCAGCCATCATGCCGTCGCCCTGTCCCGCGGCGGCGGTGGCGACGAAGCGCATGCGGTCCGCGTCCGCCGGCGGCCGGGTCAGGTCGAATTCGAGCCGGCCCCGGCAGTAGAGCCTTCCGGGCGTGCTCGGCTGCCGGCAGGAATCGTTCTGCCGCGCCCGCGCCGCGGCATAGCGCCGGCCGTCGATCTCCAGCCAGTCGACATAGAGGTTCCGGTCGCCGCGCCGGCAGCTTTTCCGGCTGCAGCCGTCGTTCAGGAAACTCACGGTGACCGTTCGGATCTCCTCGTCGAAATCCGCCAGCGCGAAGCCCGCGATCTCCCAGTCGAGATCGGCCAGGCGTTCGCCGATCGGCCCGAAGCGGCGGGCGTCGTGCGCGTTCGCGACCTCGCGGCGCGTCAGGTAGCGCTCGTTGATCCACAGCGCGTAGCGCGGATTCTCGCGGTAGGCCTCGCCCGCCACCCGCAGCCGCAGGCGATCGCTCGCGGTCGGCCGCGCGGTCTCGCGGTAGCGGGGCGACCATTCCTCCAGCAGGTCGCGCAGCACGTGGTAGCGCTCGCCCAGCCGGGTGCCGTCGATCCAGGCCGGTCCGCCCGGCCAACCCTTGACGTTGGGCGGCTCGAACAGGTCCTGGCCCATGCGCCGGGCCGCGACGGGCAGCGCCGCGACGTCGCCGACGGGCAGGCCCAGACTGCGCACGGTGCCGACGAGCAGGTGCACCGGCGAGCGCACCAGCCGGCCCGGCCGCCAGAACGCCGGCTCGGAGAACAGCGCCCGGAGCAGTCCCGGCATGCGGTAGCCCTCGCGACGGAAGGCCTCGGCCAGGTGCGCGACGCGGGCCTCGTCCGGTTCCGGCGAGACGAAGGCGCGCCACAGCTTGCGCACGACCGTGCGTGCGGTCTCGGGCCGCGCCAGCAGCAGGGCGACCACGTCGTCGCCGTCGAGCGGCCCGCTGCGTCCCAGGATCGTCTTCTCGCCGGGATCGCGCCGCCCGGGATGGATCCGGAAGGCGTAGTCCCTGTGTTCGTCCACGCCCCAGCCGGCGAAGGCCCGGGCAACCTCGCGGACGTCGCTTTCGCTGTAGGCCCCGGCGCCCAGGGTGAACAGTTCCAGCAGCTCGCGCGCGAAGTTCTCGTTCGGCCGGCGCACGCTGGAGGCGGTGTTGTCCAGGTAGCGCAGCAGGGCCGGGTCGCGGACCATGGCGGCCAGCAGCTCTGCGAAGGAGCCGCCCGCATGCCGGCGGAACGTGGCGTTCTGCGCCGCCAGCATCGCGCTCCAGCCGCTCGTGCCGCGGAACGACGAGGTGAAGTGGTTGTGCCAGAACAGCACGAGACGTTCGGTGAGCGGCGAGGGGGTGGCGATCATCTCGCTCAGCCACCAGGCCCTCAGCTCGGCGATCTCCCGACGCCGTGCCTCGCGGAACTGCCGCTTGCCGACACGATCCAGGCGGCCGCGCCCGGCAAAATCCGGTTTCGGCGCGCGGGTCCAGGCCGGCATCGCCAGGAGCGGGGTCTCGGCGATGGCGCCGATCAGGCGATCGACGGCCTGTTCCCGGCTGAGCGGCAGCAGCGCGGCGATCTCGTGCGGCGCGGCGCCGAAGCCGGTGCGCGAGAGCAGGTGGCGGGCGTCCGCGGCGTCAAGCGCGCGCACGGGGCCGGCCGCCGGCAGCAGCGTCAGAAACAGCGCGAGCGCGCTCAGCAGGCGGGCGAACGGGCGGGCCATCACGGGCGAAGAATAGCCGCAAGAGACTTGGTTTTCCCGCCGGAACGGCGATGATCGCCGCTGAAATGGCCGTGAGCGACGGAGAGGTGCATGCGCGAGCCCCTGGTGATCGGAGTGATGGGCGGCCTGGGCCCGGAAGCCTCGCTCGATTTCTACCGCCAGGTGATCGAACGCACGCCGGCGAAGAGCGACCAGGAGCACCTGCACCTGATCATCGACAGCAATCCGCGAATTCCCAACCGCAACGAGGCGCTGGCCGGCCGCGGTCCCTCGCCGGGACCGGCGCTTGCGGCCTGCGCCCGGCGGCTGGAGCAGGCCGGGGCCGACTTCCTGGTGATGACGTCGAACACGACGCATGCCTTCGCGCCGGAGTTCCTGGCGGACATCGCGATTCCCTTCGTCTCGCTGCTGGAGGAGGCGGCCGACGCGGTACGCCGCGAGGCGCCGCAGGCCCGCCGGGTGGGCGTGATGGCGACCAGCGGCGGCGTTGCGGCGGACATCTTCGCAAGACCCCTGGCGAGCCGCGGCCTGGAGCGGCTGCAGCTCGAGGGGGCGGAGCTGGATGCCTTCATGGACCTGGTCTACCGGATCAAGGCCGGCGAGCGCGATCGCGCGCTGGGAGCGGCCATGCGCGATCTCGCCCTCGGTCTCGTCGCGCGCGGGGCCGAGGTGCTGATCGCGGGCTGCACGGAAATTCCCCTGGTCCTCGCCGCCGGGGACGTGCCGGTGGCGTTCATTGATCCCAACCGCGTGCTGGCGGAACGTGCTATTGCTTATGCGCGCGGCGAGGCCGCGTTGCCCGGCGCCGCAGGCGCCCCGTCCCCCGGCGCCGGAGGCGCCCCGTCCGAGGAGTTCTGAACCGTGCATCTCGCCCGTTTTCCGCGCCTTCGCTTCGCCCATCTGCCGACCCCGATCGAGCCGCTGGAGAACCTCTCCCGGGAGCTCGGCGGGCCGGAAATCTGGATCAAGCGCGACGACTGCACGGGTCTCGCCTTCGGCGGCAACAAGACCCGCAAACTCGAGTTCCTGATGGCCGACGCCCTGGAGCGGGGCGCCGACACGGTGATCACCCAGGGCGCGGTGCAGTCGAACCATGCCCGCCAGACCGCGGCTGCCGCGCGCAAGCTGGAACTGGCCTGCGAACTGGTGTTCGAGGCCCGCGTGCAGGATCCGACGGATGACTACAACCGTTCGGGCAACGTCTTTCTCGACCACCTGTTCGATGCCCGCATCCGCACGGTGCCGGCCGGCAGCGACATGAACGCGGCGATGGAGGAGGTCGCCGAGGAGGTGCGCGCGCGCGGCGGCGTGCCCTACGTCATTCCCGGCGGCGGCTCGAACCGGGTCGGCGCGCTGGGCTACGCCGATTGCGCGCTGGAACTGCTGACCCAGGCCAACGACATGGACCTGACGATCGATCACGTGGTGCACGCCACGGGCAGCGCCGGGACCCAGGCGGGGCTGGTCGCGGGCCTGGCCGCCCTGAACAGCGGCATTCCGGTGTTCGGCGTCGGCGTGAATGCGCCCGAGGCGGTCCAGCACGAGCGGGTGCTCAACCTCGCCCGGGAGACCGCGGACTATCTGGGAGCGCCCGACGTGGTCACCGCCGGCCACGTCCAGGTCACCGACAAGTATGTCGGACAGGGCTACGGCATTCCCACGGAAGGCATGGTCGAGGCGGTAACGATGCTGGCGCGCCTGGAGGGGATCCTGCTGGATCCGGTCTACTCCGGGAAGGGCATGGCCGGCCTGATCGACCGTTGCCGGCAGGGTGTCTACGGGCCGGACGAGACGGTGCTGTTCATCCATACCGGCGGCGCGCCGGGACTGTATGCCTACATGGATTCATTCGTGCCGGGGGTGTGAAGGCGATGACGATGGATGTCGACCTGTTCTGGTCCTTTCGCAGTCCCTATTCCTATCTGGCGATGCCGCGCCTGATCGCGCTCGAGGAGGAATGGGATCTCAACATCGTCGTCCGGCCGGTCTATCCCATCGCCATCCGCACGCCGGACTTCTTCGCCCACATATCGCCGCTCTGGGTGCCGTACCTGCAGAACGACGTGCGCCGGGTGGCGGAGCGCCTCGGCATGACCTTCGTCTGGCCGCAGCCCGATCCGGTGGTCATGGACATGCAGACCCGGAAGATCGCCGCGGATCAGCCGCATATCCACCGGCTCACCCGGCTGGGAATCGCCGCGGCGCGTCGCGGGCACGGTCTGGCCTTCCTCAGCGCGGTCTCGCACCTGATCTTCTCGGGCACGAAGGACTGGCATCTGGGCGATCATCTCGCCGCGGCGAGCGCGGAAGCCGGTCTCGACCTCGCTGAACTGGACGGGGCGGTGGCCGCCGACACCGCCGGCCACGAGGCGGAGATCCACGAGAACGAGGCGGCGCTGGAGGCCGCCGGACACTGGGGCGTGCCGACGCTGGCCTTTCGCGGAGAAGCCTTTTTCGGCCAGGATCGCATCGATCTCTGCCTCTGGCGCATGCAGCAGGCCGGGCTGACGCCGCGCGCGGCCTGAGGCTTCCCCCTTGAAGCGCGTTCGCCGAATCTTTATCCCGGCCTGAGGGAGGGCGGCGCCGCGAGCGGCGTGCGTTGCGTTGAACCTGGCGTCGCAGCGATCGGCGACCCGCAGAGAAATGACGAGAGGGACGAATGACCGAACGCGTCAGCGCCGGCGGCCTTGAGGTTGCCCGGGAACTGCATGACTTCATCAACAACGAGGCGCTGCCGGGCACGGGCCTCGATGCCGCGGGCTTCTGGGACGGCTTCGGCCGCCTGGTGGCCGACCTGGCGCCGAAGAATCGCGCGCTTCTGGCCCGTCGCGACGAACTGCAGGCCACGATCGACGCCTGGCATGCCGAGCGGGCCGGCCAGCCGCACGACGCCGCCGCCTACAAGAGCTTCCTTCAGGAGATCGGCTATCTCGCGCCGGCGGGCGAGGACTTCGCCATCCGCACCGAGAACGTGGACGACGAGATCGCCCGCATCGCCGGCCCGCAGCTCGTCGTGCCGGTGATGAATGCCCGTTATGCGCTGAATGCCGCCAACGCGCGCTGGGGCTCTCTCTACGATGCGCTCTACGGTACCGACGTGATCGGCGAGGAGGGTGGCGCGACCCGCGGCGGCGGCTACAACCCGGTACGCGGGGAACGGGTCATCGCCTGGGCCCGCAAGCTGCTGGACGCCAGCGCGCCGCTGGCCGCCGGCTCGCACGCCGACGCCACCGGCTATGCGGTCGCGGACGGTGCGCTTGCCGTGAGCCTGGCCGACGGATCGGTGACCGGGCTGGCCGATCCCGCGCAGTTCGCCGGCCATGCCGGCGAGGCGGCGGCGCCCACCGGCGTGCTGCTGCGGCGCCACAACCTGCATCTGGAAATCGTGATCGACCGGGCGCATGCGATCGGCCGCGACGATGCCGCCGGGATCGCCGACGTCGTCCTCGAATCCGCCATCACCACGATCATGGATTGCGAGGATTCCGTCGCCGCGGTGGACGCCGAGGACAAGGTCGTCACCTACCGCAACTGGCTCGGCCTGATGAAGGGCGATCTCGAGGAGAGTTTCGAGAAGGCCGGCAGCACGCTGACCCGGCGCCTGAACGCCGACCGCCGCTACACCACGCCGGACGGCGGG
>JBGTSP010000049.1:0-21111 GCA_041940205.1 Alphaproteobacteria bacterium
AGACGCAGCGGAAATCGCAGCGGTCCGTGACGGAGACGCGCAGGTAGGTGATGTCCCGTCCGAACGGGTCGGTGAGCGGCTTCATGCCGCTAGATATAGCAAGTTTCGCCCGTCCTGCGAGAGGGCGTGTTGCGGCCGCCCGGCGGTCGCGCGGAGCGCGGCCGGGCCGGCGATCCTCAGGCGGCCTGGCCGAGTTCCCGGATCGCCGCCAGATAGTCGGGGTTGCGCCGCCACTTGCGCACCACGACCTGGGCATCCTCGCGGCTGGTCTTTTCCATCAGGTCGTTCAGCCGGACGCGGTCCTTCGGCTTCACCCTGCCGTCGCCGATCCGCGCCCGGCGGGTGAGCACGAACAGGCTGTGGAAGGTTTCCGGGCCGGCGCCGATGGCGACACAGGCGATCGCCATGGCCTCGCCGCCGGGCTCGTAGATGATCCGGCGGGCCAGCGAGGAACGGATGCCGACCAGGCGGGCGAAGGCCAGCTCGAACAGCGTGACCTGGCCCTGGGTCAGGGCCTTGATCGCGAACTCGGGCGTCAGCTGCTTGGCGTCGTGGAGTTTCTTCACCAGCTTGGCGGCCGGCGAGTTCGCTTCCGCGGATTCGCCGCTGAGCTCCTCCTCGACGGTCTCGGCGATCTGGTCGTCCAGCGCGTGCGGGTCGATCTCGTAGTTTTCGATGATGTAGTTGCGCAGCGCGGCGGAGACCCAGGCGAACATCTTCTGCGCCAGCGCGCCGGGCAGGTCCGGCCGGCGCACCAGCGGCTGCTGGAAGCGGTCGACGCGGCGCGATTCCTCGACCAGGTAGGCCATCACGTCGTTGGAGATCTGCGCCTTCTCGTTGTTCAGCAGGGCGACGATGACATCTTCCTCGCCGCTCTCGACCAGGGTGCGCGAGACGTCCTCCGACAGGTTGTCGCGGATCGCGATCGCGAGCTGATGCTGCATCGTGCGATGGCGGATGATCTCGATCAGGTCGGTGTCGTGCAGAACCCGGCTGCGCGAGAGGATGCTGTAGGAAACCTCGAGCTGGTCGTCGGCCAGCATCTGGATCAGGTCGGGCGGCGCGCTCTGGTTGTCGGCGAGGCGTTCGGCCAGGCGCTTTCGCACCGACATCTCCACCTCGGTGCTCAGGCGGCGGAGAATATCCACCATGATCTGCCGCTCGCCGTCGCTCAGCGTGTCGGCCTGTTCCTCGAACAGGTCGGAGATCGCGCCGTACAGGGAAGCACGGCCCTCGCTGGTCTTCTCCTGGGCGATCTTCAACAGGGCATCCACGCCGTGAGACCCGGAGCTGCCATCACTGGAAAGCGCCGCCTTCAGGGCAGGGGTCATGACATTCTCCTCGCACCCGGAAAGGGTGCATGCGAGAAGAGCCTAATCGGGTCGGGTTAACGAAACATTGTTTGGCGCCCGGTCCCGCATCGCTGTCCAGACTGAAGGCCCCGTCCATGG
Source organism: Alphaproteobacteria bacterium (assembly GCA_041940205.1). Classification (GTDB taxonomy): domain Bacteria; phylum Pseudomonadota; class Alphaproteobacteria; genus JBGTSP01. The sequence goes on from JBGTSP010000049.1 coordinate 1,452, forward strand.
AAGATCCGATCCGCAACCATCCCACCCGCGCCGAGCAGCTCGATATCCTGGTCTCGGTCGCCGCGGCCTACCTGAAGCCCGGCGACCGGGTGCTCGACCTCGGCATCGGCATCGGCTACGTCGCCCGCCTGCTCGCCCGCCGGGTGCCCGACCTCGCCTTCACCGGCTTCGACCTCAAGGCCGATGCCCTGGAGACGGCGCGCGAAAGTCTCGCCGGCCGCTGTCGCGGGCTCGACCTCGCGGTCGCCGACCTGTCCGAGGCTTCCGCCCTGCCGGGAAGCGGTGCGCCCTGGCGGCTGATCTACACCGCGCTGACCTTCCACGACCTGTCCGATCCGGCCAAGCAGGCGCTGATATCCTGGTGCGCGGGCAAGCTGGCGCCCGACGGCCTGCTGCTGATCTACGACCGCCTGCGGCTGACCCGGCCCGGCCTGTTTCGCGCGCAGCAGGCAATCTGGGCGCGGATCGAGCGGGAACACGGACGCGGCATGCGCGACGCCGCCAGTTTCGAGGCCTATCTTCAGGATCTGGGTGAAACCAACCGGCCGGCCGCCCTCGACGATTACACGGCCTGGCTGGAGGCCGCCGGCCTCGAAGCCGCGCCGCTGCACCTGCACGGCAACATCGCGCTGATCGGCGCGGTTCCCGGCGGCCGGTGAAGCGGCGCGGAGGCGGCGTGGTTCCGGGCTGACCCGAGCGCCCCGACCACCCCGACCGGCTCAGACCGTGGCGATCGGCGTCGCCGGCGAACCGACCGCGCCCGGCAGGCGCAGCGGCGGCGCGGTCAGCAGGAAGCGCGAGCGCCCATGCTCGCGCAGCCAGGCCGCCAGTTCGCTCAGGTACCAGAGTTCCCCCAGCGGCAGGCCGAGCTTGAACAGGCAGAGTTCGTGCAACGGCAGGGCGGCATAGCGGCTGCCGCTGGCGGGCTTCGAGGGCAGGCCCTCGACCGCGTAATTGTCCGAAATCAGCGCCGCGACGCCGCTGTCGCGCACCCAGTCCTGCAGCGCGGCGTCCCGGCCGTCGAGCACCGCGCAGGCCTTCTGCAGGACCTCCGCATCGGGCTTGCCGCCCATCTCGATCAGACGTTCGCCGAACCCGGTATGCAGCACCAGCATGTCGCCCGGTTCGACCGCGATCCCGTCCTCGGCCATCACCGCCATCAGGTCGGCGTGCGAGACATAGTGGCGTTCGTCGCCGAAATGCCGGCGCAGGTCGACGAGCACGCCGCGGCCCTGCATGGAATGTTCGGCATAGTTCTGGATTCCCAACGCGGCCACGCCGTCATAGCGGTGGCCGGTTTCCGCCTCGCCGTCGCTGTAGTCCATCGGCCCGCGCACATGCTCGCCGGCGCGGTAGCCGTTGTAGAACACGAACTCGGCCACGCCGTCGCCGTCCGCATCGAAGGTCTGGCCGACATGGGCGAGCGAGTCCCACTGGGTCGAGTACTGCGTCCACAGCAGCACGGCGTCGTCGCAGACCACGTCGGTGGCGCCGGCCTCGCGGCGGGCATAGGGGAAATTGATGACGGCGTTGCCGTTCTCCTCCGAGGGCTGCAGCACCGGCGGATGGCGGCGGGGATTGAGCACGTTGCCGCCGGGCAGGTCGAGCGGCAGCGACAGGCAGAAGGCCAGGCCCTCGACGACTTCGCGGGCGGCCTTGCGGCGCACTTCCGGGGTGATCAGGTTGAGCCGACCCAACTGGTCGTCGTCGCCGAAATCGCCCCAGTTCGAGCCTTCCGGCCGGTTTTTCCAGCGTCGCGCCATGTCCGTGCATCCTCCCGTCGTTGAACGGCGGGAAGCATAACCCGGCGCCGGCGGCGGGCCAGAAGGCGGCTCAGTCCGCGGTGGGCGCGAAATCCCCGAGCGGGCGTTTCTGGCTGCCGTCGGCGTTGAAATTGTCGGCCTCCAGCCAGCGCTCGAAGGCCCGTTTGCGGGCCGGCCACTCGCTGTCCACGACGGAATACCAGCAGGTATCGCGGTTGCGCTGCTTGTAGATCGTTGCCTGGCGGAACAGGCCCTCGTAGCGGAAGCCCAGCCGTTCGGCGGCGGTACGCGAGGGCGCGTTCAGGGAATCGCACTTCCACTCGTAGCGCCGGTAGCCCAGCTCGTCGAACACCCGGCGCATCATCAGGTACATCGCCTCGGTGGCCAGCCGGGTGCGCTGCAGGACCGGGGCGTAGGCGATGAAGCCGACCTCGATGCTGCCGACGCCCGCGTCGATCCGCAGAAAGCTGGCGAAACCGACGGCTTTCTCGTCCGCGCCGTCGACGATGGCGAAGAACAGCGGGTCGGGCGAGGCTTCGCATTGCGCCAGGAACCGGTCGAAGTCCGCCCGGGCGGCAAACGGTCCGGCCGGCAGATAGGTCCACAGCCGGCCCTCGGTATCGGCCTGGAAGGAAGTCCACAGGGCATCGCCATGCTGCACCACGCTGAGCTTCTCCAGCCGGCCGTAACGCCCCATCATCGGCGTCGACGGCGGCAGCGGACGCGGCCGCCAGTCGGGCAGCGGTGCGCCGATCGGCTGGCCCAGGCTGTTCTCGTAACCGCTCATCGTTCCGTTTCTCCGCCCGTTTCCCCCGTCCCTTCGGCGTTCGCCTCCCCGGGCCGCCGGCGCAACAGCTGCGGCGCGCCCAGCGTCATCACCACCTCACCGTGCTGGTTCTCGATCCGGTAGTCCAGATAACAGACGCCCCGATCGGGTTTCGAGCGCGAGGGACGCACGTCGCGCACCGTCACCACGGTGGTGATGGTGTCGCCCGGCCGCACCGGTTTCAGCCAGCGCAGGTTGTCGACCCCGGGCGAGCCCAGCGAGGCGCGCCCGAACAGGTTCATCATCGTCAGCAGCCGGAAGGCGACCGCGCCGAGCTGCCAGCCGCTGGCGATCAGTCCGCCATAGATGCTGGCTTCGGCCGCGCCCTTGTCCATGTGAAAGGGCTGGGGGTCGTAGGTGAAGGCGAAGTCGACGATCTCCGCTTCGGTGAAGGTCTTGCCCGGCGAGCGGAAACTCTGTCCGACCTCGAAATCCTCGAGCCAGCGCGCGTTGACGTCGATCTCCATGGCCCTTTCCTCCCGTGCCCGGCCGTCCCGCCGGCGATGCCCGATCCTCGCCGGGCCGGCCTCTCGGCGCTTCCCGGATCCGGCCTCAGGATCGGCCCGCCCGGGCCAGCGCGGCTTCCCGGCGGCTGATATAGACGGCGGCGGAGAAGATGACGCCGCCGCCCAGCCAGGTCCAGAGATCGGCGACCTGGGCGAAGACCAGCCAGCCCAACGCCGCCGTCGCCGGCAGCCGCAGGAAGTCGTAGGGCATCGCCTGCGAGGCATCGCCCAGGCGGAAGGCGCGGGCGAAGCCGTACATGTTGGCGCTGGCCACCACGCCGAGCAGCACCAGCCAGGCGAACTGCGCGGGATCGGGCCACTGCCAGACCGCCAGCGCCGGCAGCAGCGAGATCGGGATCGCCGCCAGGCCGAGATAGGCGGTGATCATCTCCGGGCTGTCCTCGGCCGCGAGCCGTTTGCCGATGACCGAGACCGCCGCGAAGGTCAGCGCGGCGAACAGCAGGATCAGGGCGGCGGCCTGGAAGGCGTCCTCGCCCGGCCGCAGCATGACCAGAACGCCGGAAAAGCCGATCGCCAGTGCCGCCCAGCGGCGCGGTCCGACCCGCTCGCGCAGGTAGAACGCGGCGAGCAGGGTGGTGAACAGCGGCGCGGTGAAGGTGATCGCGGTGGCTTCCGCCAGCGGCACCAGGGCGAAGCCGACGAACACCGCCGTGGTGGAGGCCACCATGAAGGCGGCGCGCAGCAGGTGCAGGCCCGGCCGCCCGGTTCGCAGGCCGGCCCTGCCCTGGCGCAGCAGCCAGGGCAGGAACAGGCTGGCGGCGAAGACGTTGCGGAAAAAGGTGATCAGGAAGGCGTCCAGACCCTGGTCCTGCAGGTGACGGCCGATGGTGACCAGGACCGCGAACGCAATCGCGGACAGCGCCATCCACAGGCCGATCCGCACCGGTGCGCCAGGACCGCCGGGACCGCCCGGCGGCGCGGCGGTCCCTCCCGGCGCGCTCACGTCCGGGCGGGAAGCGGCCGGCGCTCCGAAACCCAGTTCTCGCCGTCGAACAGCACCTGCGTCGGCGCCTCGCCGACATAGCTCAGATGGCTGACCAGGCCGCTCCCATTCTCCGGCCACCAGTGCAGGGCCACCGCCGGCGGATCCATCGTCGCCGCCAGTTGCCGGTTGCCGTCGAGCGCCAGCTTCATCTGGTGCGCCGTGGCCGGCACGGTGCTGGCCAGCGTGCCGGCGAAGCGCCGCGTGATCGGGCGATGCAGGTGACCGCACAGGACATGTTCGACCCGGCCGTGCGCCGCGATCAGCCGCGCCAGCTCGTCGGCGCCCCTCTTCACCCGGCTTTCGTCCATGAAGGCAAGACCGGTGGCGAAGGGCGGATGGTGCATGAAGATGACGGTCGGCCGGTCGGGCTGTTCCTCGAGCCGCCGGGCAAGCCAGTCGAGCCGCTCCGCGCAGAGCTCGCCGTCTCCCTTGCCGGGAATCAGGGTGTCCAGCGCGATCAGCCGAAGCGGTCCGGCATCGTCCAGACAGTACTGGATGAAGCCCTCGGCCGGCAGGTAGTGCGCGTGTCCGGGGAAGGCGGCGCGCAGGCGGTCGCGATGATCGTGGTTGCCGACCAGCAGGTGGAAGGGCACGGCAAGCGGCGCCAGCAGCTCGGCCAGGCGGGCATATTCGCTTTCCTGCCGCCGTTCGACGAGATCGCCGGTGATCATCAGCAGGTCGGGCCGCGGCTCGAGCGCGTTGATGTGTGCGACCGCGCGGGCCAGATGGCCGGCGGTATCGATGCCCTCGGAGAGCCAGGTGCCCGGCTCGGCGATGTGCAGGTCGGTTATCTGCGCGATCAGCATGCTTCCCGCTTAGCAGCACGCTCGCGGGGCTTCAATCGCGACCGGATCGCGCGCGGTATTCACGCGGCGCGCAATTGCATTAAGTTGCCGCCAGCGGCCGGCACCGCCGGCGGGGGAAACGTTGAGGGAGATCGTCATGGCCAGGGCCTTTGCCTCGAGCGCGGACATGGGCAAGAAGAAGGTGACCTTCGAGAAGATCGGCGAGGGCTGCTATTCCTACTCCGCGGAGGGCGATCCGACCTCGGGCGTGATCGTCGGCGACGACGCGGTGATGGTGATCGACACGCGGGCCACGCCGACCGAGGCCCAGGACCTGATCAAGCGGGTTCGCCGGGTCACGAAGAAGCCGATCCGCTATGTCGTGCTGACCCACTACAACGCGGTGCGCGTGCTGGGCGCCTCGGCGTACAACGCCGACCACGTGATCTGTTCCGAAGAGACGCTGCGGCTGATCCGGGAGCGCGGCAAGCAGGACTTCAAGTCCGAGGTCGACCGCTTTCCGCGGCTGTTCGACGATGTCGCCTCGGTGCCGGGGCTGACCTGGCCGACACTGACCTTCCGGGATTCGATGACCCTGTGGCTGGGCAAGATGGAGGTGCAGATCATCCATGCCGGCAAGGGCCATACCTCGGGCGACACCATCGTCTGGTGCCCGAAGCAGCGGGTCCTGTTCTCCGGCGATCTCGTCGAGAACGCGGCCACGCCCTATACCGGCGACGCCTATCTGCGGGAATGGCCGAAGACCCTGCAGCGCCTGCGCAATCTGAAACCGAAAGTGCTGGTGCCCGGGCGGGGCGACGCCACCAAGACCGCGCGTTCGAGCCTCGCCGCGATCGACAGCACCGAGCGCTTCATCACCGCGCTCTACAGTTCTGTCGCCCGCGGCGCGAAGGCCAGGAAGGATCTGCGGCAGGTCTACCAGGCGACCTACGGGAAACTGGCGAAGGACTACGGCACCTGGCCGATCTTCGATCACTGCATGCCCTTCGACGTCTCGCGCGCCTACGACGAGGCGAGCGGCATCGAGGTGCCGCGGATCTGGACCGCGAAGCGCGACAAGGAGATGTGGCGGGCGCTGGAAGGCTGAACCGGAGCCGCCCGGCGGCGGCGATGGCGGTCTCGGCCGAATACCGCGCCTACATCGAGGAGCAGCTCGAACCGCTGGGCGCGGTCACCAGCCGCCGCATGTTCGGCGGCCTGGGTCTTTTCCGGCATGGCCTGATGTTCGCGCTCGTCGCCGACGAGGTCGTGTATTTCAAGGTCGACGGCGAGAACCGCCGGGCCTTCGAAGCCGCAGGCGGCAGCCCGTTCACCTATGCCCGCGGTTCGCGGCCGTCGCGCATGTCCTATTTCACCCTGCCGGACGAGGAACTGGAGGATCCCGAGCGCCTGCTCGCCTGGGCCCGGGAGGGTTTCGGCGCGGCGCTGCGGGCTGCCGCCGGCCGGACCGAACGGCCGGGCGGAGAGCCGCCGGGCTGAACTTTTTTCGTTCCGCCGTCTCACAGACGGCGGGTCTGCCTCGTCTAGGTCACGAGACGAGGAGACAAGGAAAATGCCCGCACGCTGGGCGGCCGCCCTGGCCGCGTTCCTGTCCGCCGGCAACGGCCTGTTCATGCTGCTCGACGGGCCGCTCTGGTACGCCCGCGTGCCGGGGGCGGCGGAAACCGGCCCCTTCAATGCGCATTTCGTCGCCGACATCGCCATCGCCTTCCTGGCGGCGGGCCTGGGCCTGGGGCTGCGGGCCTGGCGTCCGGAATACTGGCCGGCGGCGCTGACCGGGGCGGTCTTTCTCGCCGGGCACGCCCTGCTGCATCTGCTCGAGACGGCAAACGGCCACCATGCCGGCGCGGCGATGGCGCTGCCCGCGATCCTGCTGCCCGCCGCCCTGGCGCTGTGGGCCGGCCTCCCGACAAGCGCAACCGAAAGGAGATCCCATGCTTGAATTTCTCGCCCGCCGCGGCCTGCGGCGCTTCGCCGAGCGCTACGACTATGATGTGACCTACATGCAGCACATGCTCGACACCTCGCCCTCGGGCTTCTTCAAGTTCGCCAAGCTGACCCGGCTGGCCCTGCACCGGGAATCGGCGCCCGTGGCCGCGGTGCATGCCGGCAAGATCGTCGGCGCCCTGGCCGAGGATTGCGGACCCTGCGTGCAGCTTGTCGTTGCCATGGCGCGGGAGGCCGGCATGTCGGTCGACACCATCGCCGCCGTTCTGGCCGGCGAAACGGAGACGCTGGATGCCGATGTCCGGCTGGGCGCCGCCTTTGCCCGCGCCCTCGTCGAGCGCGGCGCCGACCTCGCCGAGCGGCGCGAGGCGGTGCGCGCGCGCTGGGGCGAGAAGGGGGTGCTCGACCTCGTGCTGGCGGTGCAGATCGGCCGGATCTTTCCCATGGTCAAGGTTGGCCTGGGCCATGGCGAGGCCTGCCGGCTGGTCGAGCTTGACGGCCGGCGGCTCGCCGTCGCGGCCCGGCCGGTCCGGGCGGTGGCGTGAGCGGCCTGGAACAGACCTATCTGGCCGACCGGGGACGGCTGACCGGCCTCGTCTACCGCATGCTGGGCAGCACGGCGGACGCCGACGACATCCTGCAGGATGCCTACCTGCGCGTGCGCGAGGCCGCCGGCCGGCAGGAGATCCGCGACCTGCCGGCCTATCTTGCGACCACGGTCGGACGCTTGTGCCTGGATCAACTCAAGAGCGCCCGGCGGCGGCGGGAGCACTATCCGGGGCCGTGGCTGCCGGAGCCGCTGCCCGACGCCGCGTCGCTGGCGCCCTCGCCGGAAGAGGCGCATGCGCGGGCCGACGACGTGTCCTTCGCCCTGCTGCTTGTGCTCGAACGTCTCTCGCCGGCCGAACGGGCGGCCTTCCTGCTGCACGACGTGTTCGAGGTCTCCTACGCGGAGATCGCAAGGGCGCTGGCGCGCAGCGAGGCGGCCTGCCGCCAGTTGGCGAGCCGCGCCCGCCGGCTGGTGCGCGAGGCCGGGCCGGCGCCGCCGGCGCCGGCGGCGCAGCACCGGGCCCTTCTCGACGGTTTCGCCCGGGCGCTTGCCTCGGGCGACGCCGCGGGTCTCGCGCGATTGCTCAGCGAGGATGTCGTCTGCCTTTCCGACGGCGGCGGCGTGCGGATCGCGGCGCTGCGGCCGATCCATGGCGCCGACCCCGTGGCCCGCTTCTTCCTGGGTCTGGCCCGCCAGGCCCGCGCGCGCGGACTGGCGGTGACGTTCCGGCCGGTCGAGGTGAACGGCAGCCCGGGTCTGGCGGTCTGCATCGACGGGGAACTCGACCAGACGCTGGCCCTGGGAATCGCGGATGGCCTGATTTCCGCGTTCTACCTGGTCCGCAATCCGGTCAAGCTGGCAGGCTTCGCCGCCCGGGGCTGAAAGCCCGCGACGACGCGTCGCCTCAGCGCTTCAGCGGCGCGAGGGCGGCGATATGCTCGGGCGAGAGGCCGCAGCAGCCGCCGACCGCGGCGGCGCCGTCGGCGACCCATTGGGCGGCGGCGGCACAGAGCGCCGCAGGCGAGATGACGTGGTCGAACTGCCAGTTCGGCATCAGGAAATGGCCGGAGTCGGGATAGGCGAAGCGCGGACCGGACCAGTGCGCGGCGATGTCGGCAAGGGCTTCGTCACACAGCGTCACGGCGGTGTGCATGATCCCCACGGCGTCCACGCCGGAAGGGTCCAGGCCGGCGACCAGTTCCGAGAACGGCAGTTCCTGGTCGCGATCGAAACTCAGCAGGCGTCCCTCGGAATCGCGACGGGCCGACAGGCCGAGCCAGACCGGCAGGCCGGTCGACCGGGCCGCATCGAGCGCCAGGCGCACGCGCTCGGGGGCGTACATCATCTCCAGCAGGATCAGGTCGACCCCGCCGTCCTTCAGGATGCCGGCCAGTTCGGCGAAGGCGTCGGCCATCGCCGCGTCGTCCGGCAGGCCGTCGGCCCGCACCCGGTCGCTGCCGGGAGCGACGGGGATCATGTGCGACAGCGAGCCGGCAACCAGCACGCCCGAGCGGCCGTCCCGGGCCTCCAGCGCCGTCTCCACCGCCAGCCGGTTGATCGGGACGGTCTGGTCGGCCAGTCCGGCGTCCGCCAGCATCAGGCGCGAGGAGGCGAAGGTGTTGGCGATGATGATCTCGGCGCCGGCCTCGATGTAGTCGCGATGCACGTCCCGCAGGACGTCGGCATGTCCGGCCGTCGCCGTGCCGCACCACGCCTGGGCGTCCATGGGCACGCCGCGACGTTCCAGTTCGGTGCCGGTGCCGCCGTCCAGCAGGGCGACGCCGCCGGCGGCGAGGCGGTCCATCAGGGTGACGTAGCCGAGATCGGGGCTGAGCATGGCGGCGCGCTCCGGGACCGTGTGTCTCCAGGGCGGCGAAGATGATCCCGCCGGCGCCGCGGCAATCGCCCAGCAGGGACGGCTTCTGGCCTGCCCGCGTCATTGCCGGGGGCGGCGTAGGTCCGGAAGCTACTCGCGGCGGGCGGCGCGGGCGCGGGCGGCCCATTGCGCGCCCTTTTCCCGGTCCACCGGTTGCGACAGTCCGCCCTCGAGGTGGATCACGGTCATCCGGTCCATGGCGCCGACATGGCCGGCTTCCGCCGCCCGCCTGAACCAGGCGAAGGCCTTCCCGGGATCCGCGGCGACGCCCGTGCCGCGCTCGTAGTAGCGGGCCAGGTCGAACATCGCCAGGCGGTCGCCGCGTTCCGCCAGGCGGCGGGTATAGGGGAGGGCGCGCTCGGGCTGGCGCATGTGGTTGTAGACGATGGCGGCAAGCTGCAGCGCCTTGCGGTGGTCGGGCAGCAGTTCGAGCGCCCGCAGCACCGGTCCTTCGGCCTCGACGAAACGGTTCAGCGAGCCGAGCACGCCGGCCAGCTCGTAATGGCTGTCGGCCCGCTCGGGATGGTCGGCTACGATCTTCTCGTAGGTCTGCACGGCCCGTTCGTACTCGCCGCCGATCATCAGGGCCCGCCCGAGGGCGCGGCGCAGCGCCAGGTCGTCCTGCGCCAGCGCCAGTGCGATCTCGCAGTTCCGCCAGTTGCCGTCCTGGGCTTCCGCCAGGCAGCGCGCGCGCACCGCCTGCTGCGAGTCGTCGCCGGCCATCGCGGTCCCGGCGTCGGCGAACGGCAGGGCGAGGCCCGCGGCCAGCAGGAGCCCGCCGAGAACCCGCGCCGGCGGCCGCGGTGGGCGCCTCATGCCTCGAGACGGGCGGCGATGCGCCGGCCCAGGTCCTGGATGCGCTCCATGTCTCCGGCCCGGTGTCCCCAGTTCATGCGCGCCTCGTCGTCCGGGGCGCGGGGAAAGATGTGGAAGTGAAAATGGAACACGCTCTGGCCCGCGGCGGGACCGTTGGCCTGGATCAGGTTGAAGCCCTCGGGCGCCAGTTCGGCGGTGACGGCGCCCGCGACCTTGCGCGCGGCGACCGCCACGGCGGCGAGGTCCTCGTCCGGGATCGCCGCGAGGTTCTCCGCATGCGCCTTGGGGATCACCAGGCAATGCCCGTCGTGAAACGGGTTGATGTCCATGAAGGAGAGCACCCGATCGGTCTCGTAGAGACGGACGCAGGGAATGGTGCCGTCGACGATGCGGCAGAAAATGCAGTCGGCATCCTGGGTCATGGGGCCTCGCGTTGTCGGCCGGGTCGCCCCGGGGCGGTGGCTGGGGCAGGGATTATCCCGGAGGGAGGCCCGGCGGCACAAGCCGCCGCCGGTCAATCCGGCTCGTCGAGGCGGCTGTCGTCGCGCCGGAAGGGCGCATAGTCGGAGAGATGGGCGATATGCGCGTCGACCTCGCGGCGCTCCTCCTTCAGGTAGCGCTCGACGGCGTCGGAGAAGGCGCTGTCGCGGATCCAGTGGGCGCTGTAGGTGTGGGTCGGCAGGTAGCCGCGCATCAGCTTGTGCGGTCCCTGGGCGCCGGCTTCCACCCGCGCGAGACCATGGTCGATGGCGTAGTCGATGGCCCGGTAGTAGCAGGTCTCGAAGTGCAGGAAGCGGTGATCCTCGATGCAGCCCCAGTGCCGCCCGTAGATGCAGTCGCTGCCCGTGAAGTTGAGCGCGCCGGCGATCCAGCGGCCGGCGCGGCGGCACAGGAAGAGGACGACCTTCTCGGCCATGCGCTCGCCGATCAGGCTGAAGAACTCGCGGGTCAGGTAGGGCGTGCCCCACTTGCGGCTGCCGGTGTCCATGTAGAAGCCGTAGAAGGCGTCCCAGTGCTCCTCGGTGATGTCGGCGCCGGTCAGGGTGACGATCTCCACCCCGTTTTCCTGCGCCTCGCGGCGCTCGCGGCGGATCGTCTTGCGCTTGCGCGAACTGAGCGCGGCGAGGAAGTCGTCGAAGCTGCCGTAGGAATCGTTGTACCAGTGGAACTGCTGGTCGGTGCGCTGCAGGAACTCGAGCTCGCCCAGCGCGGCCCAGTCCTCGCGCGGCAGGAAGTTGATGTGCACGCTGGAGGCGTCGAGCTGGGCGCAGGCCGCCACCGCCGTCTGCGCCAGCGCCTGGCGGACGGTTTCGCGCGGCAACGCCGGGTGGCAGAGCAGGCGGGGACCGGTCGCCGGGGTGAACGGCACGGCGCCGAGCAGCTTCGGATAATATTGGCCGCCGGCCCGTTCGTAGGCGTCGGCCCAGCCGTAGTCGAAGACATACTCGCCCCGGCTGTGCCCCTTGAGATAGAGCGGCATGGCGCCGATCAGCAGCCCCGTCTCGTCCTCGATCGTCAGGTGCGCGCCGGCCCAGCCGGTGCGCGAAACCGCCGATCCGGATTCCTCGAGGGCGAGCAGGAAGGCGTGCGCGAGGAACGGATTGTCTCCGCCGGCGCAGACATCCCAGGCCGCGGCGTCGATATCCGCGATGCGGGGATGGATCCTGGCCGTGAACTCCGAATCGTTCGCCGGGGCCATGCGCTCAGCTCCCCTGCCCGTCGCGGGGATCGAAGCCCTCGAAGATGATGTTGTCGACCTCGCCCGCGATCGCCGCCCAGCGGCGGGCGCTGCGCACGGTCCAGGTCAGCACCGGCAGACCTTCGGCCCGCGCGGCCTGCAGCGGCGCAAACGGCAGGTCGGCCTGGTAGTGCGAGAGATAATGCGGCCGCGAGGACCAGTTCCGCCATGCCCCGGCGGCCGCTTCGGGCGTGTCGCCCCACAGGTGGGGATCCTCGGCCCGCCCGGCGCTGAGCTGACCGCGCCACCAGTCCGGCTCGTGTTCGGCGAACCAGGTGACGATGGCGGGGGCGAAGGACATCACCGTGAACGGGCCGTCATAGTCCGCGAGCACGGCGTGGACGGCCTCTTCCAGGCCGTCGCGCTTCGGCCCGTCCCCTTTCAGTTCGACAAGGACGGGCACCCGGCCCGCGACCAGGTCCAGCACCTCGCCGAGCGTGGGAATGTGCTCGCCGGTCCCCAGCAGGCGCACCGTGCGGGGATCGCGTTCGTGCGCCCCGACCTTCTCGTCCGCCAGACGGGAGAGATCGACGTCGTGAAACACGATGACCGTTTCGTCCGGACCCCGGCGCACGTCCAGTTCGATGCCGAAACCGGCGTCGACGGCGGCCCGCATCGCGGCCAGGGAATTCTCCGGCACGCCACGGCTGGCGTCGTGCAGGCCGCGATGGGCGAACGGCGCGCCCCCGAGCAGTTGCGACAGTTCCGGCACGCTGGCGCTCACGCGACCTCGAATACGGCGTCGAGTTCGACGGCGATGGCAAACGGCAGGTTGCGCGCGCAGACGGCGGCCCGGGCGTGCGGGCCGGCATCCTCGCCCAGTGCCTCGACCAGCAGGTCGGAGGCGCCGTTGACGACGAGATGCGGGGCATCGAAGCCGGGCGCGGCGTTCACCAGGCCGAACAGTTTCAGGCAGCGGCTTATCCGGCCGAGATCGCCATCCAGCAACTGGGCGGCCTGGGCCAGCAGGTTGAGCGCCGTCAGGCGGGCGGCCTCCCGGCCTTCGTCCACGCTCAGGTCGCTGCCGACCTTGCCGGTGAAACGCAGCTCCGCGCCCCAGGTCGGCCCCTGGCCGGAAATCCAGATCTGGTTGCCCGTGCGTACCGCGCCGACATAGGTGGCCACGGGCTGCGGCGCCGGCGGCAGGGTGAGGGAGGTGGTCATGCGCGCTCGAACACCGCGTCGATCTCGACCGAGACGCCGAACGGCAGGGCGTTGACCCCGACGGCGAACCGGGCGTGCCGGCCGCGATCGCCCAGCACCGCGACCATCAGGTCGCTGGCGCCGTTGATGACCTGCGGCATGTCGGCGAAATCGTCGGTGCACTGCACGAAGCCGCCCAGTTTCACGCAGCGGCTGATCCGCTCGAGGTCGCCGTCGCAGGCGGCCCGTGCCTGGGCCAGGATGTTGAGCGCGACGATCCGGGCCGCCTCCTGGCCCTGTGCGACGTCCATGTCCGCGCCCAGCCGGCCGAGGTGGCCGGGCTTGCCGTCGATCATCGGGATCTGGCCGGCGATGAAGATCAGGTTGCCGCTGGTCGCGTGCGGGACATAGTTGGCGGCCGGGGCGGGGGCGTCGGGCAGGGTGATCCCCAGCGCCGCCAGCCGCGACTCGATCGTTTCGCTCATCGGGCAACTCCGTATAGGACGGGGGCGAGCTTAGCGCGGCTGCCGGTGCTCTCGAAAGGCACAGCATTGCCGCCTATTCTGAATCCCGCGTGGCGGCACGAATGTCGGGCGACGTTCCGGCCGCCGGCCGCGCGACGATGGCGAGGGAGTGAGGAATGGACGTGACGACGCCGGCCGAGGACGGTTTCTACATGCCGGCCGAATGGCGTCCGCACAAGCGCTGCTGGATGGCCTGGCCCTGCCGGCTCGGCCTCTGGGGCGAAGGCTATGATCATGCCTGCCTGTCGGTGGCGGCGGTCGCGCGCGCCATCGCGGGTTTCGAGGAAGTGGTCATGCTGGTGCCGCCGGACCTTGTTGCCGCCGCCCGCCTGCAGCTCGGCCGCAAGGTGAGCGTGATGGATCTGCCGCTGGACGATTCCTGGACCCGCGACAGCGGACCGATCTTCGTGAGCGACGAGGCCGGCCGCGTGGCCGCGGTGGACTGGAAGTTCAACGGCTGGGGCAACCGCTGGCACGATTTCCGGCGCGACGACGCGGTCCCGGCGGCGCTGGCCCGGCACGAGGAGATGCGCTGCTATGCCGGGCCGATGGTGCTGGAGGGCGGGGCGGTGCATGTGGATGGCGCCGGCACCCTGCTGGCGGTGCGGCCCACGATCCTGAACGACAACCGCAATCCGACGCTGGACGAGCGCCAGGTGGAGCAGCGGCTGACGGACTATCTGGGGGTGATGCGGTTGATCTGGCTGGACGAGGGCCTTGCCGGCGACGACACGGACGGACATGTCGACAATGTCGCGCGCTTCGTCGCGCCGGCCACGGTGATGTGCGCGATCGCGGAGACCCGGGAGGATCCCGATTACGAGCGGCTGAAACGGCTGGTCGAGCGGCTGGGCCGGGAGAAGGACGCGCTGGGCCGTCCGCTCGAAATCATCGAGGTGGCCAAGCCGGCGCCGCGGCGGGCGGAGAACGGGGCGCCGCTGATGACCTCCTACATCAATTTCTATATCGCCAACGGCGGTCTCGTCGTGCCCGGCTTCGACGACGACGCGGACGATCGCGCCGCGGAGACGATCCAGAACGCCTTTCCCGACCGCGAGCTGGTGCAGGTGCCGGCCCTGCCGATCGTCGCCGGCGGCGGCGGCATCCACTGCATCACCCAGCAACAGCCCGAGGGACCGGCGATGCCGGCTGCCGAGGCCGGCGGGGCGGCACCGTGAGCGCGCTCACCGTGGCCGCGTTGCAGATGGCCTGCGGTCCCGACCGGGACGCCAATGTCGCGCGCGCCGAGGGGCTGATCCGCCGGGCGGCGGCGGAGGGCGCGCAGATCGTCCTGCCGCAGGAACTTTTCGCCGATCTCTATTTTCCCCGCAGCCAGAGGGCCGAGGCGCTGGCGCTGGCGGAACCGGCGGAGGGGCATCCCCTGCTGGCCCGCATGGCCGATCTCGCCCGCGAGCTGGGCGTGGTACTGCCGGTGAGTTTCTACGAACGGGCCAACAATGCCCGCTTCAACGCGCTCGCGGTGATCGACGCGGACGGCCGCAACCTGGGCCTCTATCGCAAGAGCCACATTCCCGACGGCCCGGGATATCAGGAGAAGTTCTATTTCTCGCCCGGGGATACGGGGTTCCGGGTCTGGGACACGGCCGCCGGGCGGATCGGCGTCGGCATCTGCTGGGACCAGTGGTTCCCCGAGGCGGCGCGCGCAATGGCGCTGAAGGGCGCGGAGGTGATCCTCTACCCCACCGCCATCGGCACCGAGCCGAAATCGCCGGCGCTGGATTCGGCCGCGCACTGGCGACGGGTGATGCAGGGGCATGCCGGCGCCAACCTTGTGCCGCTGGTGGCGGCAAACCGGATCGGCACGGAAGGCGAGGGGACGGCGGCGCAGACCTTCTACGGGCAGAGCTTCATCGCCGGCGCCGAGGGCGAGATCGTCAGCCAGGCCGGCAACAGCGAGGAGACGGTGGTCTCGGCCTCGTTCGACCTGGCGGCGCTATCGGCGAAACGGGCATCCTGGGGCGTGTTCCGCGACCGCAGGCCGGAACTGTACAGAACCTTGCTCAGCCTCGACGGCACCAGGATCGGCTGATTCGAGAACCGGACCGGCGGCGGGGCGATGGCGGGGGCGCCGAACATCAGTCGTTGCCGCTCAGCAGCGACTTGCGGCCGCGCTTGTTCTTGTACATCAGGCGGTCCGCGTCGCGCAGCAGGGTATCGGCATCGCTTTCGGGATCGTAGGTGACATGGCCGATGCTGGCGCGGATCGGCAACTCGCGCCCGCCATAGACCGCGAAGGCCCGGTTCAGTGCCCGCTGCAGGCGGGTGATGCGATCCGCGCTCTGCTCCGGGTCGGCTTCCACCAGCAGCACCGCGAACTCGTCGCCGCCAAGGCGGGCGACGATGTCGGTATTGCGGATCTCCCGGCTCAGGATGTCGGCGACCCGGCACAGCAGCGCATCGCCGGCGTCATGGCCATGCGTGTCGTTGATCGCCTTGAACCCGTCCAGATCGATGTAGGCGAGCGCGCCGTAGCTGTGGTGACGGCGGCTGAGCGCCAGCGTCCGGCGCAAGGCCTCGTTGAAGCCGCGGCGGTTGGCGAGCCCGGTCAGTTCGTCGGTGACCGACAGCGATTCCAGGTAGCGGATGCGCGCTTCCTGTTCGGCGATCGTCTTCCGGGCATCCGTGGCATAGGAGAGAATCTGCTTCAGCAACAGCCAGGGGTCGCTTCCCGGGGCGCCGAACTGTCGCTCGATGCCGAGAGCGATCTCGGCCGACAGGCCGGCAATCGGACGGCGGCCATCGGTCGAGAGGGCGAGGGCGGTCGGCGGTGTCATCTCAATACCTCATGCAACGGGAGGACGGATACGCGGCCGATCCGTCGCAACCGTCGTGCCATCGCTAAGTGCTTGAATTATATGAGCAGATGAGCGGAATGCCCCGGCAGGGACTGCCGGGTGGGCAGAAACTGCCGCCGGTGGGCGTGTTTTTCTTTCCGCCTGCGCCGCGCTAAGGTCGCCGTGCCGGCCGGCGGTCGAGGGTCCGGCGGAGCGGCATCGAGGGTCCGACGATCATCCCGACATGGGGCAGCACGATGTTTGAGTACCGTTTGGCCACGCCGCGGGTCTGTCTGGCGCTGGCCGTTCTCGCCGCCGTGCCGGTGCCGACCGCGTGGCCGCTCCAGGCCGCGCCCCTGCAGCCGCACCGGGCGGTCTACGACATCCGGCTCGACGGTTCGCGCTCGGGCTCCGGTATCGAGGCCGTCGAGGGCCGCCTCGCGATGGATCTGACCGAGACCTGCGACGGGTTCATCTACAACCAGCGCTACGTCATCCGCCTTGCGGCCGGCGAGGGAGATTCCTTCCTCAGCGAGTTCGTCGCCTCGACCTTCGAGAGCCGCGACGGCAACCGTTTCCGGTTCAGCTACCGCCAGAGCGTCAACGGCAAGCTGGAGGAGGAAGTGTCCGGCCGCGCCACCCTGGGCCAGGGCGAGGCCGCGGGCGAGGCCCTGTTCGACAAGCCGGAGGAGCGCCGGGTGACGCTGCCGGCCGGCACGGTGTTTCCGACCGCGCATTCGCAGATCGTGCTCGACGCCGCCCTGGCCGGCAAGCGCACGGTGACCCGCATGGTCTTCGACGGTTCCGAGCAGGACGGCCTGTTCGATACCTTCGGCGTGCTGGCCAAGCGCCGCGGGGCCGGCGCGGCGGAGACGGTGCCGGCGCTGGCGCCGCTGGCCTGGTGGCCGGTTCGGCTGGGCTTCTTCTTCGCCAACCAGCGCGGAGAGGAACCGGAATACGAAGTCGGCCTGCGCATGTTCGAGAACGGCGTCACCGACTCGCTGACCCTCGACTACGGCGACTATTCCCTGTCGGGCGCGCTGTCGCACCTGGAATATTTCCCCTATCCCGACTGCTGAGGCGGGTATCAGGCCAGCAGCGCCTCCTCGAAGGGAAAGCGCGAAAGTGCCTCGACGCCGGTTTCGGTCACGAGGCAGTGCTGTTCCAGCTTCACGCCCTCGCCGCCGTCCTCGGCGCCGATGAAGCTCTCGACGCAGATCGTCATGTTGCGTTCCACGATCCCGTCATAGCCCGCGTCGGGGAAGTCGAGGCGGTGGTAGAGGTAGGGATATTCCCCGGTCATGCCGACCCCGTGCGCCGAGAGGTAGTAGCGGTTGGCGAGGTAGCGCTCGGGGATCGTCCAAGCCTGCGCGGCATAGTCCCGGAAGGACAGGCCCGGTTTGAGGACCGCCATGTTGTGGTGCACCTGCTCGTGGGCGAGCCGGTAGAGTTCCCGCTGGGTCGGGCTCGGCCGGCCCGGGCCCGCATGGAAGGTGCGTGAGAAGTCGCAATAGTAGCCGAAGCAGCCGACCACGTCGGTGTCGAGCGCGACGAGCTCGTTCTCCCCGATCACGTTTTCGCCCGCCTCCTGGAACCAGGGATTGGTGCGCCGGCCCGCGTTCAGCAGCCGGGTTTCCACATAGTCCGCGCCCTGCGCGATCACCCCTTGGTGCAGCAGCGACCAGAGTTCCTGCTCGCGCAGGCCCGGCCGCAACGCCTCCCGCAGGGCCGCGACGGCCCGCTCGGTGGCGGCGATCGAGTTGCGCACGCATTTCAGTTCCTCGTCCGACTTGATCGCCCGCGCCAGTTCCACCGGCCGCTGGGCGTCGACGATGCGCAGCTTCTCGCCGGCCAGCGCGATCGCCGCCCCGGCATTGACCCGCTCCAGGCCCAGGGTGGCGCCGGCGCCGCAATGGCTGCGGACAAGATCGGCGACTTCCCGGGCCCAGCGCTGCTCGCGCGCCTCGATGCCGGGACCGGCGGCAACGAAGCTGGCGGTGGTTGCGGGCCGGACCTCGTCGATGGTCTCCAGCCCGTCGGCCAGGTGCATGCAACCGGTGAATTCGAACAGGATCACCGGCCCGTCGGCACAGACGAACAGGTAGCGGGCGGGATTGCGCTGGCTGAAGACCTGCATGTTGCGCGCCCCGCAGGCGTAGCGGATGTTGACGGGATCGAACAGCAGGCAGGCGGCGATGTCGTGCGCCCGCATCTGGGCGCGGAGCCGCTCCATCCGATAGCCGCGCACGGCGGCCTCGTCGATACCCAGCGCCGCGCTGTCCCGGCCGCTCTCCAGCCGCAGGGGACCGGCCTCCGGGCCGCCATGCCAGTCGAGCCGCATGTCGCGTTTTCCGCCTCCTTGCCGGCTGCGAGCTTGGGCGGTTCGCGGACCGCAAGGCAAGCGCGAAGCGTCGCCTCAGTCGCCGGGGCGAAAACCGCGGCCCTTGCCGATGCTGGTGCGGCCGAAGCGTTCGCGCAGCGCGTCGACCGCCCGCTCCGCCCGGGCCCGCCGGCCGCCGTCGGGATCGGCCAGGTCCAGCGGGTCGGCGCCGCCCGCCGGTCCGATACCGGTCAGGCCGACACCGATCAGGCGGAATCGGGTGCCGTCCGTCTCCCGTCGCAGCAGGTCGGATGCGGCGGGATGGATGCGGTCGGCGAGCTGGGTCGGATCGGGCAGGGTCTGGCTGCGGGTGCGGATGCGGAAATCCGTCGTGCGCAGCTTCAGCACCACGGTCCGCCCGGCCAGGTCCTTCGCCTTCAGGCGGCGCGAGACGGTCTCGCAAAGCCGCCAGAGACGGGCGTTCAGGTCGTCGAAGTCGGCGATGTCCTCCTCGAAGGTGGTCTCCGCCGACAGGCTCTTCGCGCCGGCATGCGGCTCGACCTTGCGATCGTCCTCGCCGCGGGCGAAGCGCGCCATCCGCCGGCCCATGCTGCCGTAGCGGGCAACCAGCTTCTCCTCGGGAATCTTCTGCAACTGCGCGATGGTCCGGATGCCGTCGGCCGCCAGTTTCTTCTGCAGCACCTTGCCGGCGCCCCAGATCACGCTGACCGGCTGGCGGGCAAGAAACCCCTCGACGTCGCCGCGGCCGATGATCGCGAACCCCCGGGGCTTGTCGAGATCGGAGGCGACCTTGGCCAGGAACTTGTTGAAGGACAGGCCGACCGAGGCGCTCACGCCGATCTCGTTCTCGATCCGCGCGCAGATCAGGGCCAGGGTTCGCGCCGGCGAGCGGCCGTGCAGGCGGGTCGTGCCGGCAAGATCGAGGAACGCCTCGTCCAGCGAGAGCGGCTCCACCACCGGCGTGTAGCTGCGCAGGATCGCCATGATCTGCCGCGACGCCTCGGTGTACTTCGAGAAGTCCGG
>JBGTSP010000050.1:0-21066 GCA_041940205.1 Alphaproteobacteria bacterium
GCGGACTGGCAAGCGGCCTACGACCTGCTGTTCTTCGAGTTCAGCGTGGACGTGCCGGTGCCCCGTCAGCGGGCTTTCGACCTTTGGGCATCGGCGGATGGGCTCGCCAAGTGGTGGACCCCGAACACACGGGTCGACCTGCGTCCCGGCGGCCACTACGAGATCTATTTCAGCCCCGAGGACAAGCAGGCCCTTGTCGGCCGCTTCGTCGAGCGGCTCAAGCCCGGCGGTCATCTCTATCTCGGCCATTCGGAATCCCTGCTCGGCAACCTGCCGGGCCTGGAAACCGTCGGCCGCACGATCTACCGGAAGGCGGGATCGTGAGCGCCCTGCCCGATGCCGCGGCGCTGCGGCAGCCCGAGGCGCCCGTTCCGCCCGGCGAGCGCCGGCGCAGCAAGGCCTTTCCGGCCGCGGTCGAGAAGGCGCGCAAGAAATATTTCGACGTCAAGTTCGGCATGACGGCGGTGCGGGTCCTGCCGGGCGAGCACTATGTCTCGGGCGACCGGAACGAGATGCTCGTGACCGTCCTGGGGTCCTGCATCGCCGCCTGCATCCGCGATCCCCGGATCGGGATCGGCGGCATGAACCACTTCATGCTGCCCGAAAGCCGGGGCGGCAGTCTCGGCGCCACCGGCGGCGGCATGCGCTACGGCAACCATGCGATGGAGATCCTGATCAACGATCTGGTCAAGCGGGGAGCGGTGCGCGAGCGGCTGGAAATCAAGCTGTTCGGCGGGGCCCATGTCGCCCGCGGCCTGACCCCGATCGGCGAGCGCAACTGCGCGTTCATCGACCGTTTCCTGCGGGCCGAGAGCCTGCAGGCCGTGGCCAGCGATCTCGGCGGCAGCAATCCCCGCCGGATCCACTTCTTCCCGGCAACCGGAAAGGTCAGACGCCTGCTGCTGCGCCGGATCGAGGATCGCCAGCTCCTGGAGCGGGAGGAGGCCTACCAGACCAGCCTGAACAAGGCGCCGTTCGCCGGACCGATCGAGCTGTTCGAGTGAAGAGGGACGATGACCGTGTTCACCCGTCCTCGCCGCCCGACCGCAGAGGCTCGTCACGGCGGGTTCGGCATGATCCCGGACAGGGCGTGCCGGCCGTGAGCGCCGCGCCGGTCCGGGTCGCGGTGGTCGACGATTCCGCCCTGATGCGGCAGGTCCTTTCGGGCATGCTGAACGAGGATCCCGGGATCTCGGTCGTCGGCACCGCGCGCGACCCCTATTCCGCGCGGGAACTGATCCGCCGGACCAACCCCGACGTCGTCACCCTCGACATCGAGATGCCGCGCATGGACGGCCTGACCTTCCTGCAGAAGATCATGAGCCTGCGGCCGATGCCGGTCGTGATGATCTCGTCGCTGACCCGGGAGGGCGCGGCGGCGACGATCGAGGCCCTGGAACTGGGTGCGGTCGATTTCGTCGCCAAGCCCGGCATCGGCCTGGAAGACGGATTGCGGGCCAAGCAGCGGGAGATTGTCGGAAAGATCAAGACGGCGAGCCGCGTGCGGGTGCGACAGCGCCCGTCCGGCGGTCCGAAAACCGGGGCGGCCGTGCTGGGTTCCGCGGGCATCCGCGCCACCGAGACGGTGGTCGCGATCGGCGCCTCGACCGGCGGGGTGGAAGCGATCAGGGCGGTTTTGTCGGTCCTGCCGCCCGACAGTCCGGCGATCCTGATCTCGCAGCACATGCCGGCCAAGTTCACCACTTCCTTCGCACGCCGGCTCGACGAGCACAGTCCGCTGCGCGTGAGCGAAGCCCGGTCCGGCCAGCGGGCGCTGCCGGGCCATGCCTACCTGGCGCCGGGCGGTCGTCACCTGCGCCTGCGCCGTCACGGCGCCAACTTCGTCTGTGAACTCGACGACGGCCCCGAAATCTCGGGTCACCGGCCGTCGGTCGACGTGCTCTTCCACTCGTTTGCCGCCGAAGCCGCGGGAAACGGCATCGGCGTCATTCTCACCGGCATGGGCCGGGACGGCGCCGAGGGGCTGGCCGCGATGCGTGCCGCCGGCGCGGTCACCATCGGCCAGGACGAGCGCAGTTGCGTGGTTTACGGAATGCCCCGCGCGGCGCACGAACGGGGCGCCGTGGACCGACAGTTAACGCTTTTGAAAATTCCCGACGCGATAGTGCGGGCGGTCGGAACTTCCGCCGTTCGCGCCGTTCGAGTCTAAGGACCGAGGCACCAGATGTTTGGCTCCCCGAAGATCAGATCCCTTCCCCCCGAACCGTCCGGGGACGAGGCGCAGGATGCGGCCTCGATGCCGCCGGCCGGCGGCGATCCGGTTGCGCCGGCTCCCCCGCGGGACGTCGCGAGGGACGACGAACGACACGCCCGGACCATCGAGCTTCTGAGCCGGTGGCTCGGCCTCTCGGCCACCCAGGAAAAGGCCCTGCGGGCGCTCGGCAGCGAGATCGAGCAGGTTTCCGACCTGGTCGAGAACGCCACGGGCACGATGTCCGAGCGGTTCCAGAACCTCGCGCGGCTGGCCCTCGAGCAGTCGAACCAGATCGAGGAGCTGACCCGCGAGCACCGGACCATCGAGGTGGACGGGGAGACCCTGTCGGTCGACGAGGTGATCTCGGCGATCGACCGGAACCTGGCCGTCACCATCGACAAGGTGGTCGATACCTCGAAGAGCGGTGTGCAGATGGTTTACGCCCTGGACGACGTGATGAACGACGTCGGCAAGGTCGAGCACATGATCGGCGACATCGAGGCGATCAACAAGCAGACCAACCTGCTGTCGCTCAACGCCCTGATCGAGGCGGCCCGCGCCGGCGAGGCGGGTCGCGGCTTCGCGGTCGTTGCCGGCGAGGTCCAGGTTCTGTCGAAGTCGATCAACGACCTGGCGGAACGCATGCGAGTCGAGATCGACGCGGTGGCCAGCGGCATCCGCAGCAGCCACGTCGCCCTGAAGGAGGTCTCGAACATCGACATGTCCGAGAACATCCTGATCAAGGACCGGATCGACCAGATGATGCGGGGTGTCGTCGCCAAGAACGAGGAGTTCACCGCGGCTCTCAGGTGCTCCAGCGATGTCGCCCGGCAGGTCTCCGAGGATGTCGGCGTCGTCATCACGCAGATGCAGTTCCAGGACCGCATGAAGCAGCAGCTCGACAATGTCCGCCAGTCGCTCGACGAGAATGTCCTGCTGTCGCAGGCATTGGGCGAGCGCACCCGGGACGAGGCGGGCGAGGAGATCGGCGAGGTCGCGGTGGACGAGGAATGGCTGCGCCGGCTGATATCGGAACGCTCGCTGGGCGAGGTCCGCGAACGCTTCTCGGACTCGATGTTCGGCACGGAGCAGCCGGACGGCCGCGCATCGGACGGGCGGGCCAAAGACGACGACATCGAACTGTTCTGATCGGGAGACGCTGAAGATGCACTATCGCAGGGAAGACACGGAAGAGCGGCTCGCCTTCTATCTCGAGGGTCGCCTCGAATTTTCCGATCACGACCGGTTCCGGGAAATCATCAACGCCACCGACGCCGCCAGGCCGCAGCATTGCGTGTTCGATCTCGGCGGTCTCGAAGCCATCGATTCCGCGGGGCTCGGCATGTTGGTGATCGCCAGCGAGGCGAGCGAGAAGGGCGGCTGGAGCCTGGAGCTGCACAACGCGCGAAACCAGGTCCGTCGCATGCTCGAACTGACCGACTTCGGGCAGGTTCTCGCCGTCACCGGCTGACCCCGACCGCCATCCGATGGCCGTGCTCGACAGCGCCGTGCGGAACGATCCGGGCGAGGGACAGTCGGCGGAACGGCAGGCCGCGCCGGCTGCCGGGCCGATGGACCTGTCGGACGCGCGCATCCTGGTGGTGGACGATACGCCGTCCGCCCGCATGCTGATTGCCGCCTTCCTGCGATCGGCGGGATTCGCGAACGTGGTGCAGGCCGAGAACGGCGCGAAAGCGCTGGAGGAGGTCGACCGCGCAAAACCCGACCTGATCATCCTCGACCTGATGATGCCGGGCATGGACGGCTTCGAGGTCTGCCGGCGCCTGCGTGCCCGCAATGATACCCTGGCCCTGCCGGTGCTGATCCAGTCGGCCCGGGGCGAGAACGACGCGATCCGGCTCGCCTTCGAGGCCGGGGCCAGCGACATGGTCTCGAAACCGATCAACCAGATCGAGTTCATCTCGCGCGTCCGGGCCCATCTGTCCAGCCAGGCGCTGTACAGCGAGCTCGAGACCTACAGGGCGCGCATGACCCGCGAACTCGCCGATGCCCGCGACATGCAGATGGAGATCTGCCCCAGCGCGGACGATCTGGCGGCGATCGAGCGGAACCATGGCTATCGCGTCGCCTGTCGTTTCGATCCGTCCTCGGAACTGGGCGGCGATGTCTGGGGCCTGTTCCCTGCCGGCGAGGGCTGCTTCGGTCTCTACCTGGCGGACTTCTCCGGTCACGGCGTGGCGGCGGCGCTCAATACCTTCCGGCTGCACACGCTGATCAGCCAGTCGACGGACCTGGGATGCCCGCCCTCGGAGATCCTCGGTCAACTCAACCGCCATCTCCGCCGTGTCCTGCGAACCGGGCAGTTCGCCACCATGCTGCTGGGATTCGTGGATGTTGCCGCGCGCCGCTTCCGTTACGCCGCGGCGGGTGCGCCACCCTTCCTGCTGGTTCCCGAGGACGGCGCCTCGCCGGTGCGGGTCTGCGAGACCCGGGGTCTGCCGCTGGGGATCTCCTCGACGGTTCGATACGAGGATCGCGACGTCGCCCTGCCGTCCGGCACGCGGCTGTTCGCTTACAGCGATGTGGTGATCGAAACCGTGGACGCGGATGGCGCGATGCTCGACGTCGAGGGCCTGGTCGCCCTTATCGACCGCGAACGCGGACGGGTTCCCGGCGTCGGTCTGGTCGATACCGTCGTCGACGCCCTGCATCGCCACGCCAGCGGCGCCCTGAAGGACGATCTGACCGTGGTCTGCATCCAGGATCATGCCCGGGCAGGGCGGTCATGAGCGCACCCATCGCCATCCGCGCCTACAGCCTGCCGGACGATCTCGGCGATGCCCTGTGCGCCTCGCCCCTGCTGGAGAACGTGGATGCCCCGATCGTCCTGCGGTCCGAAGTCGACGGCGACGGCGACGTGGATCGCGACGACTGCATCGCCGTTGTCGCGCTGCGCGAGGAGGCGCCGGACCGGGCCGCGGTCGACGCGCTCGTGCGGTCGCGTTCGGAACGGTTTCTCGAGACCATCGTGCTGGCCGAAAGCGGCGGCCACAGCGATGCGGACCGGCTGGCGTCGTTGCGCAACGACCATGTGCACGTCCTTCGGCTGCCCTGTCCGGTCGAGGAACTGGTCCGCCTCGCCCGTGACCTGTGCCGGGAGGCTGCCGAGCGGCGGGATTTCATCGCCGAGACGCATGACCGGGAATCGGCGGTCGGTCGCCTTGTCCAGGGCGTCTTCGAACTGCGGACGATGGAACAGGCCCGAAACCTCTCGACCATGCTCTCGCGCTCCTGCCCGTGCCCCGACGATGCGGCCGTCGGCATGCTGGAGCTGATGGCGAATGCCGTCGAGCACGGCAATCTCGGGATCGGACACGACGAGAAAGCCGACCTGATCCGCGAGGGACGGCTGGCCGGGGAGATCGAGCGCCGCCTGAGCCGGCGGCCCTATGCCGGCCGCCTGGCGACCGTGAGCTTCGCGGTCACGGAGGCGGGCGTCCGCTTCACGGTCAGCGACGAGGGCGAAGGGTTCGATTATCGCCGCTATCTCGACGACGATGCGCCCGCGGCGACGGGTCCGAACGGGCGCGGCATCCGGCTCGCCCGGGTGATCAGCTTCGACAGTCTCGACTATGCCGACGGCGGGCGGACGGCCGTGGCCGTCATCCGCTTCCCCCCGTCTGCAGACTGAACGGTCGACCGCCCTGCCTTCCGGGGCCAGCGGAACCCGACCTCGATTGACCTGCCGGTGGCGGTGGCGGACCATGTCCCGCGGGAGGACACGGCATGGAACTGGCCGGCAAGGTGGCGGTGGTCACGGGTGGAGCAAGCGGGATCGGCGCGGCGTCGGCGCGCGCCTTCGCGGCCCGTGGCGCCAGGGTGGTTGTCGCCGACCTGAACGAGACCGGCGCCCGTGCGGTGGCCGGAGACATCGGCGGCATTGCCGTCGCTTGCGATGTCGGCGATGCGGCCGGGATCGACCGTCTCGTCGACACCGCCGAACAGGCCTTCGGGGACATCGACCTGTTCTTCGCCAACGCCGCCATCGCCAGCGGCAGCGATCCGCTGTCGACGGACCTGTCGGTGTGGGACACGCAATGGCAGGTCAACCTGATGGGGCACGTGCACGCGATCCGCCGTCTGCTGCCGGGCATGCTGGAACGCGGATCGGGCTACTTCGTGCATACCGCGTCGATGGCGGGGATCCTGACCTCGCACGGCAACCTGCCCTACGCGGTGACCAAGCATGCCGTCGTCGGGCTGGCCGAGTGGATGTCGGTGACCTACCACGACAAGGGCGTGCGCACCTCGCTGCTGGCGCCGCTGGGCGTGCGTACGCCGATGCTCGGCGACACCAGTTCGCCGTTCGCGCGTCACGCGGCGGGACCGATCCGCGAGCCCGAGGAAGTCGCGGACATGGTGATCGAGGCGGTGGAGAACGAGCGCTTCCTGATCCTGACCGACGAGATCGCGCAGACCTGGATGGACTTCAAGACCAAGGACCTGGAACGCTGGCTCTCCGGGATGCGTCGCCTGCAGGCCCGGATCGAAGCGGACGGCGGATGAGCATCGCGGCCGCCCCGGATGCCGAGGGGGTGCGGGCGGTCCCGAAGTAGGGGATCTGGCCGCGGCGTGCCTTACCAGACGTCGATCCAGGGCCGCTTCTTGCCGCTGCGCGGGGGCGGCGGCGGGGTCGAGCGCAGGCCGCGCGCGATCCAGGCGCGGGTTTCCGCCGGATCGATGACCTCGTCGATCTCGAAGAACGAGGCCATGTTCAGGGCGCTGCCGTTCTCGTAGGCCTGCGCCACCATCTTCTCGTAGGCGGCCATGCGTTCCTCGGGATCCTCGATCGCCGCCAGTTCGTTGCGGAAGCCCAGCTTGACGTAGCCTTCCAGGCCCATGCCGCCGAATTCGCCGGTCGGCCAGGCGATCGTGAACATCGGCGCGTGAAAGCCGCCGCCGGCCATCGCCTGGGCGCCCAGCCCGTAGCCCTTGCGGGTGATCACCGTGAAGATCGGCACGGTGATGTTGGCGCCGATCACGAACAGGCGGCAGCAGTGCCGGACGATCGCCGTCTTCTCCACTTCCGGGCCGACCATGTTGCCGGGGGTATCGCAGAGCGAAAGGATGGGCAGGTCGTAGGCGTCGCAGAGCTGCATGAAGCGTGCGGCCTTGTCCGCGGCCTCGCTGTCGATGGCGCCGCCCAGGTGCTTGGGATTGTTGGCGATCACGCCCATCGGCCGGCCCTCGATGCGGATCAGCGCCGTGACCATGCCCACGCCGAAATCGCGGCGTAGCTCGAGCACGGAGCCGGAATCGGCCAGCAGGTCGATGACGTCGCGGATCTCGTAGACCCGGAGCCGGTTCTCCGGCACCACATTGCGCAACCGGCGCTGATCGGCGCACTCCCACACCGGCAGCGCGCCCTGGAAATAGGACAGGTAGCGCCGGGCCGCGTCGACCGCCTCGGCCTCGTCCTCGACCGCGATGTCGACCACGCCGTTGGCGCGCATCACCGACATCGGCCCGACCTCCTCCGGCCGGTAGACGCCGAGTCCGCCGCCCTCGATCATCGCCGGCCCGCCCATGCCGATGGTGGCGTCCGCGGTGGCGATGACGACGTCGCAGGTGCCCAGCAGCGCCGCGTTGCCGGCAAAACAGCGTCCCGAAGCGATGCCGACCAGCGGCGCATTGCCGCTCAGCCTGCCGAACAGGTGGAAGGCCGGTGTCGACAGGCCGGCGACGCCGAGCGCGTCCGTGTCGCCGGGCCGGCCGCCGCCGCCCTCGGTGAAGAACACCACCGGCAGCCGCCATTGCTCGGCCAGCACGAACATCCGGTCCTTCTTGTCGTGGTTCTTCTTGCCCTGGGTGCCGGCCAGGACGGTGTAGTCGTAGGACAACACCATGCAGCGGGTGTCGGCGTCGGGCAGCAACGCGGCGTTGACCGTGCCGATCCCCGCAACCAGGCCGTCGGCCGGGGTCTTGCGGATCAGTTCCTCGACCGGCGTGCGCGTGCGCCGGGCCGCGATCACGGCGGAGCCGTATTCGATGAAGCTGTCGGGATCGCACAGGTCGGCGATATTCTCCCGCGCCGTGCGCTGGTTGGTCCGCCGGCGGCGGGCCACCGCGTCCGGCCGGTTGTCGTCCAGCCCGAAGCCGCGGCGCTCGAGCACCGCCGCAAGATCGGGACGGACATGGTCCAGGTCGATCTCTTCCGCGACGGCCTCCTCGGCCCCGACGGTCTCGGTCTCCTCGATACCCAGCAGCAGGCCGTCCTGGTAGACCGCCTCGCCCGCCTCGGCATGGAGAAGCCGGACAATTCCGCCGACCGGCGCCTCGATCGTGTGCTCCATCTTCATCGCTTCCATGACCGCCAGGAGCTGGCCCGGCCGCACGGTCTCGCCTGGAGCGACGGCGAAGCTGACCACGGTGCCCTGCATCGGCGCCCGGACCGCGCGCAGCCCGTCCTCCTCCGCCGCGGCGGCCGTGTCGGGCTCGCGGCCCGCGTCCTCCCGCCTGCCGTGCTGCAGGACCGCCAGCGGATCCCTGGCATCGACCCGGGCGCCGGCGCGCTCGCCCGCACCGCCGCCGGTCGGCCCGGAGCCTGCCAGCCAGTCCCCGCCGTTGCCGGCTCCGGCGGCGAGATCGGCGGCCAGCGCACCGATCAGGCCGGTATGCCAGGCGCCGGTGCGAACTTCCTCGCGGGCCAGCAGGGCCTGCAGGAAGTCCCGGTTGGTGGCGATGCCGGCGATGCGGAACTGCCTGAGCGCCCGGGCGGTCTTGTCGAGTGCCCGGGCAAGATCGTTGCCGCCGGCATGCACGATCACCTTGGCCAGCAGGGAATCGTAGCGCGGCGAGGTGCGGTAGCCGGCATAGCCGAACGTGTCCACACGCACGCCGGGTCCGGTGGGCGGTTCGAACAGGCGGATCTCGCCGCCGGCGGGCCGGGCCTCGCCATCGGGCGTCATGGTTTCCATGTTGATCCGCGCCTGGACGGCGATGCCGCGGGCTTCGGGCACCCGGTCGGCCGCCAGACCGAGATCGGCCAGGCGGGCGCCGTCGGCGACCGCGAGCTGCAGGGCGACGATGTCGAGCCCGCAGACCGCCTCCGTCACCGTGTGTTCGACCTGCAGGCGGGGATTGGCCTCGATGAAGGCGAAACGGCCGTCGGCGCCCAGCAGAAACTCCACCGTTCCGGCGCCGCGATAGCCCACGGCGTCGCCCAGGCGCCGGGCGGCATCGGCGATCTGCCCGCGCACCGCCTCCGGCAGCGCGGGTGCGGGCGCGATTTCCAGGATCTTCTGGTGGCGGCGTTGCAGGCTGCAGTCGCGATCGCCCAGGACCGCCACCGCGCCCGAGGCATCGCCCAGGATCTGCACCTCGACATGCCGGGCGCGCGGCAGGAACTCCTCCAGGTAGACATCGCCGTTGCCGAATGCCTGGGCGGCCTCGGAACGGCAGCGCTCGAGGGCCTCCTCGAGGTCGCCCGGGTTCTCGACGGGGCGCATGCCGCGGCCGCCGCCGCCGGCGACTGCCTTGATCATGACCGCGCCGCCGGAGCCGAGCGAGGCGAGGAAGTTCCGGGCGGCGGCAAGGTCGGTGGGCCCGCTGGTGCCGCGCAGCAGCGGGATGTCGAGCTCCGCGGCCAGGGCCCGGGCGACCAGCTTGTCGCCCAGCCGTTCGAGCGCCTCGGGGGCAGGGCCGACGAAGGTCACCCCGGCTCCGGCACAGGCCCGGGCCAGCGCCGGATTTTCCGAAAGGAAACCGTAGCCCGGATGCAGGCCGTCGCAGCCGCTGTCCCCGGCGGCGGCCAGGACGGCTTCGATGTCGAGATAGGCCGCCGGTCCGACCCCGGGCAGGCAGACGGATTCGGCCGCCGCCCGGACATGCAGGCTGGCCGCGTCGTCCTCGGCGTGAACGGCAACCGTGGCCAGGCCGAGTTCCTCGGCGGTGCGGGCGATACGAAGGGCGATCTCGCCGCGATTGGCGATCAGGAGTTTTTGCATGGCGAATGGACGGGCCGGTCGATGGGAACGGGAGGGGCGACCGGCGTACCGATCGCGATCAGCTTAGCGGGTTTCCGGCGGCGACTGGACCGTCGATCAGAGAAACTCGCTGATCACGCCGCGCAGGGTGTCGAGCTGTACCGGCTTGGTGAGACGGGCATTGAAGGTGACGCCCTCGCTGTGGTCGATCGCCTCCTGCTCGTCCTGGGTCGAGACCGCGATCACCGGCACGGTTTCCAGGCCCGGCAGCAGGCGCAGGTCCCGGGTCGTGTCGATGCCGGAACGATCCGGCAGGACGATATCCATGATCACCAGGTCCGGCGGCGATTCCGCCGCCAGGTCGATCGCCTGCTGGCCGGTTTCGGCCACCACGTGGTCGAGTTCCATCCGCTTCAGCAGGCTGCGATACATCTTTGCGAGGAACGCGTTGTCCTCGACCACGAGCACCCTCTTGCTCATCGTCTTGCCACTCTGTCTTGCCCCAGGCGCCGCGTGGGCCCCGACGGTCTGTATACAGGCATTTGCCTTCCTGCGGGTAAACGCGGTGCCGGCGGCCGTCGCGGCGGAACCGCTTTTCAAGCCGGCGGCAGTTGCGTAGACCGGACGTCCGGGGGCGCGCAGCGGGCGCGCCGTCCGGGCCTGTTTAGGGAGGATAGGAACATGGCCGATCTCGAACTCAGCATCGACGGCGCCGTCGCCACGCTGACGATGAACCGTCCCGGTGCGCGCAACGCCCTGTCGATGGAGATGCGCTCGATGCTGCGCGATGCGCTGCATCAGGTCGAATACGACGATGCCGTGCGCTGCGTCGTGCTGCAGGGCGAAGGCGATCACTTCATGGCCGGCGGCGACGTGAAGAACATGCACGACTATCTCAAGACGCATGAAGGCGACGAGGTGCAGGCCTATTTCGTCAACCGGATCCACGACCTGCATCCGATCATGTTCTCCATGCGGCGCATGCCCAAGCCGGTCGTCGCCAAGGTGCGCGGCGCGGCCGCCGGGGCGGGGGTCTCGATGGCCGCGGCCTGCGATCTCGTGATCGCGGCGGATTCCTCGTTCTTCACCCTGGCCTACTGCCATATCGGCACCACGCCCGACGGCTCGTCCAGCTTCCATCTGCCGCGCGCCATCGGCATCAAGCGCACCATGGAGATGACGCTGCTGGGCGACCGCTACACGGCGCAGCAGATGGCGGACATGGGTCTCGTCAATTTCGTCGTGCCCGAGGCCGCGCTGGACGAGGAATGCGGCAAGCTCGTCGACCGGCTGGCGAACGGGCCGACCTTCGTCTACGGCAATGCGAAGAAACTGATGTATCGCAGCCTGGAGAACGAGTTCGAGGCGCAGTTGCAGATGGAAGCCGAGATGTTCGCGGAGTGCGCCCGCCGGGAGGATTATCGCGAGGGCGTCGCCGCCTTCAACGAGAAGCGCAGCCCGGTCTTCACCGGCCGGTAGCCGCCACGGCGGTCCGGGGGCCGCGCCCGGGCGCGGATGCCGGCCTTTCAGCAGGCAACCGGCAGGCTGGTGATCTCGCGGAAGCGGATCCGCTGCGCCAGCCTCGCCGGGCCGGCGAGCTGCAGCGTCGGAAACCGGGCGAACAGCCGCTCGAAGGCGATCGCGGCCTCGATGCGGGCCAGCGAGTTGCCGGCGCAGATGTGGATGCCGAGGCCGAAGCTGAGATGCCGGTTCGGCCGGCGGGCGATGTCGAACCGGTCGGGATCCTCGAACTGGGCCGGATCGCGATTGGCCCCGCCCAGCATCAGGTGCACCGTGCTGCCTGCCGGAAGGGCAACGCCGCCGACCTCGCAGTCCCGCGTGGCGCGCCTGTTGTTGATCTGGATCGGCGCCTGGTAGCGCAGGATCTCCTCAACCGCGCTGTCGATCAGGCCGGGGTCCGCGCGCAGCCGGGCGATCTCGTCGGGCCGCCGCAGCATTTCGTGCACGCCGTGCGAGATCATGTTGGTCGAGGTCTCGTGGCCGGCATTCAGCATGAAGATGCACTGGTGCAGCAGTTCGAGTTCGCTCAGCGAACGGCCGTCCTGCTCCGCCTGCATCAGCGCGCCCAGGATCTCGCCGCTGTCGCCTTCGGCCGGATGGGCCCGGCGATGCGCGATCAGGCCGCGCAGATAGGCCTTGAAGTCCTCCACCGAGCGGTTGCCGTGTTCGAGTTGCTCGGAATCCAGCGACGGTTCCAGCGCGGTCAGGATCGCGACCGCCCAGTCCCGGATCAGCGTGCGGTCTTCCGGCGGCACGCCCAGCATCACGCAGACCACCTCGATCGGCAGCTTGAAGGAGAAGTCCTCCACCACGTCCATCGTGCCGCGATCCTCGAACGCGTCGAGATACTGCTCGATCAGCGCCGCGATCCTCGGGCGCAGGGTTTCCAGCGCGCGTCGCGTAAAGGCGGCCTGGAACAGGCCGCGGATGCGCGTATGGTCCGGCGGATCGGTGAACACCACCGATGTCGTGTGATGTTCGTAGAGCGGACTGTCGCCGAAACGCGGCCGGAACTCGATCCTCTTGTCCGAACTCCACAGCGCCGGATCGCGATAGACGCCGACGCAGTCTTCGTAGCGGGTCAGAAGATGGCTGCCGTCGGGATTGCGATAGACCGGCGAGGCCGCGCGCAGGGCCGCGAGATACCGGTAGGGATCGGCGACGAAGTCCGCCGGGACCGCCCGCAAATCGAAACCGTCGATCGCGGGCGGTCCCGCCGCGTCGGCCGTTGCGGGCCCGGGACTCATGCGGAAAGCGCGGCGTACCGGTCGAGCAGCGGCAGGATCTCGTCGCGGCCGGCATCGGGAATTTCCAGCAGCACCCGGTCCACTCCGGCCTCCCGCATTTCCGCCAGGGCCGCTTCGTCGGCCGGCGCCCTGAAGACCGTGACCTGCAGCGTGTCGCGCGCGCGTCCGGCCTCCGCCGCGACCCGTTCCAGCCGCGCCATGCCGTCGGCGGCGGAAAAGCCGTGGCTCGCTCTCGGAAACCAGCCGTCGCAGAACCGCACCACGCGGCGCAGCGTGTGGTCGGTCTCGCCGCCCAGCAGGATCGGCGGATGCGGCTGCTGCTGCGGCTTGGGATAGCTCCAGGACGGTTCGAGCCTGACGAACTCGCCCTCGAACTGCGCTTCCTCCTCGGTCCACAGCGCCTTCATCACCTGGACATGTTCCTCGAGCCGGCGGAAACGGCTGGCATAGTCGACGCCGTGGCTTTCCATTTCCTCGCGGTTCCAGCCGCCGCCCACGCCGAACACGAAGCGCCCGCCGGACATGCAGTCGAGGCTGGCGATCGCCTTGGCGGTGACGATGGGATCGCGCTGCGGCAGCAGACAGATTCCGGTGCCCAGCTTCAGCCGCTTCGTCGCGGCGGCCGCGAAGGAGAGACCGACCAGGGGATCGTGCGTGTGGACATAGCGCCTGGGCAGATCGCCGCCGGCCGGGAACGGCGTGCGCCGGCTGGAGGGAATATGGGTGTGCTCACACAGAAAGAGCGATTCCAGGCCGCGGCTCTCCATCGCCTGCGCGAGTTCCGCGACGTCCATGCCGTAGTCGGTGGGAAAATAGAAACAGCCGAAGTCCATCGATGCGCGCTCCAGGAAGGGCGGGCCGGAAACGGCCCGGGGATTGCGCCGAGTGTACGCGTTTCATGCCGCGGCTGGCGACCGTCCCGCGGCCCGGGGTGGGGAGATTTTCCCCCAAGGGGCTTGCCAGGGTCTGTCGCAGCTCGCATATTTATAAAGGTTTTTCTTTATTAATAGGTTTGACGATGACACCGGAGACGGATTTCGCCGAGGCGGCTGGCGGCTGGCAGACATTGTTGCGATCGGGGCGGCTGGGACCGCTGGCGGTCATGCTGGGCGGCATCCTGCTGCACTCGATGAATGTCCTTCTCGTTGCCACGGTGCTGCCGAGCATCGTGGCGGAGGTCGGCGGCGCCGCGCTGCTGAGCTGGCCGACCACCGCTTTCCTGGCCTCCTCCATCGTGGCCGCGACATGCGCCGGCCTGCTGACCGCCCTTGCCGGGCCGGGCCGCGCCTTCTGCCTGGGGGCCGCCCTGTTCTGCGCCGGATCCCTGCTGTGCGCGCTTTCGCCCTCAATGACCGCCTTCATCGCGGGCCGCCTGGTCCAGGGCTTCGGCGGCGGCCTGCTGTCGGCGGTTTCCTACGTACTGGTCCGGCGGGTTTTTCCCGAAGCGGCCTGGCCCCGGGTCTTCGCGCTGCTCGCCGGGATCTGGAGCGTCTCGGTGCTGTTCGGCCCGCTGCTGGGCGGCCTGTTCGCCCAGGCCGGCGACTGGCGCGGCGCCTTCTGGGCCGTGGCCGGCCTCGCCGGCCTGCTGGCCGTGCTGGGCCTTCGGGCCTTCCCGGTCTCGCCGGAGAGGCCGCCCGGCGGGCCTGAATCGCGACCGCCGCTGCCGTTGGCCCGCCTCGCCCTGGTGATCTGCGCGATCGCCGCCCTGTCGGTCGCCGCCATCGCCGCGTCGGCAGGCCTGCGCGCCGGCCTGATCGTGCTGGCCGTCGGCGGTCTGGCGGTGCTCCTGCAACGCGACCGGCAGAGCGCGAACCCGCTGCTGCCGCGGGCGGCCTTCAGCCTGCGAGACGCCGGCGGCACCGGGTTGTGGCTCGCCCTGCTGTTGTCGATCAGCTTCGCGCCGCTGTCGATATACGGCCCGGCCCTGTTGCAGCGGCTGCACGGCCTGGCGCCGTTGCCGGCAGGCTACATGGTGGCCGGCGGCTCGATGGCCTGGACGGTACTGGCGGTCGCGGTCTCGGGCCTGGCGGCGGCGCGCTGGAGCGGACGGCTGAGCGTCGCGGGTCCGCTGGCGATGGCCGCGGGTCTTGCCGGACTGGCGCATGTCCTGCCCGGCGGCGCCCTGCCGGCGGTACAGGCGGCGATCGTGATCATGGGCGCGGGCATCGGTTGCTGCTGGGCCTTCGTCGCCCAGGGCGTCATGTCGGCCGCACCGCGGGAGGAGGCCGATATCGCCGCCTCGTCCGTCGCCACGGTGCAGCAGACGGGACTGGCGCTGGGTGCGGCGCTTGCCGGGCTGGTCGCCAACCTGAGCGGCTTTGCGACCGGCGGCGATGCGGAGGCCGCCTTCTGGGTGCCCGCCTGGTTCGTGCTCGCCGCGCTGGCGGCCGGCGCGGCCGGGCTGTGGCAGGGCCGGCTTGCCCGCCGGGCGCGGCCCGTCGCCGCGTGACGCGCGCGCCCGATTGCGGCATGAAGGGAGCCGGATACCGCGTCATGCACCGGGAGGACCTTCATGCGCCTGCGCCAGTTTGCCTTCGTCGCCGGCAAGCTCGATCCCGTCGTCGCCGACCTGTGCGGCGTGCTGGGCCTCGAGGTCTGCTTCAACGACCCCGGTGTCGGCGCCTTCGGCCTCGAGAATGCGCTGATGCCGCTCAACGGCACCCTGATCGAGGTCGTTGCCCCGGTCGAGGAGGGGACCACCGCGGGACGCTATCTCGAACGGCGCGGCGGCGATGGCGGCTACATGCTGCTCTTCCAGTGCGCCGATGCCGCGGCCGAACGGGCACGCATCGAGGGACTCGGCGTGCGGACCGTATGGCGGCACGACGAGGCCGACTGCGTGGCGACGCATTTCCATCCCGCGGATCTGCCGGGCGCGATCGTTTCCATCGACACGATGCTGCCGCTCGCGGACTGGCACCAGGAACTGGCGGACTGGAAATGGGCCGGTCCGGACTGGCGGACCCATGTCCGCACCGACAGGGTGCAGGCCCTCGCGGGCGTCGCCATCCAGGCTGACGATCCCGAGGCGGTGGCCGCGCGCTGGAGCACGGTCTTCGGCCGGCCGCTGGTACGGCGGGCGGACGGGACACCGCAGCTGGCCTTCGACAACGCCACCTTGCGTTTTGTCCCCGACAGCGACGGTCGCGGCCTCGGCCTCGCCGCTCTCGACGTCCTGCCGCAGGATCGCGGCGCCGTGCTTTCGGCGGCCGCGGAGCGCGGACTGCCGCATGGCGACGACCATGTGGTGCTGTGCGGCATGCGGATCAACCTGATTTAGAGGTACCGGCGCCGCATCGCGCGCCCGCTTCCCCGCGCCATCGCACGCAAAGCCCGATCATTTGGAACGATTTCCGGATTACGGCGTCCGGACCATTTTTATCTGTCTGCATTTACCATTTTATAGGCCTTCCCAAGCAAAATGCAGGCATGACAAGAAGTACCCCAATAAGTAGTGGGGATATCATCGGAATATTACATGCTTGGTGAGCTGGCATCGTCCTGGGAACTGTGGGCCGGATTTCTGGCCGGCGGTGTCTCGGGCGCACTCTGGGCCGGCCGCAAGCGGCGGAATTCCGGGATCGAACGTCGCGTCACGCCGGCCGATATCGTCCTGTCCAGACCGAAGGAAAACAACGCGGCGGGTTCCGGTACGACGGGATCCGGACGGAACGACGCGACGACCGGCGACGGCGGCCGCAACCTGCTGTTCGAACTGCTCGAGCGGTTTCCCGCGCCGGCCTTCGTGAAATCCGAAGAGGGATTCTACCGGGCGGTCAACCCGGCCTTCGTCGAGTGGTTCGAACTGACCGGCGCCGAGATTGTCGGCAACCGGGACCGCGATCTCATGCAGGAGCCCCTGGCGACGTTCCTGCTCGCCGGCGACCGCGACGTGCTGCGCCACAACGGAGATGCCCGGGAGCGGATCGAGTTCACGTTGCCGTCGGGCGCCTTCCGGACGGTCGAGATCCTGCGTTTCACCGTGCCGGACCCGAAAGGTGGCAAGGGAATCGCGGGTCTGGTGTTCGATACCACCGCACATACCCTCGACATGTACGACCTGACCGAAAGCAAGCGGGTCGCGGAGATCGCCAACCGGTCCAAGTCCGAATTCCTCGCCAACATGAGCCACGAGCTGCGGACACCACTGAACGCCGTGATCGGTTTCTCGGAAATCATCAAGAACCAGCTTCTGGGACCGGTGGGCCAGGACCGCTATGTCGAGTACGGCAACGACATTCACGTCTCCGCCACCCATCTGCTGGGGCTGATCAACGACATTCTCGACCTGTCGAAGATCGAGGCCGGTCGCGAGGACCTGGCCGAGGAGACGGTGCAGTTGCCCAGCCTGATCAACTCGGCGGTCACGATGGTGAAGAGCCGGGCGCACGAAAGCGGCGTGGCGCTGACGACAAGCATCATCGACAATCCGCCGACCCTGATCGTGGATCGCCGCAAGATGATGCAGATCCTCGTGAACCTGATGACCAATGCGATCAAGTTCACGCCCAAGGGCGGGCGGGTCGAATTGCGGGCCGTGAACGACGACGGCGACGGCGGCCTGAAGCTTCAGGTCGCGGATACCGGCGTCGGCATCGCCGAGGAAGACATTCCCAGGGCGCTTGCGCCGTTCACCCAGCTCGACCGCCAGCTCAGCCGCAAGCAGGAAGGCACGGGGCTCGGCCTGCCCCTGACCAAGCGCATGGTGGAGATGCATGACGGCACGCTCGCCGTGGTCAGCGCGCTGGGCGAGGGCACGACGATCACGGTTCGGCTGCCGATGAACCGCTGCTCCTGGCCGGACCAGAGCACCGACATGCCGGAGACCGCCGGCGAGGTACGCGCGCCGCTTTTCGGAACCGGCTGACGTCCAATCCCCGATATCGAAGAGCCGGCGCGGGCGGGATCCACATAGCCGCCGGCAGCGCCGGCGCGCCCGGATGTACCTTGTGCTTCTCCGTGCGCGGCGGCTGATCTCTATCCGTTGCACGGGGCGCCGGGTCGGCGAGTTCACCCGGAACCCGAGCCGTTCACCGCTCGCTTGCGTTGGCCCTTGATCGCCGCCTGACGGCGGAGGCGCCGAAACCCCCTGCTACCACTCGATCCGTTCGATGTTCTCGAAGGCCAGCTGGCTTCCGTCTTCCAGCGTGATCGTGCCCGCGGCGTCCTGGCTCAGGACATGTTCGTTGGCCGTACTGCTGGTGATCGAACCCGAGGTCAGGTTCAGCGTCCAGCCGGCGCCGACATCGGAATCGTCCGGGTTCTCCAGCATGACCGAGTCGGTCCAGCCGCCGCCGGCCCCGCCGTAGACATGGTCGGCGCCACCACCCTCGCCGAACACGAACGTGTCGCTGCCGTCACCGCCATAGAGGCTGTCGTCACCGGCGAAGGCCTCGAACAAATCGTTGCCGTCCTCGCCGAAGAGCAGATTGTCGTCGTTGTCGCCGGAGAGCGTGTCGTTGTGCGACGAGCCCCGCAGGTTCTCGATGCCGGTCAGCGTGTCGCCCGTGGCATCGCCACCGCTGGCGGTGCTGGCCGCCAGATTGACGTTCACGGCCGCGCTGGAACCGGCATAGTCGGCGAGGTCGACGCCCGCGCCACCGGCGATCAGGTCGGCGCCCGCACCGCCCGAGAGCTGGTCGTCGCCGGCGCCGCCGGACAGGCTGTCCGCGCCGGCACCGCCGGTGAGCGAGTCGTTCCCGCCGTCGCCGGCCAGGACGTCGTCGCCGCCGTCGCCGATCAGCGTGTCCGCGTCGTTGCCGCCGTAGAGCAGGTCGTTGCCGTCGTTGCCATCGATGCTGTCCGCGCCGTCGCCGCCGAGCACATAGTCGATGTTGGCGTCGCCGTTGTAGGTGTCGTTGCCGGCGGTCAGGCTGTCCCGGTCGGTGCCGTTCACGCCCGCGTCGCGCAGGGTGTTGATCTGGGTGCTGTCGAGCTGGGAATCGAAGATCGACACTTCGGAGATCACCCCGTCATAGAACTCCTTGAGGTTCGAGTTGGTGCCG
Source organism: Alphaproteobacteria bacterium (assembly GCA_041940205.1). Lineage (GTDB taxonomy): Bacteria > Pseudomonadota > Alphaproteobacteria > JBGTSP01. The sequence goes on from JBGTSP010000050.1 coordinate 18,935, forward strand.
GTGTTGCTCGATTCCGCATTGGCGCCGATGGCCCAGGGTTCATGGTTGCCATCGATGCCCTCCGTGATCGAGGGGTCGTGGGCGACCCGGCTGCCGTTCATCCAGATTTCCAGACCGTTGCTGCCCCAGGTCACCGTGAGCTGGTGCCAGGCGCCCTCGGTCACCACGTTCGAGGCCGAGAGAGTGCCTCCGTTGGTGCCCTGGATGCGGACCTTGATGTCGTCCCCGTCCTGCAGGATGCGCAGATGACCCGGCTCGTCGGTGCCGCTGGCGTCGCGCGACGCGATCCCCTGCTTGCCGCCGGTGTGGTCGGCGAACATCCACAGGCTGATCGAGCCGTCGGGGAGCTGCCAGGCGGCATCGTCGGGAATCTCGATATAGTCGTTGTGCCCGTCCAGATTGCTGGCCGCGGAGGCGATATCGGCGAAGGGATCGCTGCGGTCGTCATAGACGGTGTTGTTGACCCACGTGCCGTCCACGCCGAACTCGGCATCGGCCGTATGTCCGGTCGTTTCGGCAAGCCGCCAGTAGCCTACCGGGCCGAGATCGCTGACGGCCTGATGGTAGGTGTCGACGACCTCGGCGACCTCGTTGACCCCGATCTCGAAACTCTCGTCGTAGGTCCGGCCGGTGCTGTCGGTGACGCGGACGGTGATGCTGTGGGCGGAATCGCTCTCGAAGTCGAGCAGGCGGCCGTTCGCGACCGTCACTTCGCCCGTGGACGAATTGATCGCGAAACGCCCGCCGGCATTGTCCACCAGGCTGTAGCTCAGCGTGTCGCCATCGTCGGGATCGGTGCCGCTGACGGTGCCGACCGAGGTCCCGTTTGCGGCGCCTTCCGCGACGCCCGAGCGCGGCAGGTCGAGGTTCGTCGGTCCTTCTGCGACGTCGGAGACGGTGATGGAGTAGGTCTCGGTGCGGGTAAGTCCGCCCGAATCCGTCGCGGTGACGTTGAGGCTGATGCTGTCGGCGCTCTCGTGATCCAGGCTCTGGCCCGCCTTCAGGCGAAGCTGGCCGGCGACGACCTCGAAGCGGTTGTCGTCGACCGCGTAGCTGACGCTGTCGCCGTCGTCACTGTCGCTGGTGGACAGGGTGCCGATGGTGGCGCCCGCGGCGTTCTCGGCGACGGTGCTGGCGGACAGCGCGATGTCGACCGGGGCCTCGTTGACGTCGGAGACGGCGACCGAGAAGGTCTCGGTGCGGGTAAGCCCGCCCGAATCCGTCGCGGTGACGTTGAGGCTGATGCTGTCGGCGCTCTCGTGGTCCAGGCTCTGGCCCGCCTTCAGGCGGAGCTGGCCGGCGACGACCTCGAAGCGGTTGTCGTCGACCGCGTAGCTGACGCTGTCGCCATCGTCATTGTCGCTTGTGGACAGGGTGCCGATGGTGGCGCCCGACGCGTTCTCGGCGACGGTGCTTGCGGACAGTGCGATGTCGACCGGGGCCTCGTTGACGTCGGAGACGGCGACCGAGAAGGTTTCGGTGCGGGTAAGCCCGCCTGAATCCGTCGCGGTGACGTTGAGGCTGATGCTGTCGGCGCTCTCGTGATCCAGGCTCTGGCCCGCCTTCAGGCGGAGCTGGCCGGCGACGACCTCGAAGCGGTTGTCGTCGACCGCGTAGCTGACGCTGTCGCCGTCGTCATTGTCGCTGGTGGACAGGGTGCCGATGGTGGCGCCCGACGCGTTCTCGGCGACGGTGCTGGCGGACAGCGCGATGTCGACCGGGGCCTCGTTGACGTCGGAGACGGCGACCGAGAAGGTCTCGGTACGGGTGAGGCCGTCGCCGTCGGTGGCGGTGACGTTGAGGCTGATGCTGTCGGCGCTCTCGTGGTCCAGGCTCTGGCCCGCCTTCAGGCGAAGCTGGCCGGCGACGACCTCGAAGCGGTTGTCGTCGACCGCGTAGCTGACACTGTCGCCGTCGTCACTGTCGCTGGTGGACAGGGTGCCGATGGTGGCGCCTGCGGCGTTCTCGGCGACGGTGCTGGCGGACAGCGCGATGTCGACCGGGGCCTCGTTGACGTCGGAGACGGCGACCGAGAAGGTCTCGGTACGGGTGAGGCCGTCGCCATCGGTGGCGGTGACGTTGAGGCTGATGCTGTCGGCGCTCTCGTGGTCCAGGCTCTGGCCCGCCTTCAG
>JBGTSP010000051.1:0-20991 GCA_041940205.1 Alphaproteobacteria bacterium
CGGCCCGATGACCATCGCCTGCCTGCTGGCCAACACGCTGACCGCCTGCTGCCGCCAGACGGGGCATTCTTTGCGTACATCCACTGTGGCGGCCTGATCGGGCAGTTGCGGGCAACCGCCAACATGACGCGGCTGGCGCAATATTCCGCCGAGCTCTACGCCACCCTGGAGGCCCGCACGGGGCTCGCCACCGGCTTCCGGCAGAACGGCTCGCTGGCGCTGGCGCTGAACGAAGGCCGGCTGGAGGAACTGCGCCGGGGCGCCGCGATGGCCCGCACCTTCGGTCTCGCGGTCGAGGAACTCGATGCCGGCCAGTGCCTCGAAAAACATCCGATGCTGGATCCGCGCGACGTGCTCGGCGGCGTCTTCCTGCCCGGCGACGGACAGGCGGATCCGGCCAACATCGCCCTGGCGCTCGCCCGCGGGGCCCGCGACCACGGCGCCCGGCTGATCGAGAACTGCAGGGTCACGGGCATCAGGGTGGAGAACGGACGGGCCGTCGGCGTGGACACCGAGCGCGGCGCGATCGCCTGCGAACATGTCGTCAACTGCGCCGGCATGTGGGGCCGCGAGGTCGGCGCCATGGCCGGCGCCGCCGTGCCGCTGCACGCGGCGGAACATTTCTACATCGTCACCGAGGCGATCGACGGCATGCCGCGCGACCTGCCGGTGCTGCGGGTGCCCGACGAATGCACCTATTTCAAGGAGGACGCCGGCAAGATCCTGCTGGGCGCGTTCGAGCCCGTGGCCAAGCCCTGGGGAATGGACGGCATCCCCGAGGATTTCTGCTTCGATCACCTGCCCGACGATGTCGACCATTTCGCGCCGATCCTGGAAACCGCGGTGAAACGCATGCCGGCGCTCGAGCATGCCGGGATCGCCACCTTCTTCAACGGTCCCGAAAGCTTCACGCCCGACGACCGCTACCTGCTGGGCGAAACCCCGGAAGTGGCGCATTTCTGGGTCGCCTGCGGGTTCAACTCGATCGGCATCCAGTCGGCCGGCGGCGCGGGCAAGGCGCTGGCGGAATGGATGGATGAGGGCGCGCCGCCGTTCGACCTCTGGGATGTCGACATCAGGCGCATGCAGCCCTTCCAGGCGAACCGCCGCTACCTCTTCCGGCGCACCACGGAGACGCTGGGCCTGCTCTACGCGGATCATTTTCCCCATCGCCAGTACGCCACCGCGCGCGGCATCCGCCGCACCCCGCTGCATGCGCGCTGGGAGGCGCTGGGCGCGGCCTTCGGCGAAACCGCCGGCTGGGAACGCCCGCACTGGTTCCTGCCCGCCGACCGGCTGCAGGCGGGCGAGACGCCGCACTACGCCCATGGCTGGGGCCGGCAGGACTGGTTCGCGCATGCCGCCGGCGAACACCGGGCCGTGCGCGAGGGCGTCGGCCTGTTCGACCTGTCCGCCTTCGCCAAGTTCCGCATCGAGGGACCCGACGCCGAGGCCGTCCTGCAGCGCATCTGCGCCAACGACGTGGCCGTCGCGAACGGCCGGCTTGTCTATACCCCGTGGCTCAACGAGCGCGGCGGCATCGAGGCAGACCTGACCGTCGCCCGGCTGGAGGAACAGGTCTTCCTGGTGGTGACCTCGGCGGCGACGGCGGTGCGCGATCTCGCCTGGCTGCGCCGTCACCTGCCGCAGGACGCCCGCTGCACGGTCACAGACATCACCGCCGGCGAGGCGGTGCTCGGGCTGATGGGACCGAAGGCGGCTGCGGTGCTGGCCGCGGCCAGCGACGATGCGCTGGATGATGCGGTCTTCCCCTTCGCCACGGCGCGCCATATCGCCGTCGGCATGGCCGGCGTGCGCGCGCATCGGATCAGCTATGTCGGCGAACGGGGCTGGGAGCTCTATGTCTCCGCCGACATGGCGCTGCACGTGCTGGACGAACTGCTGGCCGCGGGCGCCGAACACGGCCTGCGGCCCTGCGGCATGCACGCGCTCGATTCCTGCCGCATCGAGAAGGCCTTCCGGCATTTCGGCCATGACATCACGGACGAGGATCATGTCCTGGAGGCGGGCCTCGGCTTCACGGTGAAGACCGCCAAGCCGGACGGCCGCTTCGGGGCCTTCATCGGCCGCGAGGCGGTGCTGGCGCGGCGCGAGGCCGGGCTCTCGAGACGGCTGGTGCAGTTCCTGCTGGAGGAACCGGAACCGCTGCTCTACCACAACGAACCGATCGTCCGGGACGGCGTCATCGTCGGCCATCTGACCTCCGGGAACTACGGCCACCACCTGGGCGCGGCGGTCGGGCTGGGCTACGTGCCCTGCGATCCGGCGGCGCCCGCCGGGGCCTGCCTGGAAGGCCGCTACGAGATCGAGATCGCGGGCCGGCGGGTCGGGGCGCGGGCCTCGCTGCGTCCGCTGTATGATCCCGCCGGCGCCCGCATGCGCGGACCCGCCTGACGCGCGTTTCCAACGGGAGAGACCGGATGAGCGACCTGATCCTGCATCACTATGACAGCTCGCCCTATGCCGAGAAGGTGCGGCTGATGTTCGGCCTGAAGAGCCTCGCCTGGCGCTCGGTCGAGATCCCCCGGATCATGCCCAAGCCCGAGCTGATGCCGCTCACCGGCGGATACCGGCGCACGCCGGTGCTGCAGATCGGTGCAGACATCTATTGCGATACCCGGCTGATCGCCGACGAACTGGACCGCCGGCAGGGCGAACCGGCGCTGCTCGCCTGCGGAACCGGAATGGCGGCCGCGGTCTCGGCGCTCACCGAGAGCGCCCTGTTCTGGACCGCGGCCGGTTTCCTGATGGGCTCGATCGCGGACGACCTGCCGGACGAATTCCACCAGGACCGCGCCCGCATGCGCGGGGCGCCCGGGGTCGACGTGGCGAAGATGAAGGCAGCGGTGCCGCGCCATCGCGAACAGTTGCTTCCGCAGCTCGACTGGCTCGCCGACCTCCTTGGCCGGGCGAACCCGTTCCTCGCCGGCCAACAGGCAAGCCTGGCCGATCTCAGCGCCTACCATCCGCTGTGGTTTCTCGACCGCGCGGGCGCGCCGGTGAACGGCGTGCTGGACGAACGGCCGGCCCTGCGCGCCTTCATGGCCCGCGTCGCAAGGCTCGGCCATGGCCAGCCTTCGGAACTCGCGGCCGCCGAAGCGCTCGACATCGCCCGCGCCGCCGAGCCCGAAGCGGGTGGCGCGGTGGCGGAAAATGCCGAGGGCTGGCAGGCCGGCGACCGCGTCGCCGTCGCGCCGACGGACTATGGCCGCGACCCGGTGGTCGGCACGCTCACGGGCTATGACGGCGCGCGCGTCAGCCTGCAGCGGGAAGACGAAAGGGTCGGCACGGTCTGCGTGCATTTCCCGCGCGTCGGCTACGCCCTGCGGCGGATCTGACCCTCGGCCGGGATCCGGCGGTTCAGCCCATCCGCATGCCACCGGAGATGGTGATGGTCTGGCCGGTCATGCCGTCGGACTCAGACGCGGCCAGATAGACCGCGATATGGGCGATCTCGACGGGCTGCAGCATGCGGCCCATGGGCACCCGCGCCAGCAGCCCGGCCTTGAGCTGATCGACGCTGACATTGTTGATCGCGGCGTGGGCCTCGAACTCGTCGATCATGTCGGTCTCGACGAATCCGGGACAGATGGCGTTGATGGTGATGCCGTCGCGGGCATGCTCCAGCGCCGCACAGCGGGTCATGCCGACCACCGCATGTTTGGACGCGTTGTAGGCGCCCTGGTTCATCGACTCCCACTTGCCGGCCGTCGAGGCGACATTGACGATCTTGCCGCCGCCGCCGCCGGCGCCGGCCATGTGCCGCAGCGCGAACTGCATGGCGTGGAACACCCCGTAGGTGTTGACCTGCTGGACCCGGTCGAAATCCTCGGGGGTGTAGTCGACGAAGCGCGCGGCCTTGTAGATGCCGGCATTGTTCACCAGCACGTCGAGCCCGCCCATCGCCTGCACCGCGGCCGCGATCATCGTCTCGACCTGGTCGCGTTGCGCGACATCGGCGGCATAGGTCGTCACCCGTCCGCCGTGGCCGGCGACGCTCTCGCGCACCGCCTCGAGCTGCGGCAGGCCGGTGGCGACAAGAAACAGGTCCGCGCCCTCCTCGGCGAAGCGCTCGGCGATGGCCCGGCCGATCCCCCGGCTGGCTCCGGTGATCACGGCACGACGTCCGGCCAGGCGCCCCTGTTGCTGCGGCATCGGCATTCCTCCTCGTTGGAACAAATCGGGAGCGCGGCAGGCTGCAGCCACTCCGATCCGACAAGGTGGCGGGATTCGGCATCCCCGGCAACAAGATCAATTGGGCCCAAATTGACATGGCGATTTGGCCGCCTGTAGGCTTCGTTAACCTTCGTTAACAAGGCAGTAATCATCGAACAACCTTGACGAGAACAAGAAACCGGAAAACGGACGACAAGCAGAACGACCGAAACACCGGCCGACCAAGGGGACAAGGCCGGGAAATCCGCGACAGACGTGCAGACCGGACCCGGGACGGTCCGACTTCGTGCAGACCGCCGGGGCGTGTGTCCGGCGGAGGGGGATCGGGGCACACATGCAGTATTCGGAGTTTACGCTGGCGGGCGACGACGTCTGGTCGATCCCCGTGCATTGCTGGTCGGGAGCCGAGCGGGCGAAAGGCGTGGTGCAGGTCTCCCACGGCATGGGCGAGCATCCCGGTCGCTACGCACCGCTGGCGGCGGATCTGGTCCACGCCGGCTACCTCGTCTACGCCAATACCCATCGCGGCCACGGCTGCGAAGCGCAGTCGAGCGACACGCTTGGCGAATTCGGCCCGGGCGGTTTCCCCTCCCTGGTCGCCGACATGCGCCGGCTGACCGAGGAGATTGCCCGGCGTCACCCCGGGCTGCCGATCTTCCTGCTGGGCCACTCCATGGGTTCGTTCGCCGCCCAGCTCTATATCCGCCGGCACAGCGCCGCGATCGCGGGCCTCGTCCTGTCGGGCACCGCGGCGCCCGATCTGCGCTATGCCCGTCTCGACGCCGACGGCGAGATCGGCAGCTATCGCCTGAGCGACTTCAACGCCGCGTTCGAGCCGGCGCGAACCTCGTTCGACTGGCTGAGCCGGGATCCCGCGCAGGTCGATGCCTATGTCGACGATCCGCTGTGCGGGCATACCGCCAGTCCCCGCTCGCTGCGTTCGATGCGCGCGGCCTTCGAGCGGGACAACGACCTGCGCGATCTTGCCGACATCCGTCCCGACCTGCCGATCTTCCTGTTTACCGGCGACCACGACCCGGTGAACAACAATCTCGCCTGGTTCCATCCCCTGGTGGAACGCTATCGCCAGGCCGGCGTCCGGGAAGTAAGCTTCCATGTCTATGGCGGCGCCCGGCACGAGACCCTGAACGAGACCAACCGGGAAGAAGTCGTCCGCAACCTGATCGCCTGGCTCGATCACGCGCCGCGGCAGTCCGCGGACTGACCGCCCGGCGGTCCGGCGCGGGCCTGCCGATCGAGCACCAACCGGATCGCAGCCGTCACGGGGTCGGCGGCATCCCGCTGCCGAGAGTGGAATCCATGCGTCGAATCCTGCCGACCCTGCTGCTGCTTCTGTCCCTGACGGCGCCCGCCGTCGCCGTCGAACTGCAGGGCCATCGTGGCGCCCGCGGCCTGCTGCCCGAGAACACGCTGCAGGGCTTCGCCCATGCGCTCGGCCTGGGGGTCGACACGCTGGAGCTCGACTGCGCCGTCACCGCCGACGGCATCGTGGTGGTGGCGCACGATCGCCGGTTGCACCCGGCGATCACCCGCGGACCGGACGGACGCTGGCTCGAAGGCGAGACACCGGCGATCCGCGATCTGACCCGGTCGGCGCTGGCGCAGTTCGACGTCGGACGGATCGATCCGGCAAGCCGCTATGCCCGCCGCTTCCCCGACCAGACGCCGCACGACGGCGCCCGCATCCCGACTCTCGCCGAGGTCTTCGACCTGGTGCGCCGCGCCGGCGGAGACGACGTCCGCTTCAACATCGAGACCAAGCTGAACCCCGACAAGCCGGAGGAAACGGTGTCGCCCGAGGCCTTCGCGGCGGCCGTCGTGGCGGAAATCCGCAAGGCCGGACTGCTGCGGCGGGCCAGCCTGCAGAGTTTCGACTGGCGGTCCCTGCAGGCCGCCCAGGCGCTCGAGCCCGAACTCGCCACCGTCTATCTCAGCGCGGAGCGGCGCTGGCTGAACAACATCCGCCGGGGGCAGGCCGGCCCCTCGCCCTGGACGGCGGGACTGGATATCGATGATTTCGACGGCTCCCTGCCGGCGATGATCAAGGCCGCGGGCGGGGCGGTCTGGTCGCCCTACCACCGCGACCTCACCGACGAGGCGCTCAAGGACGCGCAGGCGCGCGGCCTGCGGGTCGTCGTCTGGACCGTCAACGACCCTGACGACATGCGCGCCCTGATCGCGCGCGGCGTGGACGGCCTGATCAGCGACTATCCCGACCGGGTACGCGCCGTGTTCGAGGAACTCGGCCATCCCCTGCCCCGGCGCTACCCGGTTTCGCCCTGACGCCCGTCCAGGGCCTCCCGCGACGGCGCGGCAGAGATGTCGCGGATTGACAAAACCTCAATCTTTTCGCCAAAGGATGGCACACTTGCAGGCCACGACCGGAACCTTCCGCTCGGGTCTCCGGCGGAATCAGGATGAGGTTCGGCCTTCGCCATGGTGTCCGCCCTTGCATCATTTGCAACGCTGCCGATCGCCGTCGGCCTGATCCTGGCCATCCCCGCGCCCGGCGTGGCGGGTGACGGCCGGGCCGGCGATCCGCTGCGGTTCGCGACCATGAACCTCGCTCCCTACGGCATTGCCGACGATGCGCCGGGCGCGCCCGGCCTGTTTCGCGCGGTCAACGCGGCGATCGTCGCCGAGGCGGGCCTGGTCGCGGAAGACCGGATCCTGCCGCTCAACCGCATGCTGAAACACCTGCAGAAGGGTCATCTCGACTGTGCGATCACGCTCGCCATACCGACGATCGGCGCGTATCTGCAGCCGGTGGCCGAGATCCGTCCGCGCTTCGCCTCCGTACTGGTCGCCCGTGCCGGACTCGACCTGCCCGATCTCGACAGCCTGAATGGTCGCCTGCTGGCGATCCCGCGGGGCAGCTATCCCGGTCATCGCGTCGCCAGCGATCCGACGATCCGGCGCTACCTCACCAACGGCTACGCCCAGAGCGCCCGCCTGCTCCAGGCCGGACGGGTCGACGCCATCGCCGGATCGGCCTTCAGCGTGTTCCACAACCTGCAGGCGGTCGGCATGAACAGGAGCGGTCTCGGCTCGATCGCTGAGTTCGACAGCAATCCGCTGTGGCTGCATTGTTCCCCCGCGACCGTGACCGCGGGGATCCGGGAGCGGCTGCGCTCGGCGACGGTGGCCCTGCGGCGTTCGGGCCGGATCGATGCGATCTTCGACAGACACAGGATTGCCGGCTTTGAGTGACCGCTCGCTCCCCTCGCTCGAACCGGCGCGCCCGAAACGCCGGGGACTGAGCCTGTCCTGGCGCAGCGGCGCGCTGGCGCTGCGGCAGGCGCGGTTCGCGGTCCTGATCACCATCCTGATCGGCCTTGTGCTGAGCCTGCAGCAGATCTTCACCGACCTGCGCACCGAGCGGCAGCGCGCGGACATCGCCTTCCGGCAGATCCTGACCGCATCCGAGGAGGCCGCGGCGCAGGCCGCCTACAATCTCGATACCGAACTGGCCGACCGGGTGATCCGCGGCCTGTTCGCCTACCAGGCCATCCACATGGCCGAGATCGTCGACGATTTCGGGACCCGGCTGGGAGGCGCCGAGCGACCGCTGAAGCGCGGCGCGCTCAAACCGGTCGTCGATCTCGCTTTCGGCGAAACCCGCCAGTACCGCAGGCCGCTGCGGGTTGAGGGCTATGACGGGCCCGTCGGCGCGCTGCATTTCCGCGTCGATACGCATGTACTGGCCGAAGCCTTTCTGGAGCGATCCGGCCTGATCATCGGACTGGGCGTCGTGCGCACCATCCTCGTCGCCGTGCTGCTGGGCATCCTGTTCCACTTCACCCTGACCCGCCCCCTGCAGGCGATCGCCTCGGCGATCCGCGAAGGCGCCGAGCGGGTTCCCGTGCCGCCGGGGCACGAGCGCGACGAGCTGGGCGAACTGGTACGGGCCCACAACCAGCTGATCACCGATCGGGAGCGCTCCGAGACCGCGCTTCGCGAAAGCGAGGAACGATTGCGCCTGGCCACCCAGATCGCCCGCCTCGGCTACTGGATCTGGGACGAAGTCGAGGACCGCTGCCTGTACTGTTCGCCCGACTGCGCGGCGATCCACGGCATCACCCCCGAACAGTATGTCGCGCAGATGCAATCCACCGAAGCGGACGCCGCCCGGGCCCACCCGGACGACCGCGAGCGACTGCATCGCGAGTTACAGGCCGCTCAGGCGGAACGGCGGCTCTGGGACCTGGAATATCGCGTCCTGCGCCCCGACGGCAGCGAGCGGGTGGTGCGCGAGCTCGGCCAGCCCGTGCTGGACGGACAGGGTCGGCTGGTGCGCTCGATCGGCACGATCCAGGACATCACCGACCTGAAGCAATCGGAACGGCAATTGCTGCAGGCCAAGCTCGAGGCCGAGGCCGCCAACCGCACCAAGAGCGAGTTCCTGGCGAACATGAGCCACGAACTGCGCACGCCGCTCAATTCGATCCTCGGCTTCACCCAGGTGATGGAAGAGCAACTGTTCGGACCGATGGGCAATGCCCGCTATGTCGAGTATGCCGGCAACATCCTGCAGTCCGGCCGGCACCTGCTCGACATCATCAACGACATTCTCGACATCTCGAAGATCGAGGCCGGCGAGGTCGACCTGATCGAAGAGGACCTGGACGTGCCGGCGACGATCGATGCCTGCATCGGCATGCTGCAGGACCGCGATACGCCCGGCGGTGCCCCGATCCGGCGGATCGGACCGCACACCTTGCCCCTGCTGCGGGCCGACAGCCGCCTGGTGCGCCAGATCCTGCTCAACCTGCTGTCGAACGCCCGCAAGTTCACGGCCGAGGACGGCCGGATCGACATCGATGCCAGGGACGAAGGCGGACAGATCGTCATCCGCGTGCACGATACCGGTTGCGGCATCGCCCCGGAGGACCTGGAGAAGATCCTGGAGCCGTTCGGCCAGTCGCGCGCCACCGCCATGCTGTCGCACCAGGGCGTCGGTCTCGGCCTCTACCTCTCCGCCCGCTTCATGGAACTGCACGAGGGCCGCCTGACGATCGACAGCGCCGTGGACGAGGGAACCACCGTATCGCTGCTGTTCCCCGCCGCCCGTCGGATCGCCACCCCCGCATCCTGACCGCATCCGAGCGCCAATCAACCGCCCCGCGGCGCCGCCGACCGCAAGTATCGGCAAGTAACCCGGGCAACACGTTCGACTTTCCGTCATCCTGAGTTGTCACAATACTTACCCGGTTCTGTCGCGAAACCGTCATGTCTGGTGGCGTTCCCTGCGACATCTTGGACGGAGCGGTTGTCTCGACTGCCAGACCGGGTAGTGTTTCGGATCGATGAAGCCCTGAACGGAGCCAGGGGTCCTGGCTGACACATCCGGAGCCCTCCAGGCGGAACCCGTGCAAGCCTTTTCATCATCCCCCCCGCAGAACGCCCGCAGCCTCGAGCGCGACATGCGTCCGGGCGATTCCGTCGAGATCGAACTGAAGCTCGCCGGCAGCGAGCCGGTCCTGCAGGCGGCCTTCGAGGATCTTGCCGGCGGTCCGCCGGAACCCTCGCGGGTGGTCAGCACCTATTACGACACCACCGACGGCCGGCTCTGGCGTCGCGGCTACACGTTGCGGCTTCGCCCCAGGGGCGCGCGCCACGAACTGACCCTGAAACAGCGTCGTGCCGGGTCACTCGAACGCGGTGAGTGGACCGCCCTGCTCGACGAACCGGCGGTCGATCTCGCCCTCCTGCCGGAAGATGCCCCGCGGGGCAGGCTCGGCCTGATCCTGCCCGAGGAGTTCGAGGTCCGCTACCAGACGGACATGAACCGCGCCAAGCATGTGCTCGAGCGGGACGGCAGCCGGATCGAACTCGCCCTCGACACCGGCGTCATCAGGAGCGACCTGCGCGAGTGCGGCGTGGCCGAGCTCGAGTTCGAACTGCTCGAAGGGCCGGTATCCGGCCTGCTGAAGCTTGCCGACGGCGTGCTCGAACGCCATGCCCTTTCCTTCAGCACGCGCACCAAGTCCGACCGCGGTGCATCGCTGGCGGCCGATACGCCGCCGGAATGGACCAAGGCGACCAGACCGACGCTGCATCCGCAGGACACCATCGACCAGGCCATGGCGAAGATCGTCGCGGTCAGCGTCTCGCAGACGATCGGCAATCTGGCCGCGGCGGCCGACGGCCGCGATTCCGAGGGCGTGCATCAGCTCCGGATCTCGCTGCGCCGCCTGCGCTCGGCCCTGTCGCTGTTTCGCCCACAACTGACCGACAGGGCCCGGGCGCTGGATCTCAATGCGAAGCAGGCATTGAAGCGCCTGGGACAGGCCCGCGATCTCGACGTCTTCCTCGAGGAGACGATCGCGCCCGTGCTGCAGGACGACCCGGGCAATCCGGCGCTCGCGCGGCTCGCCGCGATCGCCGGAGAGCATCGGCATGCGGCCTATGACGAGGTCAGGGCGCTGCTGGAGGACCGCACGTTCGGCCGCTTTCTCGTCGCGCTTCTGCTCGCGGCCCGGAACGGCGGCCTGATCACGCAGACCGCGGGCGGCATGCTGAAGCCGCTGGCAATCGGCCTGCTCGCCAGGCGCCACCGCAAGGTGTGCAAGGCGGGCCGGCGTTTCGCCACGCTCGGCTCCGAGCGCCGGCACGAGGTGCGCATCGCCCTGAAGAAGCTGCGGTATGCCTGCGACTTCTTCCAGCCCCTGTTCCCGCGGAAGGCGACGTCCCGCTACCTCGGCCTGATGGCGGACCTGCAGGACGATCTGGGCCGTCTCAACGACGCCACCGTGGCCGAGGACGTCGTGGACAGGCTGACGGCCGGCGATGGCGATGCCGCGCTGGGCGGCGCCATCGTCAAGGGCTGGTACCGTCACCGCCTGGTGACCGCAGAACCGACGATGCTTGAGGCCTGGCGACGCTTCTCGGAAGTGCCGCCGTTCTGGCGCGACTGAGGGAAAGGACGGAGCGATGATTTCGGTATTGGTGGCGAACGCCAAGGGCGGCTGCGGCAAGACCACGATCGCGACCAACCTGGCGACCGCGTTCGCCAGCACCGGCCTGAAGACCGCCATCGCCGACGGCGACCGCCAACGCTCCTGCCTGGCCTGGTGGAAACGCCGTCCGAAGGAGGCCGCGCCGATCGAGATCCTCGACTGGCGCAAGTCGCTGTCGAAAACGCCCAGGCGCCTCGAACGGCTGGTGATCGATTCCGGCGCCGGGCTGCGCTCAAAGCATGTGCAGGACCTGCTGGCGCGCGCCGACGTGCTGGTGATGCCGGTGCAGCCCTCGGTCTTCGACGAGCGCGCCACCGAGAACTTCCTGAAGAAGGTCGACGAATTGAAGGCGGTCCGCAAGAAGCGCAAGCCGGTGATCGTGGTCGGCAACCGGATGCGCGCGCGGACCCGGGCCGCGGCCGAACTCGACCGGTTCCTGGGCGATCTCGGTCACGACGTGGCGGCCCACCTGCACGATCGCGCGATCTACCAGGACGTGGCCCGCCAGGGGCTCGGCATCTTCGATCTCTCCCCGGCCCGCCGGTCCGGCGTGGTCGATGACTGGCTGCCGCTGATCCGGCGGATCGAGGGCGCGGCGGGCTGAGGCAATCGCTCGGACGGGCGGCCCGCAGCGCTCTCAGGCGCGTTCGCCGCGGGACGCCGCGATCGGCACCACCGTAAGCGGAAGCTCGATCGTGACCGTGGTGCCGCTGGCAAGTTGGCTCACGATGTCGAGCCGGCCGTCATGCGCCTCGACCAGCGCCTTGACGATGGACAGGCCGAGACCGGTGCCCTGCTGAAAGACGTGCGGATCGTCATGATCCTGGGCAAAGGGCTCGGTGACCGAGGCAAGACGGTCGGGCGCAATCCCGACCCCGGTATCGGCGACGGCAAGACACAGCCAGTCCTCCCGCCGTTTCGCCGACACCGTCACCTGGCCGTCGGCCGGCGTGTACTTGATGGCGTTGGACACGAGGTTGAGAACGATCTGCACCAGCGAGCGGCGGTCCACGAAGGCGATCGGCAGGTCCGGCTCCAGCGCCAGCCGCAGGGCGACCCCGTTCTCGGCGGCGATCTGTTCCATGTTGCGCAGGCAGTCCTGCAGCAGCGGCGCGACATCGACCGTTTCGGGTTCGAGATGCCGTTTACCGGCCTCGATCGTGGCGATGTCGAGAATGTCGTTGACCAGCGCCAGCATGTGCTGGCCGCTCTGGTGAATGTCGTCGGCATATTCGCGGAACCGCTCGACCGACGGCGTCACCAGGCCCTGCATACGCAACAGATCGCTGAACCCGAGAATGGCGTTCAGCGGCGTACGGAACTCGTGGCTCATCGTTGCCAGGAAGTGCGACTTCGCCGCGTTCGCCCGCTCGGCCTCCTCCAGCGCCTGTTGCAGGGCGCGCTGCGAATCCTTGAATTCGGTGATGTCGGTGGCGATGCCGCACAATCCCTGGATGCGACCCTCGCCGTCGCGGAGCGGAAAACGCGACGTGAAGTAGGTGTAGACCCTCGTGGGATGGGAAATCTCCTCCTCGTACCGCGTCGGCTCGCCGCTTTCGAGTACCGCCCGGTCCCTGCGGGTCAGGCGATCCGCGGTCTCCGCCGGCAGGATCTGGTCCACCGTGCGTCCCAGCAGCGCGTCCTGCGCCAGCCCCACACGCTGCACGAAGAGCCGGTTGGTGAAGACATACCGGCCTTCGCGATCCTTGACGTAGATGATCGCCGAGGCGTTATCGAGAATGGTCTGGGCCCGGGTCTCGCTGTCGCGCAACGCCCGCACGAGGCCCTCAAGCGTGTTGCCGACCTCGTTGAACTCGCGGATCGCGGAAGGCACGAACGAAGCCGTCGCCCCGCCCTCCGAGGCGGTCTGCGCATAGCTGGTGAGCGAATGCAGGGCGGTCTGCATCGCGCGGCGCAAGATCCAGGCCGCGAAACCGACGCCGACGACGATGCTGACGACAAACAGGATGAGGGTCTTGCGGAAGTTCGCCTGCAGATCCGCGATCGCTCCCGGCGCATGCCACGTGACGACGTGAAACGGTTCCCTGTCCAGCTTCTGCAGGTTCAGGTCGTTGTCGAAAACCAGCGCGCCGTCCCGCGCGTCACCGTCGGGCGGCGCATCGTCGACCGCGTCGTCCTCGCCGTCGTTCGGTCCGGGCGGATAGGCAACCAGCGTCCGCTCGCCGTGCAGCACGGTCAGGCGCGTCGCCTTGCTGCGCTGCAGGAGTTCGCGGGCCAGGCCGATATTGTCGTTCAGCACGATCCCGCCATACAGGGCGCCGAGAACCCGGCCGGAGACCGGCTCGATCACGACCAGCCGGGTCAGGATGCTGGCCAGCGGACGCTCGGGCGGCCCGGCGACGAACATCTGGTTGGTCATCTCGAAGGCCCCGAAGCCGCGCGCGGCCTCGACAAGCGGACCCAGATCGTAGTCCTGCACGCTGACGTCCACCACGTGCGGCAGGGCGGCGATCTCGGCGAACAGGATGTCGAGATGGCCCTGCTGTTCGCTGTCGTAGATCGCCGAGAGCTGGCGCGACAGCGCCGCCCTGTCGCCGGCCGCCATGGCTTCCCGCAGACCGGTGTCCTGCGCCGACAGCGCCAGCAGGCCCTCGAGGCGCTGCAGGCGCGCGTCGAGCACGAGATCGAGAATGGCGCCGGTGTTCTGCGACAGCCGCCTGGCGTCCTGCTCGATCGCGGTGCGCGCCACGTAGTAGCCGGAGGCGAGGATCAGGCCCGACACCAGGACCAGGACGACGAGAATGACCGCGACGCTGATCGTCCCGAAGCCGACCCCCCGGGGCCCGCGGTCCGGCTCAGTCGGAGTATCGGAAGGCATGAGCCCGCAATCGGTTGAGTTCCTCCGCGTCGATGCCGCGGGGAACCATCGCGAAGGCGCCGGAGAAGACCGTGGGGACCCGCGCGCCCTCGCCTTGGAGGTCCATGCGGATCGCCTGGGCCATCGCGACGCCGTTGTCGTCGTTCATTCGCATCACCGTGAAGTCGAGCTCGCCGGCCTCGATCGCGGCCAGTTCGGTCGAGCCGCCGCCCCAGCCGTTGACGCGCACGTCGCCGAGCCGCCCGGTATCCTTCAGCGCGTCGATGATGCCATGGGCGATGTCGGTCGAGCAGGCGTAGATGAAATCGATGTCGGGATCGGCGCGCAACAGTTCGAGCGCGGCCTTGTAGGAGCGGTCGCGATCGAAGTTCACGTAGTAGGACGCGACGAGCTGCGTGCCGGGATGGGTGGCCATCTCTTTCTCGAAGGTGCCGCCCCGCATGTCGCTGACATAGCCGACCGGCCCGTAGAAGATCGCGTAGCGCGCGCCGTCCGGATAGGCCGCCTTGTAGGCGTTGGCCAGCGCCTTCGCCCCGACGCCGTGATCGAAACCGACATAGAGGAACGGCTGGTAGTCGTCGAAGGCCCGCAGCGGCGTGGTGATGTTCTGCAGGATGACCTTGGTGCGCCCCCTGGCCATCACCCGCTCGATGATGCCGCGATGACGCAGGGCATCCAGCGTGAAGATCAGGTAGTCCGGCGCATCCTCCATCGCCTCGCCGATCAGGCGGCTCTGCAGGCGGACATCGGTGCCGGGCTTGGTGAAATGATCTTCCAGCGTGAAGGCGATGCCCATCTCGTTCATGCGGGCGCGGAAGGAGGCGACGCTGCGTCGCCAGTAGTCGGAATATTGCAGGCCCGGATAGACCATCACCACGCGCACCGGCCTTTCCTGGCGACCGGCAAACGGCGTTGCCGGCGCCGAGACGGCCGCCTCGAAGGCACGGCTCAGCGCCGCCTGCTCGGGACGGGCCTCCAGGTAGCGATCGAGCGGCCAGAAACTGCCCTGGGTCTGGCTGGCGGCGAACCCGGGAACAAGGCCGACTATCGCGAACCCCAGGAACAGCATGATCCGGAATGGCCTGAAACGCATGGTTCGATATCTGCCGTGTGGCTGCCGGTCCGAGAACATGACGCGACGCGGTCGCCCGATATCGCGATATCCGGATATCAACCGTAGTATCACCGGACGAACAACGGGTTAACGGCCATTAGGGAGGCCGGCGCGGGCGGGCTCGCCCGGCCGGCGCCGCGGCAGGGTCAGCGTGGCGACAGTGCCGACGCCGATCTCGCTCTCCAGTTCCAGCCGGCCGCCATGCAGCTCGGCGAGCGCACGCGACAGCGGCAGGCCGATGCCGATTCCCTCGTGCTGGCGGTTGAGATGATTCTCCACCTGCACGAAGCGCTCGAACACCCGCGCCAGGTCCGTCGCGGCAATGCCCCGGCCCCGATCGCGCACCGCCAGCTCGAACGCGGACGGGGTCAGCCGGATCTCGAGATCGATCCGTTCCCCGTCGTCGCTGAACTTGATCGCGTTGGACAGCAGGTTGAGCAGGATCTGCCGGAAGGCCCGCGGATCGGCCTCGATCCGCTCGTCTGCCGGGATGGAATCGGAATCGAAGGCGAGCGTCAGGTGCTTGGCGTCGGCGGAAACCGCGACCAGCGACAGGCACTGGTCGACGGCGTCCAGCAGGGGGAAGGCCTGGCGATCCAGCACCATCTGGCCGGATTCGATGCGCGCCAGGTCGAGAATGTCCGAGATCAGGTCCAGCAGGTGGCGACCGCTGATCGCAATGTCGCGGGCATAGCCCTGGTAGCGCTCGGATATCGGTCCGAACAGGCCGTCGATCATGACGTCGGCAAACCCGATGATGCCATTCAGCGGGGTGCGCAGCTCGTGGCTCATGTTGGCCAGAAACTCGCTTTTTGCCCGGCTTGCCGCTTCCGCCCTGTTGCGCTCGTTCTCCAGCTCGAACTGCCGTTGCTTGAGTTCGGTGATGTCGGTGCGCAGCACCACGCGGCCGCCCTGCTCGATGCGGTGGTCGGTCACCCGCGCCCAACTGCCGTCGCGGGCCCGGAATTCCATGGAGCGGTGCTTGACGCCGTCGAGGGAAAGGCGCCGGGCCAGCCAGTCCGCGCGTTCCGTCGCGGTCGTCTCTTCCGGCAGGCCGGCGGCCGCAACGCGCTCGACGATCGCGCGGTAGGAGGTGCCCGGAACCAGCATGTCGGCGAGCCACGGGCTGTTGTCGCGAAAATGGTCGTTGCAGAGCACCAGCCGGTCCTCCGCGTCGAACACCAGCATGCCCTCGGCAACGCTGTTCACCGCATTGCTCAGGTGCTCCTGCACCGTCGCGGCGCGCCGGCGCGCCCGGTAGAGCTCGGAAACATCCGTGCCCGATCCGCGATAGCCGCGAAAGCGGCCGTCGGCATCGAAGACCGGGACACCCGAGGAATGGATCCAGCGCTCGCCGTCCGGCGCAATCCGGTGAAACAGCACGTCGCGGAACGGCTCGCGGGCCTCGAGCTGCGCCAGATGCGCCTGCCAGGCGGGGTCGGGTTCCCGGGGCTGGCCCAGTTCGATCCGCGAACGCCCGTAATGCCACTCGCGGGGAAAGTCGATGTAGTCCTCGACCCGCCGCGAGAACCAGGTGTAGCGATGCTCCTCGTCGGTTTCCCAGAACCAGTCGGCCGCCGCCTCGGTCAGGTCTTCGAGCCGCTTCTCGTTATCGGCCAGTCGACGGGCGAGTTCGCCCGTATCCGTGCTTTCGAGAACCTCCAGCAACACGGACCCCGACGCCGGGTCGGTGGCGCTCAGCACGAAACGTTCGGCCCGCGGCGGGCCGGCCGCCGCCAGCAGCCGCCAGGATCCTTCGGCCTCGCCGCCCGGCAGGCCGGCATGCGCCGCAAGCCAGTCGCGAAACGGCGCCCGGTCGTCAGGATGCAGAAAGCTTTCAAGTTTTCGACCGTCGAGCGCGCCCCTTTCGAGGCCCAGCAGGCCGGCAAGCGCCCGGTTGGCCGCCCGGACGGTGCCGTCCGTCGCGGCCAGGCAGGCCGGACAGCGGTTGCGTTCGAAGAACCGCACGAACAGGTCGGCCACGTCCGCCTGCCGTGTCGGCGCATCGCGCCGGGCTTCGGCCATCGTGCCTCGCTCTCCCGGACCGAGATGGTCCGGATGACGCCATAGTCTACAATTTCGCCCAAATGTTGGATACGGCGGCGAGGTTCGCGGAGTTCAAACCATGACAGGCAGTACGCATTACCCCCACCTGTTCTCGCCGATCACCGTCGGCCGGCGCCGCCTGCGCAACCGCATCTGCCTGCCGGCGACCGTGACCAATTTCGCCCGCGACAACCTGATCACGCCGCGCTGGCAGAACTTCCTGGTGCAGCGGGCCCGCGGCGGCGCCGCCCTGCTGGTCAGCGAGGTGATCGCGATCGATCCCGAGGCGGTCGCCCAGTCGACCACGGTAATCGGCTACGACGACCGCAATGCCGCCGGCTTCGCCGAAACCGCCGCGAAGGTCGCCGAGGAGGGCGCGCTGCTTCTGGCCCAGCTCTGGCATCCCGGCCGGCAGCAGCTCTGGTACCCGACGTCGGCGCCCGCCGGCGTGACCGATGCGCCCGACCCCTACAGCTGGACGGTCGCCCATGTGCTGGAGGAGAGCGAAATCGACGGCCTGGTCGCCGCCTATGTCGCCGCGGCCCGGCGCCTGCAGGGCTTCGGTCTTGCCGGTGTCGAACTGCACGGCGCCCACGGCTACCTGATCCACCAGTTCCTTTCGCCCTGGTCGAACGCCCGGGACGACGGCTGGGGCGGCGACCGCGAACGACGCACCCGCTTCGTGCGCGCCATCGCCGCCGGCATCCGGGAGCACTGCGGACCGGACTTCCTGCTCGGCCTGAAGATGCCGGGCACGGAGCAGGTCGCCGGCGGCATCGATCCCGACGAGGCGGCCGCGATCACCGCCCGGCTCGCCGCCGACGGCCTGTTCGACTATTTCGCCTACGGCCAGGGCAATTTCTCGCTCAGCCTCGAGAGCCACGTGCCAGACCTGTACTACCGGCCGGGCCATTTTCTCGACATCCATGCCCGCATGCGCGAGGCCGCGAACGGCGTGCCGGTGATGGCGCTGGGGCGGATCGGCACGCCGGACGAGGCCGAGGCCGCCCTCCGCGACGGCCAGGGCGACCTCATCGGCATGACCCGCGCGCACATCGCCGATGCCGCCTTCGCCGCCAAGGCCGCCGCCGGCAGGGCGGACGAGATCCGGCCCTGCGTGTTCGACAATTTCTGCTGGGGCGAGGTGCACCAGGGCAAGCCGGTGGCGGAAGTGCACAATCCGAGGCTGGGCGAGGACGACGAGGCCGACTGGCGCCCGGCGCCGACGCGGGAAAAGCGGCGCATCGCCGTCGTCGGCGCGGGTCCCGCGGGCCTGGAAGCGGCCTGGACCGCGGCGGCGCGCGGCCATGCGGTGACCCTGTTCGGGACCCGCGAGGCGACCGGCGGCGGCCTGAGGCTGGAATCGCTTCTGCCCGGCCGCGCCGACATGGCGCGGATCGCCGAACACCAGCATGCGCTGTGCCGTCGCCACGGGGTCGACATCAGGCTGGGCCGGCCGGCCGACAGCGCGATGCTCGCCGCGACCGATCCGCAGGTCGTGGTGCTCGCCACCGGCGCCGGACTGCGGGCGCCCGAGGGACTGGATACCGGCGATCTGCCCGCGATCGATGGCCGGGCCTACCTTCGTTCGGAAGGCGGCCCGGCAGGGCGACGCCGGCGCGCGGTGCTGTTCGATCAGGACCAGGGCCCCGCGGTCTACGGTCTCGCCGACCGGCTTGCCGTCGATTTCGACGACTTGGTGCTGCTGACGCCCCGGCCGCATTTCGCCCAGAACGTGAACCATTGCAGCGCCATCGGCGTCTACCGGCGGCTCTACGGCGCGGGCGTCACCCTGCTGCCGTCGCACCGGCCGGTCGGCGGCGGGGATGGCGTGCTGGAAATCGAGAATGTCTACAGCGGCGATCGCCGGGAGATCGCGGACGTCGACCTGCTGGTCTACGTCACGCCCCGTCAGGTCTCCGCGGCAACGCAGCCGGCGGCTCCGGCCGGGGTTCCCGTGCATCGCATCGGCGACTGCCGCTCGCCGCGCAACCTGCTGGCGGCGATCCATGGCGGCCATCACCTGGCCTGCCGCCTCTGACGCCGGGCGGGATCCGCCGGCAACGGGATTTGCCAGCACCGGGGCCCTGTCCGATAGTGACGGGCGGGAACGGATATCGGGAGGGAGATCCGCGCCATGGCGACGCCGAACGACGCGCCGTCGATCGCCGGTGACGGTGGTCAGAAGCATTTCGACGCCGTCGTCGTGGGCGCCGGCTTTGCCGGCCTCTACATGCTGCACCAGTTGCGCAGCCTCGGGCTCGCGGTGCGCGTCTACGAGCGCGGCGGGGGTGTCGGCGGCACCTGGTACTGGAACCGCTATCCCGGTGCGCGCTGCGACGTGGAAAGCCTGCAATATTCCTACTCGTTCTCCGAGGCGCTCGACCAGGAATGGGACTGGAGCGAGAAATACGCGCCGCAGCCGGAGATCCTGGCCTACGCCAACCATGTCGCCGACCGCTTCGACCTGCGCCGCGACATCCGCTTCGAGACCACGGTCACGGCCGCGCAGTACGACGAGGACGCCGACTGCTGGCGCATCGAGACAGACCGGGATGGACCGGTCAGCGCCCGCTTCTGCATCATGGCCACCGGCTGCCTGTCCGTGCCGAACACGCCGGAGATGTGGCAGGCCAAGATCGTCGGGCTGTCGGTGATCTTCGTTTACGCTTTCTTCAAATTCGCCTGGTCGTACCGGCTGTTCAATTATCTCGCCATCATGATCGGCGCGGCGCCGCCGTGGACCGAAAAGGATAGCGAGGCCGCGCGCGTCTTCGCCCATCGCGGCGCGCGATTGTGCGAGGACGCAGGGCTTCAATTTAACCGCGGCCAGCGCGCCTTTTTCTTTGCGCTGGGCTATCTCGGCTGGTTCCTCGGGCCGATCGAACTCGCGCTCACCACCATCGGCGTGGTGATCGTGATGTGGCGGCGGCAGTTCGCGTCACGCTCGCGGCTCGCCTTCGACGAAGGCGCCGGACCCGGATGAATGTATCAGGCCATGCCCATCAGCAGCGCGACCGCGGCGACGATCGTTATGCCCAGAGACGCGGCGACGGCCGTGATGATGCGTTCGCCCCATTGGGCGCTGAGGCCGAGGTCGTCGTAGAAATCGGCGGCGTTGGTTTCGGACGGATGTGTAGCGGGCGCTTTTTTGGCGGCCATTGCGATTCCCCTTTGCGTTGAAAGGCATCACGCGGGAAAGCCACGCGGATGGTGCTCGAGAACGCTGACGCGAACTCGGGCGGCACGAATCGCCCTGTGACGGAAATCTTACCGGCGGGTTGTGATGGCGACAATCTTTGCGTGCGCGGGCCGCGGCGCGCACAGTCCCGCACAGGAACCGTGTTGACCTGTCGCAGGCGAAATGTTTTAAGATTGAAACAATTCCAGGAGCCGGCGCGGACCCTGGAAAAATGCTGCAAGGCCGGACAACCTTGACCGCCCCGGGGCGGCCGAGCCCGCTTTACGGGCCTGGGACCAGAGAATGGCCGAACGTTCGTTTGCCAGAGAAGTTCGGGACCTCGAACTCGGCGAAGGCCAGGAGTTCCGGGGCGAAGGCATCCTCGCCCTCACCAAAGCGCTGCTGCAATCCGGCGTCGCCTATGTCGGCGGCTATCAGGGCTCGCCGATCTCGCATCTGATGGACGTCTTGTCCGACGCGCAGGACCTGCTCGGCAAGCTCGGCGTCCAGTTCTCGGCTTCGGCCTCGGAAGCCGCCGCCGCCGCATCGCTGTCGGCCTCGATGATGTATCCGATCCGCGGCGCGGTAACCTTCAAATCGACCGTCGGCACCAATGTCGCCTCGGACGCGCTCG
>JBGTSP010000052.1:0-20644 GCA_041940205.1 Alphaproteobacteria bacterium
GGTCAGCGTCAGCATCGCGCCGCCTTCGGTCATCAGCGGCGCGGCGCGGCGGCAGACCGAGGTGAAGGAGTAGCAGGAGATGTCCATCGACATCAGGAAGTTGTCGAGCGTGGTGTCGACATAGAGCCCCTTGAGCTGCTCCTTGTCGGCGAAGGCGATGGCATGGACCAGGAAGTCCAGCCGGTCCCAGCGCTGCTCGATCGCGGCGAAGGCGGCATCCACGCCATCGTCGTCGGCAACGTCGCAGGGCACCACGATGTCCGAGCCCAGGGATTCCGCCAGCGGCCGCACCCGTTTCTCCAGCGCCTCGCCCTGGTAGGTGAAGGCCAGTTCCGCACCTTCCCGCGCGGCGGCCTGGGCGATCCCCCAGGCGATCGAGCGGTTGTTGGCCAGGCCCATGATCAGGCCCCGCTTTCCCGCCATCAACTGGTTGCCTTCCACGGCCGGCGCTGTCATGCGAATTCCCCGAATCTATGGGCAAAATCAAAGAGTTGGCTCATCCTACACGATGCAGCAGGGGGTTCAAGCATCGCCCGGTCCCTCTTCGTCCTCGATGGCGATGCGCACGATCGGCGGCCGCCCGTGCCGGCGCGGCGGCAGCGCCCCCTCGGTGCGGGCCAGCACCGCGTTGATCTCGGCGCCGAAGACGAAGATCAGCGAGACCAGGTAGAAAAAGATCAGCGCCACGATGATTCCGCCCAGGCTGCCGTAGGTCAGCGAGAAGTTGGCGAAATGCGCGAGATAGAGCGAAAAGCCGCTGGCGCTGGCGAGCCAGAGCACGACCACCACCAGCGCGCCCGGCGCCACCCAGCGCAGCCTCAGGTGGGCGGCCGGCAGCACGTAGTAGATCGCGGCCACCGCGACGAACAGCAGGAAGCCGCTGAACAGATAGCGCAACGCGCTCCACAGCCCGGCGCGGTCGCCGGCGCGCTCGACGAAGGCCACCGTGTCCGCCCAGAACCGGGGCAGCGGGTTGTCCTGGTAGATGAAGTCGAGCATCGAGAACAGGCTGCTTTCGATCAGGTGCCAGACGCCGGGTCCGAGCACCAGCACGAACATGGCCAACAGGATCAGCACCGAGATCGCCATCACGTAGGCCATGCTCTGCAACCGGCTGAGCCAGATCGGCGGCCGGCGATCGAGCGCGTAGGCCCGGTTGAGCGCGCCGCGCGCCGCCTCGACGCCGGACGAAGCGGTCCACACGGCCAGCACGATGCCGATCGTCAGCAGGTCGCCGCGGGTCTGGCCCACCACCTGCTGCAGAGGCGGCGCGAGCACGGCGGCGACCTCCTCGGGCAGGTTGACGAAGAGATAGGCGATGAACTGGTCGCCCAGGCTGGTCTGGCCGAAAAAGCCCGCGACCGCGACCAGGAAGATGAAGAAGGGAAACATCGCGAGCACCGCGATGAAGGTGAGATGGCCGGCGATGATCGGCCCGTCGTCGTCGAGGAAATTGGCGGCGGCGCGCACCAGCACCCGGGCCGCGAAGCTCCTGTGCATCGCTCAGGCCGGGCGCCGCCGGCCGCTCCGGGGGCCGCGGTCCCGCCCGGCGCACGCCGCGGAACCGTTCACAGCGGGTAGCCCTTGTCGGTGCGCACCCGGTAGTCGTTGCGCTTCGACCATTTCTCGATCGCCTGAACCAGCGCCTCGTCCTCGCTGTCGGGCAGGCGGATCTGCAGGGTGACGTACTGATCGCCCCGCTCGCCGTCCTTGCGGGCGATGCCGCGCCCCTTCAGCCGCATCACCTTGCCCGAGGAACTGTTGGCCGGCACGCTCAGGCTGACCGAGCCGTCGATCGTCGGCACCGTGATGCGGGCGCCCCTGACCGCCTCCAGCAGGGTGATCGGCAGATTCATGCGCACATCGAGGCCGTCGCGTTCGAAGAAACGGTGCGGCTCGATGCGCACCTCGACCAGGGCGTCGCCGGCCTCGCCGCCGGGCGGTGCCGGCTCGCCCTGTCCGCGCAGGCGGATCTGCCGGCCGTGCTCGATGCCCGCGGGAATGCCGACATTCAGGCTGCGCCCGCCGGGCAGGTTGACGCGTCTCCGGGCGCCGCGGGCGGCATCGAGAAAGCCGACGGTGATGCGGTAGGTCTTGTCGGCGCCGCGCGTCGCCTCGCGCCGGCCCGCGCGGCTGGAGCCGCCGCCCCGCAGGTTCTCGAAGATGTCGCCGAAGTCGCTGAAGCCCTCGCCGCCGCCGAAATTGAAGGACCAGCCCTTGCGACCCGCTTCGCCGCCCGCCGCCCCCGCGTCGGCATTGGCGCCCGCCCCGCGGGCACGCGCGCGGGCATCGAGCTCGCCGGCATCGTAGCGGGCGCGCTGCTTGGGATCGCCCAGGACGGCATAGGCCGCCGAGACGTCCTTGAAGCGGTCGGCCACGCGCGGATCGTCCGGATTGGCGTCGGGATGCAGTTCCTTGGCCAGGCGACGATAGGCCGACTTGATGGCCTTGCTGTCGGCGTCGCGCGACACGCCCAGGACTTTGTAGAGATCCTTCATCGAACCCTTCGGTGCGGACGGACCGCGGCGCGGTCCGGCAGGCAATCTAGAGCCTTTCCCGGCCGGTTGGAATCGCCCGCGCCATCGCCGGCCCGCTCGCGGCGCCCGCGGAATCCCGCGATCTCAGCGCTCGTCGTTGGTTCCGGCCGGATCGAGCCACATCTCGACCCGCCGGTCGCCTTCCCTGAGGCTTTCCTCGCTCAGCGACAGCAACGCCTCCTGGCGGGCGATCGAGGCGCCGATATGACCCTGGCGGGCAGCCAGCGACAGCCAGAAATACTGTTCCACCGGATTGGCGAGGGAATAGTCCTTCCGGCCGTACAACCGGCCGAGGCGGAAGCGGGCTTCCGCCACGCCGCGTCGCGCGGCCGGCAGCCAGTGGTTGCGCGCCTCGTCGTAGCGCGCCCCGCGCAGCGCCTGCTCGCCGGCCGCCAGGGCGACGCTGACCCGGGCCTCGTCCGGATCCGGCGCCTCGGGTCCGCCGTCCGCCGGGGCCGCCTGCCGCGGCGCAGGCTCCGCCGGCGACGGGCCGAACCGGCTCAGCCGTGCGAACAGTCCGGCCAGCAGCGTGCCGCCTTCCTCTTCGGCGTCGCCCGCCGCATCCTCCGGCTTGCGTTTCGCCGTCTTCGCCGTCTCGCCCGCGACCGGCGGGGTACCGGTCCGGTCGGGGTCGTTCGCATTTTCCGGCGCCCGTCCACCGGGAACGGCGGGCGGAGCGGACCGGGAGTCCTCCGTCGCCGCGGCGATCGTCCGCGCGAGCTCGTCCTTCTCCGCCGCCCGGTCGCTCCCCGCCGGGGCGGTGCCCGACGCCGGTACCGGCGCAGGCCGCGCCGCCTCGCGCGCGGCCTGTGTCGCCTTCAGCCGCTGGCGTTCCTCCTCCAGCACCAGCACGGACAGGCGCCCGAGCGCCTCTTGATGTCCGCTCCGGGCCGCCAGCGCGTACCAGCCCAGCGCGTGCGGCAGGCTGCGGGGCGCGCCCTCGCCGCGTTCGTAGAGCAGTCCCAGGTTGAACTGCGCCACCGGATGACCCTGCACGGCGGCCCGGGCAAACCATTCGCGCGCGGCCCGGGCGTCGCGCTCCAGCCCCTGGCCGCGCAGATACATGCTGGCGAGATTGGCCTGCGCGCGCGCCAGGCCGTTGTCCGCGGCCCGCCGGTACCATTCGGCGGCGGCGGCGAAATCCTGGGGCACGCCCAGGCCCTTGCGGTAGAGATGCGCGACATTGCGCTGGGCGGCCGGATCGTTGTCCCGTGCCAGCGGCAGCCAGGCCTCGAAGGCCGCCTTGTAGTCCCCGGAATCGTAAGCCTTCACACCGGCCGCGAAATCCGCCCGCGCAGCGTCCGGCGCGCCGGCGAGCAGGACAGCGAGCAGGACGGCGGACAGCAAAGCCGGAAAGCGGAATGCGGGAAAGGCGCGCATGGCGACACTTAACCGGGAATGGCGGGGAGCGACAATGCCGGGCGGGCGCAAAACGGCCCGCCGCGGGACATGCGGCGGGCCGTCGGAGTTACGCGTTGCGGACCGGTCGGAAGACCGCGTCAGCTGCTGACGATCTTCCAGGTGCCGTCGGGCTGCCGGCAGGCCGTGCCGTAGGCCTCTTCGGTACGGCCGCCGATGGTCACCGTCTGCTGGAACTCCCGGCAGTACTGGCCGGAACTGGTCTTGTAGGCGGGTTGCGGCGTCACCGTGCCGGAATTGCCCGAATCGGGGTTGCGCCAGGAGGTCGCCCGGCCGGAGGGCGAGGCCTCCAGCGACTGCTGCGTGGTCTGGCTCATCGCCGCACGGTCCGCATTGTCGAGCGAGCGGCCGATCTCGTTGCCGAGGAACGCGCCCAGCAGGGTGCCGACGCCGACGGCGACGAGCTGGCCCCGGCCCTTGCCGACCTGGGTGCCGGCGAGACCGCCCGCGGCGGCGCCCAGAAGCGTGCCCAGCGTCTGCTTGTTGCCGGCCTCCTGCTGCTGGCAGGCCGCCAGCATGGTGACGATCAGGCCCACGGCCGCGATGCGAATGACTGTCATGGAAGTATGCCCCTGCATTGTGTCCGATTTCCCGTAAAGGACGGTTTCGCGTGTTGTCCGGTTCGCGGACGTCCGTTGCGGGCCGGGTTTCCGCCCGTTCGGCGGTTTCGGCCCGGCAGCGCGATGTCCGGCTGCAATCCTTGATAGTGACCGCCGAGGCGCATGGTATATGCGCGTCGTCACCATATCGGCGGTAAATGCGACGAGATTGTGTCGATCCCGCGGTCTCCGGCCCCGCCGTCACGAGCAGGAAGCAAGATGTCCGACGAGCCCCGTTTCGCCATCACGCCGACCGACGATCCCCTCGACCTGTTCCGGCTCTGGTTCGCCGACGCCGCCCGGGCGGACGAGAAGTTTCCCGAGGCGATGACCCTGGCCACCGCCGACGCGGAAGGCCGGCCGGACGCCCGGATCGTGCTGATGAAGGGCTTTGACGGGAACGGGTTCGTGTTCTTCACCAACACCATGAGCGACAAGGGCCGGCAGCTGGCGGCAAACGCCCGGGCCTGCCTGAACTTCTACTGGAAGACGCTGGACCGGCAGGTGCGCATCGCCGGCCCGGTAACGCCGGTTTCGCAGGCCGAGGCGGACGACTATTACGCCAGCCGGCCGCGGATCAGCCGGCTGGGCGCCTGGGCCTCCGACCAGTCCCGGCCGCTGCCCGCGCGGGCCGAGTTCGAGGATCGCCTGGCCCGGCTGGAGGCGGACTATCCCGGCGACGAGATTCCCCGGCCGCCGCACTGGTCGGGCTACCGGGTGCGCCACGATCGGCTTGAGTTCTGGCAGGATCGACCGTTCCGTCTGCACGACCGGCTGGTCTATACTCGCGGCGAAAACGCCTGGTCGACGCACTGGCTGTATCCCTGATCGTCCCCCCGGCGGGAGAAAACGACCATGTCCATCAAGACCATCATGACCCCTGTCTCGGGCGCCGAGGAGCCTTCCGCCGCGCTCGACCTGAGTTTCGAATGCGCCGAGCGTTTCGATGCCCGCATCACCGTGCTGCATCCCGCCCTCGATGCCCGTTCCACCATGCCCTATCTGGGCGAGGGCATGACCGGCGCGATGGTCGAGGACGTCATGGAGGCGGTCGAGCGCGAGGAGGAAACCCGCGCGACCCGGGCCAGGCGGCTCTACGACGAGGCCTGCGAACGGGCCGGCGAGCGGGCCGGGCGGGCGCGCTTCGTTTCGGTGCCGGGGCGCGAGGAAGACGTGATCGGTGAACGCGGCCGGCTTGCCGACCTGATCATCGAGAACCGGCCGGAACGGCCCGAGGACGTCTCGGGCTCGCATTCGCTGCATGCCGCGATCGTCGAATCCGGCCGCCCGGTGCTGGTGGCGCCGCCCCAGCCGAACGTGAGCTGGGGCCGCCGGGTCGCCGTGTCCTGGACCGGCACGCTGCAGGCCGCCCGGGCCACCAGCATGGCCCTGCCCTTCCTCGCCGCCGCCGAGGAGGTGGTGCTGCTGCCGTTCCTGCCGGGCGAGGACTGGGGACCGGAAGTCAACGAGGCGCAGGACTATCTGGGCGCGCACGGGATCGAGAGCCGCATCGGCACGGTGGACGGCCGTTCCGGCGAGGCGGTGATGGCCGCCGTGGCCGAATCCCATTGCGACATGCTGGTTGCCGGCGCCTACGCCCACAGCCGCCTGCGCCGGCTGATCTTCGGCGGGGTTACCGAGTATCTGCTGGGTTCCGCCCGCATGCCGCTGCTGATGGCGCACTGAGCGCCGCCTTCGCGAAAGAGAGCCATCCCTTGCCCCTGACCGAAGGCAACCAGCGCCGCACGCTGATCCTCACCGGCGCCTCGCGCGGCATCGGCCATGCGACGGTGAAGCGTTTCTCCAGTGCCGGCTGGCGCGTGATCACCTGTTCGCGCCACCCCTTCCCCGAGGACTGCCCCTGGGAAGCCGGCCCGGAAGATCATCTGCAGATCGACCTGAGCGATCCCGCCAACGTCAACGAGGGGATCGCGGAACTGAGCGAACGGCTCGACGGCCAGCCGCTGCACGCGCTGGTCAACAATGCCGCAATCTCGCCGAAGGACGAGAATGGCGGCCGTCTGTCGGCCATCGCCACGCCCAACGACGTGCTGGCGCGGGTCATGCAGATCAATACCTATGCCCCGCTGATGCTGGCCCAGGGCTTTCTCGAACAGCTCCGGCTCGGCCACGGTTCGATCGTCAACGTCACTTCGATCGTCGGCAGCCGCGTGCACCCCTTCGCGGGCACGGCCTATGCCATGTCGAAGGCAGCCCTGGCCTCGCTTACCCGCGAGATGGCGGCCGACTTCGCGCCGCTCGGCATCCGGGTGAACGCGATCGCGCCGGGCGAGATCAAGACGGCGATCCTGTCGCCGGGCACCGAGGAACAGCTCGCCCCGTCCATTCCGATGCGTCGCCTCGGCACGCCGGAGGAGGTCGCCAAGACGATCTACTTCCTGTGCACCGAGCAGTCCTCCTACGTGAACGGCGCCGAGATCCACATCAACGGCGGCCAGCACGTCTGAGGCCGCCGCCCGGCCGGTTCCCCCGAAGTTCCCGGAGCACCTCCGCCTTGCAGGTCATCCATTCCGACAAGCACCGTCTGCATGATCCGCGGCAGTTCCTGCTGGGCGGCGCCATCGCGCCCTGCCCGGAGGTGCCGGAACGGGCCGAGCGTTTCCTTGCCGCGGTGACCCGCGCGGGCCACAGCCTGTCCGGACCCGAGCCGCAGGGCCTGGCGCCGCTGGCCGCGGTGCATGCGCCGGACTATCTCGCCTTCCTGCAGGACGGTTACGCCGCCTGGAGCGCGCTGCCGCACACGGCGGCGGAAATACTGCCCAACGTCCATCCCGGCCGGCACATGAACTCGCGGCCCTCGCACATCGTCGGCCAGGCCGGCTGGTACATGGCGGACACCGCCTGTCCCATCGCGGCGGGAACCTGGGACGCCGCATCGGCCTCCGCCGACGTCGCGCTGACCGCCGCCGACCTGCTGCTCGACGGGGCGGACCACGCCTATGCGCTGTGCCGGCCGCCCGGTCATCACGCCTTTTCCGACATGGCCGGCGGCTTCTGCTTCCTGAACAATGTGGCGATCGCCGCGCGCCGCCTGCAGCGTCGCTTCCCGCGTCTCGTCATCCTCGACATCGACGTGCATCACGGCAACGGCACGCAGCAGATCTTCTACCGCAGCCCGGACGTGTTTTTCGTCTCGCTGCACGGCGATCCCGACGGCTTCTATCCCTTCTTCGCCGGTCATGCCCACGAACGCGGCGCGGATGCCGGCGACGGCTACACCCTGAACCTGCCGCTGCCGGCGGGCACGGGGGACGAGGCCTATCTCGCAAGCCTGGACACCGCCCTCGCGGCGATCGGCCGGTTCGGCCCGGACGCCCTGCTGGTTTCGCTGGGGCTCGATGCGCAGGAGAACGACCCGCTCGGCATCCTCTCCATCACCACCGACGGTTTCGAGAGAATCGCGCGGAAAATCGCCACGCTGGCCGTACCGACGCTGCTGGTTCAGGAAGGCGGTTACCTGTGCGAGGAACTGGCCGACAACCTGGCGCGCTTTCTTTCCGGTTATTCCGCGGCGCGCGGCGTCTAGACTTCTCCTCCCGGCCCCATTTGTCCGGACAGGCCCGTGGAATGCAGGTTCCCGTGTCCCTTCGAGGGCCCGCGGACGCCCCGGTTCAGCAAAAATTAAAAATCTCCACCGCACAATGACTGCGGCGTTCAGGATCCGCCGGCGGCCGTGACCCGCCGCCGCCCGGTCGTCAAGACGCGCCCTCGTCTACGGCGTTGCAAGGAAAGTCCGGATCAACCGGACGCAGAGACACGAGCGGAGGAGACCAGGCATGACCGGGCCCAGCGAGCGGGCGGATACCGCGCCGACCCCGACCACCCCCGATACCGAGACGAACGGTCTTTCCCCTGTCGCTTCCGGCGCCCCGAGGCGGCACCTGCGGCTCGGCGTGGGCTCCAAGCTGCATCTTGCCTTCGGCGCGATCACCGCGATGACGGTGCTGGCCGGCGTGCTCGCCGTCACGGCCTTCGGACGGGCGGAAACCGCGCTCGACGACCTCACGGGCCATTCCCTGCCGGTGATCGTCGAATCCCTGCAGCTCTCGCAGGCCGGCGCGCAGATCGCCGCCGCCGCGCCGCAGCTCGCCCGCGTGCGCGATCGCGAAACGCTGCAGTCAACCAGCGCGGCGCTGGACGCCCAGGTCGCGCAACTGCAGTCGCACATCGCCGCGCTGCAGGCGCAGGACGTGGCCGCCGCCGACGAGGCCGCGGAACTCGCCGCCCGCTTCGCCGTCTCGCTTGACCGCCTCGCCGCGCAGGTCGAGGCCCGTCTCGCCCTGAAACAGACACGCGAGGAGAAGGTCGCCGCCGCCGTCGGCACGCACGAGGCGCTGCTCGAGCAGTTGCAGCCGGCCGTCAGCGATGCCGGCATGCAGCTCATGGATTCGGCCTTCACCGCCGCCGATGCCAACGCCGAAGGCGTGAACAGCCTGATCGCCGGGGACGTCGCCCGCCTGCGCGGCATTCTCAAGATCGCCGTCCTCGCGCGAAACGTGCGACTGGCCCATGCCTCTCTGCGCCTGGCCGCCGACGGTCCGGCGATGACCGCAGCCGGCGAGCGCCGGGACGCGGCCGTGGCGGCCCTGGAGGCCGCGCTGGCATCGCTCGGCGAGGAGGAGCATTTCAACGCCCTGAAGACGGCGGGCGCGGCGCTGCTGGCCGAGACGGGAGGCAATCCGGCCGCGGACCGGCTGATCGAACAGGAACGCCAGGCGGCCTGGCTCGGCGAGGCCACGCGGGCCAGCCTGCGCCGCGAACGGGCCGATGCCGACAAGCGCCTTGCCGAAACCGTCGCCGCGTTCGGGGAAGCCGGCCAGGCCGCGCTCGAAGCCGCGGGCGCCGCCGTGATCGCAAGCGGCGAACGGATCGCCGAGGAGACCGGAAACCGGCTTGCCGACCTGATGCGCAACGAGGTCGGCCAGGTCCAGTACCTGCTGACCGCGCTGAGTGAATCCAACCGCATCGTCGGCATGATCCGCGCCGCCGGCAACGAGCCGACCGCGACGGGGATCCGCCGCATCGTGCATCAGCTCGAGGAGGCCGAAGCGCGGCTTCAGACCAATCTGGATCTCACCGAGGTCGAAAGCGCGGAGGCGCTGCGCGAGCTTTCCGCCGCCCTGATCGCCGCCACGAAGGGCGAGGACAGCGTGATCGCGCTGCGCACGCGCGAACTCGAGGCCGCCGATGCCGCCGATGCGGTGCTGGACGAGACCCGCGAAAGCGTCGCCGGCCTGACCGGCACGGTGCAGCAGATCGTGGCGCTGGCGAAAGCCGACAGCCAGGCCTCCAGCAGCGCGACCAAGCAGGTCATCACCCAGAACCGTTTCCTCCTGAGCCTGGTCGTCGCCGGCACCGTGATCGCGGCCCTGCTGATCGGCTGGCTGTTCGTCGGCCGGGTCATCGTTCGCCATCTGACCGACATCGAGCGCAGCATGGGCCGGCTGACCGAGGGCGATCTCGATACCGCGGTGCCGTCGGTTTCGGCGGATGACGAAATCGGCCGGATGTCGCGCGCGCTCGAGGTGTTCAAGCGCAACGCCCTGGAGATGCGGCGCCTGGAAGAGGAGAAGGTGGCCAGCGAGCGCCAGTCCGCCGAGGAGAAGCGGCGCCTGATGCTGGAGATGGCCGACGGTTTCGAGGCCGGCGTCCTGGGTGTCGTCGAGGATGTCGCCAGCGCCGCCGTCGGCATGCGCAAGTCGGCCGAGGACATGTCGAGCGTCGCCGGGGACACCAGCCGTCAGGCCAGCGACGTGGCGGAAGCGGCCCGCAACGCGACCCAGCACGTGGAGTCGGTCTCCCTGACCACCGAGCAGCTCGCCGCCGCGGTGAACGAGGTCGGCGCGCAGGTCGGCCACGCCGCCAGCGCCGCGGACCAGGCCGTCGCCGAGGCCCGCCATGCCGACGACACCATCGCCACCCTCTCGGAGTTCGCCGGCCGGATCGGCGACATCGTCGACCTGATCAGCGACATCGCCGAGCAGACCAACCTGCTGGCCCTGAACGCGACCATCGAGGCCTCGCGGGCCGCCGATGCCGGCAAGGGTTTCGCCGTCGTCGCCTCCGAGGTGAAGTCGCTTGCCGGCCAGACGGCCGAGGCGACGGTGGACATCCGCAAGCAGGCTGACGGCATTCGCGACGTCTCCGACCGGGCGGTCACCGCGATCGGCGCCATCGCCCGCAAGATCCAGGACCTGCACGGCATCAACGTCACCGTGTCCGCCGCGGTCGAGGAGCAGATCGCCTCGATCAAGGAAATCTCGAACAACAGCCGCGAAGCCGCCGCCGACACCAGGGCGGTTTCGGAACGGGTCGTCGCCCTGTCCGACGCCTCGCGCCAGACCGGCGATGCCTCGAGCGGCATGCTCGACAACACCGACAGCCTGTCGGGCTCGTCCGACAACCTGAAACGGGCGGTGCACGACTTCCTGTCGCAGATCCGCGCCGCCTGAGGCCCCGCCCGGGCCCTCACCCGCGCCGCCGCATCCCGCCCCGTGCCCGCAGACGCGGGGTGTCGGCGTTTCATCAGCATGACAAAAGCACGCTACCCAGAGTTGCTTTTAAGTAATTAACCTACTTTCTTTAGTATTATGGAAGCGTAAAATCCGAACAGTGTGACTGTTATTTGACATTTTTTTAATTTTCGACACCGAATATCGCACCCTCACAATCCAGAGAGGGTTCAGCCCCATGACTTCCACGACCATTACTTCCCCGCTTCGGGCGCCGCTGCTGGCGCTTTCCCTGGTTGCCTCGCTCGGCCTCGCCGCCGGTGCGGGCGCCGAGCCCGGCGTGAGCGAAGGCAAGATCGTCCTTGGCCAGTCTGCCGCGTTCGAGGGTCCGGCTTCCGCGCTGGGCAACGGCATGCGGCTCGGCCTCGAGGCCGCCTTCAAGGAAGCGAACACCGCCGGCGGCGTGCACGGCCGCCAGATCGAGCTGAAGAGCTACGACGACAGCTATGAACCCGACAAGGCCATCGCCAACACCAACCGCCTGATCGACGAGGACCAGGTCTTCGCCCTGGTGGGCGAGGTCGGCACCCCGACTTCGAAGGCGGCCCAGCCGATCGCCACCGAGAAGCAGGTGCCGTTCATCGGTCCGTTCACCGGCGCCGGTTTCCTGCGCGCCAACGAGCTCCGCAACGTCATCAACGTGCGCGGCACGTACGACGCCGAGGCGGAGAAGTGGATCGAGTTCCTGACCAAGGACAAGAACAAGAGCCGCATCGCCATCCTCTACCAGGACGACAGTTTTGGCCGGGTGGGCCTGTCCGGCGTGACCAAGGCGCTGGAGAAGCGTGGCATGGAACTGGTCGCGCAGGGCACCTACAAGCGCAACACCACCGCGGTGAAGAAGGCGGTCCTGGCGATCCGCAAGGGCAAGCCCGACGCCATCGTCATGGTCGGCGCGTACAAGCCGATCGCGGCCTTCGTGAAGCTGGCCAAGAAATCCAAGATGGACGTTCCCTTCGTCACCATCTCCTTCGTCGGCTCGAACGCGCTGAGCAAGGAACTGGGCGACCAGGGCAAGGGTGTCTACATCACCCAGGTCGTTCCCTTCCCCTGGAACACCGACATGCCGCTGGTTGCCGCCTACCACAAGGCGCTGGCCCAGCATGACGCGGACGCCAAGCCGGGCTTTGTCTCCTTCGAGGGCTACATTGTCGGCCGTCTTGTGGTCGAGGCCCTGAACAAGGCCGGCAAGGACGTGACCCGCCAGAGCTTCCTGGACACGGTCTACAACACCGGCTCGTTCGATCTGAACGGTGTCACCCTGACCTACGGCAAGGACGACAATCAGGGCATGGACCAGATCTTCCTGACTGTCATCGACGGCCCCGGTCAGTTCACCGCGATCGGCGCCGGCTCGTAACGCGTATCCCGCCCGGCCGGGCCGTCGCGGTCCGGCCGGGTTCCCCTTTCCGCTTATCCGTCCGCCTATCCGACCGACAGCCACGGAGTCCTGATGTCATGAACATCCCCGGCGACACCGAGATTGAAACCGAAACCGGCGAAACCGCGGCCCCGGCCGCCCGACCGCGCGCCGGCCTGCTGACCCGGCTGGGCGTCGGCCCGAAACTCTACCTCGCCTTCGGCGCCATCGCCGCGACCACGGTGATTGCCGGCGTGCTCTCCGTGCTGGCCTTCCGCCAGGCGGACGAGGTGGTGCACGAACTGACCCACGAAGCCATTCCCGTCATCACCCAGTCGATGAAGGCCGCCCAGACCGGCGAGCGGATCGCCGCCCTGGCGCCCTCGCTCGCGAGCGCCGCGTCGCTGGAAGAGCATGAAACCATCCGCGGCGATCTGAACCAGCGGGTCG
Organism: Alphaproteobacteria bacterium; assembly: GCA_041940205.1. GTDB lineage: Bacteria > Pseudomonadota > Alphaproteobacteria > JBGTSP01. The sequence goes on from JBGTSP010000052.1 coordinate 12,899, forward strand.
ACGACCTGCGCCGGCAGATGCAGGAACTCGCCGCCGCCGACGTCGCCGGCGCCGGCGACGCCGCCGCGCTGGTCGAGGAGTTCTCCAAGAGCCTCGCCGCGCTCGCCGACGAGGTCGCGGGCGGGATCCGCCTTGGCGACGCCAAGCAGGTCCAGGTCGCCAATTCCGCCGAACAGCACGACCGCCTGCTGCAGCAGCTCCGCCCGACCGTGCAGAAGGCGGGCGAACAGCTTCTGCAGGCCGCCGAGACCGCCACCGAGAAGAACCGCAACGGCGTCACCGGCCTGCTCGAGACCGAAATGGAATTCCTCAAGGCCGGGCTCGAGATCCGCGCGCTCGGCAAGGAACTCAGCCTGATCATCATGGAACTGCAGTTCGTCGCGGAGCCGGCCAGCCTGCAGCCCCTGCGCGAGCGCTACGTGGCCGCCGCGGAGAAGGTGAAGACCGCTCTCGACCTTCTGCCCGAGGAGGAAGAGCTGCAGTCGCTGCGCGATGCCGCCGAGTCGATCATCGAGGTCGGCCTGGGTGCGCTCGGCAACATCTTCGAGATTCGCCGGCGCGAACTCCAGGCCCGCAACGATTTCGTTGCCTCCAAGTGGCGCGAGCAACGGCTCGGCAAGCTGCAGGAGACCAAGGTCCTGCTGGCCGAATTCGACGCCGCCAGCGAAGTCGTGGTCGACAATGCCTCCTTCAACCTGGTGATCGGCAGCGAGACCGTTGCCGACGAGACCGCGGACACCGTCTCCCAGCTCATCGGCAACGACGTTGCGCGCGTGCGCAGCCTGCTGTGGGCGCTCTCTGACGCAAACCTGGTTGCGGGCATGATCCGCGCCGCCGGCAACGAACCCGAGACCGACGGCATCGACCGCATCGAGCGCAACCTGGCACTGGCCGGCGCGCGCATGCTCGCCAGCCTCGAGGCCAGCGGCGATACCGGCGCGATCCAGGAGGCCGCCCAGGCCCTGCTGGCCCTCGGCGAGGGCGAGCAGGCCGTGCCGGCGCTGCGCCGCAGCGAACTGGAAGCCCGGGGCCGGATCTCGGCAACGCTGGAAGCGACCCGGGCCTCGGCCGGACAGCTCACCGCGATGGTGCACGACATGGTCACCCGGGCCGAAGCGGCCAGCGCCGCCTCGAGCGCCGCGGCCGCCGCCGTGATCCAGCGCAACTCGCTGATCCAGATGCTCATGGTCGCCAGTTCCGTGGTTGCCGCCTTCCTGATCGGCTGGCTGTTCGTCGGCCGCGTCATCGTCGCCAAGCTGCGCGCGCTCGAGGGCGTGATGGGCCGGCTGACCCGGGGCGAACTCGAATGCGACGTTCCCGCCGTCAGCGCCGACGACGAGATCGGCCGGATGTCGCGCGCGGTCGAGATCTTCAAGCAGAACGCCATCGAGGTCCGCCGCCTGGAAGAGGACAAGCAGGCCAACGAGCGGCGCGCCGCCGAAGAAAAGCAGCGCGCGATGGCGCAGATGGCCGACGGTTTCGAGGCCGGCGTCATGGGCGTGGTCGAGGATGTCGCGCGCTCGGCCGGCGACATGCGCAATGCCGCCCAGGACATGTCCTCGGTGGCCAGCCAGGCCAGTTCCCAGGCCGACGAGGTCGCCCAGGCCGCGCGCAACGCCACCGATCACGTGCAGTCGGTATCGCAGACCGCCGAGCAGCTCGCCCTGGCGGTCAAGGAGGTCGGCCAGCAGGTCGGCAACGCCGCCACCGCCGCCGAACGCGCCGTGACCGAGGCCGCGCGCACCGACACCACGATCGGCTCGCTCTCGGAATTCGCCGCCCGCATCGGCGACATCGTCGACCTGATCAGCGATATCGCCGAGCAGACCAACCTGCTGTCGCTGAACGCCACCATCGAGGCCTCCCGTGCCGGCGACGCCGGCAAGGGCTTCGCCGTGGTCGCGGCGGAGGTGAAGTCGCTGGCCAACCAGACCGGCGAAGCCACGATCGAGATCCGCAAGCAGGCCGACGGCATCCGCGACGTCAGCCACGAGGCCGTCGCCGCGATCAAGAACATCGCCCAGAAGATCGAGGAACTGCACGGCATCAACACCACGGTGTCCGCCGCGGTCGAGGAGCAGATCGCCTCGATCCAGGAGATCTCGACCAGTTCGCGCGAGGCCGCCGAAGGCACCAGGGCGGTCTCCGGCCGGATCACCGAGCTGTCCGACGCCTCGCGTCAGACCGGAAGCGCGTCCGCCGGCATGCTCGACAACACCGACAGCCTGACCGCGAGCTCCGACAACCTGAAGCGCGCGGTGAACGACTTCCTGTCCCAGGTCCGGGCCGCCTGAGAGCGGCCGGACCCGGGATCGGCGTCACCGGCGCGGCCGGCGCGGATCAGCCTTCGGCCAGTTCCCCGCCCAGCCGGTCGAGGGCGCGGGCGAAGCGGTCGAACATCGTGTCGATCTCCGCTTCGGTGATGATCAGCGGCGGACAGAAGCAGACCGAGTCGCCCGGCACCGCGCGAACGATGAGCTGCTCCTCCTGGCACAGTTCCGCGATCCGCGCGCCGACGCCGCGGGCCGGATCGAACTTGCCCTTCGCCTGCTTGTCGGAAACGATTTCCACCGCGCCGATCAGGCCCATGCCGCGGGTCTCGCCGACCAGCGGATGCCCGGCGAAGGCGTGCAGGCGTTCGAGGAAGCGCGGCGCGACGGCCTGCACGTGGCCCAGGATGTCGCGCTCCTCCATGAGCTGCAGCGAGCGCACCGCCACCGCGGCGCAGACGGGATGGCCGGAATAGGTGAAGCCGTGGCCGAAGGTGCCCAGCTTCTCGGAATTGCGCTGGAAGGCCTCGAACATCGGCTCCTTGATCAGCACCGCCGATATCGGCAGGTAGGCCGAGGACAGCGCCTTGGCGCAGGTCAGGATGTCGGGCTCGATCTCCAGGCTTTCGCTGCCCCACATCCGGCCGGTCCGGCCGAAGCCGCAGATCACCTCGTCGGCGACCATCAGGATGTCGTACTTGCGCAGTACCGCCTGGATCTTCGGGAAATAGCCGGCCGGCGGCACCACCACACCGCCCGCCCCCATGATCGGTTCGGCAATGAAGGCGGCGACGGTCTCCGGCCCCTCTTCCAGGATCATCGCCTCGAGTTCCTGCGCCAGGCGATCGGCGAAGTCGGCCTCGCTCTCGCCCTCCCGGGCGCCGTGATAGTAGTGCGGGGTCGCCGTGTGCTTCATGCGCTCGAGCGGCAGATCGAAGTCCGCCTGCGCATAGGGCAGGCCGGTCAGGCTGGCCGCCGCCACCGTGACCCCGTGATAGCCGCGCAGGCGCGAGATGATCTTCTTCTTCTCCGGGCGGCCGATGGCGTTGTTGTAGTACCAGACCATCTTCACCATGGTGTCGTTGGCTTCGGAGCCCGAATTGGCGAAGAACACCTTGGAGAACTCGCCCGGCGCGATGGCCTTGAGATGCTCGGCCAGGTCGATCGACGGGTTCGTCGCCTTGCTGGCGAAGCCGTGATAGTAGGGCAGCCGCCGCATCTGCTCGACCGCGGCCTGCACCAGTTCCTCCTCGCCGAAACCGAACGCGGTGCACCACAGGCCTGCCAGCCCCTCGATATATTCCCTGCCGTCCTCGTCGCGGACATAGATCCCGTGACCCTGCGAGACGATGTGCGGTCCCTTCACCGGATGGGTGGCAAGGTTGCTGTAGGGATGCAGGACATGGGCGATGTCCCGGGCGGACGGCGAATTGGCGAGATCGTTCATCGGGCGGTACCTCGGGCTTGCGGGTTCGTTCGGACGAAAGGCGGCCTCTGCGCCCTCCGCCGGGATCCTGAACGGACGAGCATAGCCAACCGGCACCGGGGTTCGCATCACATTTGCGGAGCCCCGCGCCGGCCGCCCCGCGGTCCGAAAACGCGGGCGGCGGGAAAGGCTGAACCCGGCGGCGAAATCTGCTAGACTGCCGCGCAACGCTGATGCCAGTCAGGAGAGGAACGATGTTCCGGATCCGGACCGCCCTAGTAGCCATCGTCGTCGTCACCATCGCCGAAGTCGGCTTCGTCGCGACCAGCGCCGAGGCCCCGGCCCGCCAGGCGGGAGTCGCATCCGCCGTCGTGCCGCAATCGACCGGAACGCCGCCGCAGCAGGCCCGGCGGGTGCTGCAGGTCGGCATCGACCTGCAGGTCGATGAACGGGTCGAGACCGGCGAGCGCGGCAAGACCCAGTTGCTGTTCCTCGACGGCTCGGCGCTGACCGTCGGCCCCAATTCCGACGTCACGCTGGACAGTTTCGTCTACGACCCCGACGCCAAGACCGGCGAACTGGCGCTGTCGTCGACCAAGGGCCTGTTCCGCTTCGTCGGCGGCCGCATCTCCAAGAAGCAGCCGGTGGTGCTGAAGACCCCGACGGCCACGATCGGCATTCGCGGCGGCGTCTTCACCGCGCGGGTCAGCCAGACCGCGACGCGGGCAACCTTCCATTTCGGCGAGCAGATGTCGGTCAGCGCGGCCGGCGTCACCAAGAACACCCAGCGACCGGGCAACGCCATCTCGGTCGAGGGCGACGGGCCGCCCAGCGATCCCGCGCCGGCCAGCGGCAGCCAGCTTTCCGAGGACCTGGGCGGTCTGGAGAAGTCGGACGAGGATTCGGACGCCGAAGCCGAGGTCGAGGTCAGCGATGCCGATGTCGCCGAAACCCAGATCGCCGAGCTCGGGTCGGGCAGCGAACCCGACGCGATCGGCGGCGGCGCGACGTCGCCGGGCGATTCCCTGCCGACAACGGGCGACGCCGACGACAATGCCGACGTCGTCGATTCCCAGAACGACCAGCGCGACAATTCCCAGAACGCGACCCCCGCGATCACCGGCGCCACCATCAGCAATTTCGCCGGCGGCCGCGGCAAGCGCGGCACCAGCACCGACGTCGGCACGCTCGACAGCAACACGGGACAGAACTTCCCGCTGACCAGCGCCGCGGTTTCCAACGGCCTGTTCACGGCGACGACGTCGGCCGGCAGCTACCGGCTGTTCGTCCCCGACACCGCCGGCACCTTCACGCTGGGCGACGACACCACCTCGCGCCCGGCGGAAACCCCCTTCGGGCTGACCACCGGCAGCGGCTTCCTGAGCGACAACAAGGATTTCGTCCTGTTCGAACTGTCCGGCAGCCGGCAGGTCGTGTTCGGCGGCGTCGAGACGCCGTCGAGCGCCATTCCGACCAGCGGCGCCTCCCGCTATCTCATCCGCCCCGACTTCGCGCTGGGCAACAGCAACATTCCCGGCCTGCCGGCAAGCCAGGGCGGCAACCTCACGACAAGCCAGACCACCGCACTGATCCACTGGGAGAATTCCGGCGCCAGCAATGCCATCCGCCCGGTCTTCGCCGGCGCGATGGCCGCCACCGGCACGGGCTCCTCGCAGAAGTCCGCGGTCGGCCTGCTGATCGGCCGGCTGGTGACCACGTCGGGCGGCAAGACCCTGATCGCCGGCGGGCTGGGCGGCACGTCCAGCATCACCGGCACCCTGCGGCTGTTCGAGGGCGGCGGCTCCTCCGCGACCAACGGCGCCACCGGCGGCTTCCTCGGCCAGAACGGCCCGGATTTCGCGGTCATCGAGGGCCGCGAGCTGACAAGCAGCGGGACCACGGACACAAGCGAACCGCTCGGTCTCGAAGTGGTCACGGCAGGCACCACATCGGCCAGCGACACGACGGTCTTCCCGAACCTGGTGCTGCAGAAGCAGACCACCACCGGAACCCTGACCCGCAGCAACCACACGACGGCGGCCGGCAACGCGCTGAAGGGCTTCGCCAGCGGCATCCTGAACAGCTACACCTCCACCGGGACCTTCTTCCGCTCGACCAAGCTGCTGAACCAGCTGACCGGTCCCTCCGCGCCCACGGACGTGGTGGTGCAGACGGAACTGGCGAGCGGCCGGGTCGAGGCCGACTTCAAGGTCCGCGCCGGCCTGAGCGGCGGCCCGCTGGACAACATCAATCTCGATTTCGGCGGCCTGACGGCCAATCCGGGCGACAGCGCCTTCAACACCGACGACCGCTTCGGCGCCTTTTCGATCACATCCGGCACGACTCTCGACGGTCTCACGGCCCTGGACACCGAAGCCGCCATGGCGAGCCTGAGCACCGACGATCTGACGCTGGGCACCGGCGTGCTGCCCAGCGGCGTCAGCCTGTGCACCTGCAGCTTCGCGACCTGGGGCTTCTGGGGCGGCACCGTGGAGGAATCCAACGGCGACGAGCACTTCATCCATCTCGCCACCTGGGTCGCCTCCGAAGTCACCGCGGCCAGCCAGATCCCGCTGTCCGGCTCGGCGACCTATTCCGGGCCGGTGCTGGGCTCGGTCGTCGAAGGTCCGCTGACGGCGCCGACCGCGCAGTACTTCACCGGCGGGACGGCGAACCTCGTCGTCAGCTTCGGGTCCACCAGCTACAGCGTCTCGGGCAATATCAGCAATCTCGCCGGCGCCACCTTCAATATCTCCTCGAGCGCGATCGCGAACAACAACACCGCCTTCTTCGCCAGCATTTCCGACAACATCGATCCGACCGGCTTCCCGGGCACCTATTCGGGCACCATGAATGTCAGCTTCGCGGGATCCGGCACGCCGCCCGCCGGGCAGATCGGCCAGGCCGCGATCTCGAACTCCAACTCCCCCGTGAACTGGCAGTTCAGCGGCATCTACATGGGCGAGAAGCAGTAGGGCGCCCCGCTTTACCGACTCCGGACGGTTCGCTATAGACCGCCGCCAAAGGGGCGGCGCGCGCCGCCCGTCACGGTTAGGGGAGGGTGACCTTGCGCGGATTGATTCAGGACCGGCCGCTACTGATTTCCTCGATGCTCGAGTTCGCGGCGCAGTATCACGCCGATACCGAGATCGTCTCGAAGACCGTCGAGGGACCGGTGCATCGCTATACCTATGCCGACGCCGGCGTGCGGGCGAAACGGCTGGCGAAGGCGCTGCAGCGCCGGGGCGTGGTGCTGGGTGACCGCATCGCCACGCTGGCCTGGAACGGCTTCCGGCATTTCGAGCTCTACTACGGCGTGTCCGGGATCGGCGCGGTCCTGCACACCATCAACCCGCGGCTGTTCCCCGAACAGATCGTCTACATCGCCAACCACGCGGAAGACCGGATCGTCTTCACCGACCTCACCTTCGTGCCGCTGCTGGAACAGATCGCCGACCAGCTGGGCCATGTCGAGGCCTTCGTGGTGATGACCGACGCGGCCCACATGCCCGAGACCACCCTGCCCAACGCCCTGTGCTACGAGGACCTGCTCGCGGCCGAGGACGGGGATTTCGCCTGGCCCGAGTTCGACGAGATGACCGCGTCCTCGCTCTGCTACACCTCCGGCACCACCGGCAATCCGAAAGGCGTGCTCTACGCCCATCGCTCGACGGTGCTGCATTCCATGGCGGTCTGCATGCGCGACGTGCTGGGCCTGAGCTCGCAGGATTCAGCGATGGCCGTGGTGCCGATGTTCCACGCCAACGCCTGGGGCCTCGCCTATGCCGCGCCGATGTGCGGCGCGAAGTTCGTGCTGCCCGGCAAGGATCTCGACGGCGAGAGCGTCTGGTCGCTGCTGGACGCCGAACAGTGCACCTTCTCGGCCGGCGTGCCGACGGTCTGGCTGATGCTGCTGCAATACCTGCAGAAGACCGGCAAGGACCTGAAGCACATGGACCGCACCGTGATCGGCGGCTCGGCCTGCCCGCGCTCGATGATCGAGGCCTTCGAGAAGGAGTATGGCGTGCAGGTCGTGCACGCCTGGGGCAT
>JBGTSP010000053.1:0-20630 GCA_041940205.1 Alphaproteobacteria bacterium
CGCTGCTGCACTCTGTCATCGTTACGGAGAAGCGGGAGAATTTTGCCGCCTGGACGGCGCTTCTCTCGGTGCTGGCTTTCCTGTTCTCCATCATGGGCGCCTTCCTCGTCCGCTCCGGCGTGCTGACCTCGGTGCATGCCTTCGCCACCGATCCGGCGCGCGGGGTCTTCATCCTGGCCTTCCTGTTCTTCGTGGTGGCCGGTTCGCTGGCGCTGTTCGCGGCGCGGGTGCACAGCCTGAAGTCGGGCGGCCTGTTCGGCTTCATCAGCCGCGAGGGCGGCCTTGTGGTGAACAACGTGCTGCTCTGCGTGGCCTGCGCCACGGTGTTCTTCGGCACGCTCTATCCGCTGTTCGTGGATTCCGTGCTGGGCGAGAAGCTGACGGTCGGCCCGCCCTATTTCAATCTCACCTTCGGGCCGATCATGGCGCTGCTGGTCGCCTGCATGGCGGTCGGCCCGATGCTGCCCTGGAAGCGTGGCGATCTCGCCGGCGCCCTGTCGCGGCTCAAGTTCGCCGCCGCCATCGCCGGGCTCGGCCTGCTGCTGGCCCTGGTGCTGCACGGTGACGGACCCTGGCTGGCATTGCCCGCGGTGGCGCTCGCGGTCTGGCTGATCGCCGGCGCCGGCGTCGAGTTCGCCGAGCGTATCCGCCTGTTCCGCCTGCCGCCCGGCCAGAGCCTGCGGCGCGCCCTGGGCCTGCCGCGCGCCGCCTGGGGCATGCTGCTGGCGCATGCCGGCCTGGGCATCACCATGCTGGGGATCATCGGCGTCAGCGCCTGGCAGTCGGAGATGCTGGTGGTGATGAAACCGGGCGAAAGCCGCGAGCTGGCGGGCTATTCCTTCCGCTTCGACGGTGCTCGCAGCTTCAACGGCCCCAACTATAGCGGCATCCAGGGGCGTTTCGTGGTGAGCCGCGACGGCGAGACCGTCGCCGTCCTGCTGCCGGAATCGCGCTCCTATCCGACGCCGCCGATGGAGACCACCGAGGCGGCGATCCACCAGACGCTGGCGGGCGATCTCTACGCCGTGGTGGGCGATCCCACCGGCGAGGGTTCCTGGTCGGTGCGGCTCTATTTCAAGGCGCTGGTCGACTGGATCTGGGGCGGCGCGATGATCATGGTGCTGGGCGGCCTGATCTCGCTCAGCGATCGCCGCCATCGCGTCGGCGCGCCGCGCCGGCGCGCCGGCCTGCCGGCCGCCGCCGCCCAGGCCGCGGAGTGAGGGAGACGATGAACGACAGTCAGGACGTCCCGGGCGGGGAAACCGGTGCCGCGCCGGCCCGGCCCCGGCGCTACTTCTGGGCGGCGCTGCCGCTCGTGGTGGTCTGCATCGTCGGCTTGTTCCTGTTCCGCGGCCTCGATCTCAAGCCGCGGGAGATCCCCTCGGTACTGATCGGCAAGCCGGTGCCGCAGTTCGACCTGCCGCCGATCCAGGGCCGGCCGCCGGGGCTGAAGACCGACGACCTGCGGGGCGACGTCACCCTGGTGAACGTCTTCGCCTCCTGGTGCGTGGCCTGCCGGATCGAGCATCCCCTGTTCATGGAGCTCAAGGAGAAGGCGGACACGCCGCCGATCCACGGCCTGAACTACAAGGACGATCCCGATTCCGCGACGCTCTGGCTGAAACGCTTCGGCGATCCCTACCAGCGGGTGGGCCAGGATATCGACGGCCGGGTCGGCATCGACTGGGGCGTCTACGGGGTGCCCGAGACCTTTCTCGTCGATCGCCAGGGGCAGATTGTCTGCAAGCATATCGGCCCGATCCAGGAACGGGACTGGGTGCAGAAGCTGGAACCCGCGATCGCGGCGGCCCGCGCCGGCAAGCCGGTGAACTGCTGAACGACCCCGATCGGCGCCGGTTCAGAAAATCTGGTGGCCGGCCGAATAGGTCCAGTACAGCTCGCGCGCTCGCTGGGTCACGGGGCCGCGCTGCAGGTTGCGCTCCTCGACCCGGGTGATCGGCGTGACCTTGCCGTAATTGCCCGAGGCGAAGACCTCGTCGGCCTCCAGGAAATCCTCCATCGTCAGGCCGGCCTCGATCACCTCGATCCCGTCGGCACGCAGCAGCTCGGCGAGACGCTGGCGGGTGACGCCGTTCAGGAAGGTGCCGTTCCACATCGGCGTGTAGGCCTTGCCGTCCTTCACCATCCAGACATTGGCGGTGGCCAGTTCGGCGATGTTGCCGTTGGCGTCCTGGATCAGGCAGTTCTCGAAGCCGCGATCGTTGGCCTCGCGCAGCGCGCGCCCGCCGTTGGGATAGAGGCAGGAGGCCTTGGCGTCGGTCGGCGCCATGTCGCGGGCCGGCCGGCGCCGGCTGGACAGGCAGACGCCGATCCCCTCGAAGGCCGGCAGCGGCGCCTGGTAGACCACCAGCACGAACTGCGTGCTCTCGGGCTCGGGCAGGATGAAGCCCTCCGTCGCGTAGAACATCGGCCGGATGTAGAGCTCGGCGGTCTTCGGAAACTTGCGGACGGCCTCGATGCACAGATCGGTGATCGCCTGCGGGCTCATGGTCGGCGCGAGCTGCATCTTGCGGGCCGACGCGCACAGCCGCTCGCAGTGCTGGTCGACGTCCGGCACCATGCCGTCGAAGGCGCGGGCGCCGTCGAAGACCACCGAACTCATCCAGAAGGCATGGTCGCGAGGCCCGATCAGTTTCGGGTTTTCCTCCGACCAGGTGTCGTCGTGCCAGTAGACCGCGTCCATCGTCCGTCCCTTCACTCGTACCGTCCGCGCACCTTATCCGTCGCGGCCCGCCGCCGCCAGACGATCGCCGCGCGGTCGCCGCACGGTCACCGCGCGGTCGCCGTCCCCCGGTCATTGTCCGGCCATCCGGGGCTGCCTAGAGTGCCGGGCGCGCCCGTCGCGCAGCGAACCGCGAACCGCCGGAGAGTCCCGACCATGCCGCCCATCCGTCCCTGTATCGAAGCCATGGAGAACCAGCGCATCGGCGAGGTCGCGCGTCTTGCGCTCGGCGATCCCGACGTCATTCCGCTGTGGTTCGGCGAAAGCGATCTCGACACGCCGGAATTCATCCGCGAGGCCGCCAAGCGGGCGCTCGACGAGGGGCATACCCGCTACGTCAACAAGCGCGGCATCGCCCCGCTGCGGGCCTCGATCAAGGCCTACATGGACCGCGTCTACGGCCTCGATCTCGATCCCGAACGGGTCACCGTCACGGCCTCGGGCATGACCGCGATCATGATCGCGGTCGAATGCCTGGTTGGCGAGGGCGACAATGTGGTGATGATCTCGCCGATCTGGCCGAACATCTTCTACGCGGTCGAGACCATGGGCGGGCAGTGCCGGCATGTCCGCCTGCAGGCCGGCGAGAGCGGCTGGCGGCTGGACCTCGAGGCGCTGTTCGCGGCCTGCGACGAACGGACGAAGGCGCTGTTCATCGCCTCGCCGTCGAACCCCACCGGCTGGCTGATGAGCGAGGAAGAGCAGGCCGCCGTGCTTGCCTTCGCGCGCGAACGGAACATCTGGATCATCGCCGACGAGGTCTATCACCGGCTGGTCTACGACCGTCCCGTCGCGCCGTCCTTCCTGCAGCTCGCCGCCCCGGAGGACCCGGTCTTCGCGGTGCACACCTTCTCGAAATCCTGGGCGATGACCGGCTGGCGCGCCGGCTGGATGATCCATCCCGCCTCGCTGGGCGACCGGCTGGGCGATCTGTCGGGCATCAACAATACCGGCGCGACCTCCTTCGTGCAGCATGCCGGTATCGCCGCGATCGAGCAGGGCGAGGACTTCATCGCTCACATGGTGGAGCGCTGCCGGCGCGGCCGGGACATCGTCTACCAGCGGCTCAACGCCCTGCCGCGGGTGCATATCGACCGGCCGAACGCCGCCTTCTACTCCTTCTTCCGGGTCGATGGCATCGACGACGATCTCGCCGCCGCCAAGGCGCTGGTGACGAGCCACCGCATCGGCCTGGCGCCGGGAACCGCCTTCGGCCCCGGCAACGAGGGCTGGTTCCGGCTCTGCTTCGCCCAGGCCGAGGACCGCCTGTCGCAGGCCATGGACCGGCTCGAGGACGCCTTCGGCTGACCGGTCCGTCAGCGCCGGCGAGCCCGGTCAGCCGGCCCGGAAGGTGGCGACGAAGTCTTTCCAGATCGCCGGGTCGTCGGCGCCCTCGATCGGGAAATACAGCGAGACCCGATGCAGCAGGCCGCCGTCATAGCGCCGCGCGAGCTGCGCCGGGATCGCCCCGTCGGCCTGGCTGATCGCAACCTCCGAGAGCAGCGAATCCGGCACCAGCCTCGTCATCTCGTCGAGCTGGCCGTTGCGCATCAGGGCGGAGAGCTCCTTCCCCAGTCCGTCGAGCCCGTGATACTCGAGCAGCGCGCGATAGTTGGGCGTGGAGGCGTAGAAGCCGACCTGCTGGCGGACCTGCGCTTCCGAACGGGCGCGCTCGGCCTCGCTTTCGCCGGTGACCGCGAACACCGAGGCATAGAGCGCCACGTCCGAGGCCGCGCGTCCGGCGGCCTTCGCCCCCTCGGCGATGGCGGGATGCACGACGTCGCGCAGGTAGCCCACGGAATGCATCGGGTGGACGTGAAAGCCGTCGGCGACCTCGCCCGCGGCGCGGCACATCCGCGTGTTCACCCCGGCGAGATAGACCGGGATGTCGGGGTGCGCGATCGGCCCGGGATTGAAGAACGGATTGATCAGGTGAAAGCGGTAGAACTCGCCGGAATAGTCCGGTCGCGCGCCGGTCTGGAAGGTGTTCCAGATCGCCCGGAGGCAGCGGATATAGTCGGTGATGCGGGCCGCCGGCCGGTCGAACGGCATGGAGAACCGCCGTTCCACATGGGCCCGCACCTGGGTGCCGACGCCAAGCTGGAAGCGGCCGTTGCTCATCGCCTGCAGGTCCCAGGCGGTCTGCGCCACGGCGAAGGGCGCGCGGGCGAAGGCAACGGTGATGTTGGTGCCGATCTGCAGCTGCTCGGTGGCGCCGGCGGCCATGGCGAGCGGCAGGAACGGGTCGTGCGCCGCCTCGAACGACCAGACGCCGTCGAAGCCGATCTCCTCGTATTGGCGGGCGACGGCCGGAATCTCGGTCAGGCCGACGTCGCGTTTCATCTGGGTGTCGAGTTTCATGATCCCTCCCCGGAGCAGGGGAGCGACTATCGCACGATCGCCGCCGCGATGGTTAGATCAGGGACCCGCAGACGTTTCCGGTCTGCGAGAACGGGTTCTAGAACCGCTTGGACAGGCGGACGAACAGCCGGGGGTCCTCGCCCGCCTCGTCGCGGGCGTTGACCCGGCCGATCACCGGCTGGGCGATCTCGAGACCGCCGGACAGCGTGTCGGTGAAGTTCATGCGGGCGCCGAGCCCGACCGAGGCGGCGCTGTCGCGGGTGTTCTGGTTCGGCTCGCGCGGCCGGCGCACGTGGCCCCAGTCGTAGAAGGCGTAGTACTGCAGGTATCTGAGGTAATCGAGCTTCTCGGGCAGGGTGTATTGCAGCTCGACCTTGAAGGCGACGCCGTCGTCGCCCGACAGTTCCGAGGGATCGAAGGCGCGCCCGAAATTGCCGCCGCCGTAGCCGAACTGCTCGGAGGCCAGCAGGCGGTGGACCGCCCGCTGCCCGGTCATCGCCAGCAGCAGGCGGGTGCTCTTGTTGAGGCGCTGCAGGCGGGCGACGTCCAGATTGAACTTGAGGAAATCGTTGCGCGCCCGCGGCCGCGAGGTCAGCGGCGCGGCGGTCTCGCGCGTGCCAAAAACCTCCAGGCCGTGCGTCATCGAGGCATCGATCAGCGTGATGCCCTTGAAGCTGTCGGCATAGTCGCCGGAGGCGCCGAGCTTCAGCGAACGCACCCTGTCCTCGGTCAGGCGGGCGCCGCGCAGGTTGGTGATGTTGTCGCGATAGGTGAACGTGGCCCTCAGGCTGACATTCTTTCGCCGCGCCCGGATCCAGGGATAGGTGTAGCGCAGGGTGACGCTTTCCGAGCGGCTCTTGACGTCGGACGATTTCAGGGTCGCGCCGGGCGCCGCCTTGTTGCCGGTGATCGAGGCCGCCAGCGTCGCGCCGTCGCCCACCGGCATCTGGTAGCCGGCCTGCAGGTAGTGCAGCTCGGTCTCCTGGAACAGCGAGTTGATGCCCCGCACGTCGAGTTTTCCCGAATACCCGAACGGTGAATAGAAGGTTCGTCCGATGGAGGCCTGGTAGGGGCCGACGAACTTGGTGCCGCGATTGTCGATCGAGGCCGAGCCGCCGGCGGGACTGGCCTTGAGCTGGAGAATGATGTCCGAGGCGCCCTCGGTATCGAAGGAGGGAATCAGCACCGCCTTGGCGATCAGGCCGGGCAGGTCGTTGGCCAGCAGCAGGTAGCGTTCGAGCACCGCGTTGTTCAGCGGCCGGCTCTGCAGGATGCGCTGGGCATAGCCGGCGATGATCGGTTCGTAGTCGCCGGCATTGCCTTCGATCTCCACCTTGTCGATGAAGCCTTCCAGGACCTGCAGGCGGACGACGCCGCCGGCGACGCGCTGGGCCGGCGGAAAGACCTGGGCCAGGATATAGCCGTCGTTGCGGTAGCGTTTCTCGATCTCGGCGGCGATCTCGTAGACCGCCTGCAGCGTGGTTTCCTTGCCCAGGCGATCGGCGAACAGCGGCCGCAGGCTCTCGGGCGGATAGACGCTGGCGCCCTGCACCACGAGGTCGTTCAGGGTGAAGCGGATCTTGCGGGCCTGGGCGGGCGGCAGCGGATCGTCGCTCTGGGGGATCAGCGGTTCCTGCGAGGCCTTGGGCTGGATCAGCTCGCGAAAGCGTTCCTGCAGCCGGTTGATGTCGTCCAGCGCCCGGCTGCCGGCGGCCGGATCCTGCTGCGCCCGCGCTGCCGGGACAAAGGCCAGGACGCCAAGCAGCAGGGCGGCGGATAGAACAGTTAGCCGCGAGATCATGGGAACCGGATTCGGATGCGGGCGCGGGGCGGCGTCACTGCGCGCCGGCGTCGAACCAGCCCTTGACGAGGGGCGCCCATTCCTCGCCCCAGTTGCCGACCACGGTCATCACGGCGATCTTGCGCGGATCGGTCTTGACGATGTCCGCCGTCCAGTCCTGGAACACCCAGATCTTGCCTTCGGCCCGCGAGGGCAGGATCAGGTCCGGGTTCCAGCTGATCGCGTAGCGCAACAGGCCGCGCCGGTTGGCATGGTGGAAACGGGTGCCGACCATCGCCACCGGCAGGAAGGCCTGCCGTTCGTCGGCCAGCTTGAACAGCGCCTGGCGGCTGAGCGGTGGTTTTTCGCCCTTCGAGAGATCGACCGGCCGGACGTGCCAGCACTCCTGCTTGTATCCCGTGCGGTTGTCGACGATCTCCTCCCGCGAATAGAACTCGGACTTGCAGTTCCGGTAGGCCTTGAAGCCGTTGCCGCCGGTCGAACGGGCGGCGGTGACGTAGGCGGTCTGGCGGATCACGTCGTCCGCGATCAGGGCCAGCCCGACATCGCTGCGCGGGGTCTCGCCTTCCTCGCGGTCGCGGACGTAGTAGACCGTCCAGTCGCCGGGCGGCAGCTCGACGGTGAAACCGCGCAGCGTGAGTTCGCCGTTCAGCACGGCGCCCACCGCGGGCACGTCCGCCCGGGCAGGCAGCCCGCCCAGCAGGGCGGCCGCGAGCAGGGCGATCAGCAGCCGCATTTATGCGATTCCCGCAGTTCCTGGGCCTCGTCGCGCACGTCGAGCAGGCGGGTCTTCTGCACCGGGCTCGAGGTCGCCTGCGGTCCGCCCTGCACGGTCACGGTGGCGTCCATGATCGCCACCTTGGCCTGGGCCTCGATCTTCGGCGGCTCCGGCGGCGAGGGCTCCTGGCCCGGCGCGACATTGGTCGCCAGGCCCGGGGTCACGGTGACCTGGGTGTTCACCTGGGCCGTGGGATTGCTGACCTGGACGATGCCGTCCTCGACGATGATGTCGGTGGCGCCGCTGGGATCGACGATCATGGTGAAGATGGTGCCGCGGATGCCGATCGTCGCCGTCGGCGTCTTGATGCGGTAGGCCTGCTTCTTCAGCTTGCCGGTAACGAAGCGGAACACGCCGACCGAGGCGTTGATCGCCACTTCCTGCTTGCCGGTCTGCGGATCGAAGATGAACTTGTCCAGCACCACCTCGGAGTTCGGTCCGACGGTCAGGGTCGTCTCGTCGCGGAACTGCAGTTGCGAGGCGCTGTTGCGGGTCGTGGAGATGGTCTCGTCGCCGAAGACCGGATCGTTGGCCTTGAGCTTGCGGTCTTCGGCCTCGAGCTTGGCGCGCACCGTTTTCACGATCGACTTGGCGGTGCCGATCTCGACCTTGGCCGCCTGCGCCGGTGCGGTGTTCCACAGGCTGGCGGCGCACAGCAGGACGAGGGCAGGACCGAGCTTGCCCGAGCGCCGCGGAGCGGCCGGAATTTCAACGGGATACGGCATGACGTTGCCTCGTGATTTGACCCAATAACGGGGCAAATATCAACGTCGTATTCGTAACCGGATGTGTGGACGCTCACACCTCACGAAAAAGGGCGGCGCGAAACCGGCCGCCCTCGATCGAAAGCCGTGTCGTCGATGCCGTGCTACCAGCGCGCCGCGAAGGCGAAACCCTTCCGCCGCGGCCGATCCTCGTTGTCGTTCGAGGCCTCGTCCTGGCCGTTGTTGTAGACACGCCCGTGATGTTCGGCGCAGTAGGCGCTTTCCGGCAGGGTCGCGTTGCCGCAGAAGGCGCGTTCGCGGGGCTCGCCGTCAAGCCACTGGCAGCGCCGGAAGCGCATCACATCATTCTTCATTGTACCGCCTCCTGAGGGACGCACGAGATGGCGCAGAACCGGTGCCGGTCGTCGACACCGGGGCAACGCGAAAGAAAATAATGGCGGAGCGACCGCAAGCAGACGTTGCGCTTGAAATCGGACCCACAGGACACGCGCGCAGTCACGCGCAGAAAGCGCGCCCTGTAACTGGGTTTGATATGACACATTGGGTCAGTTTTTTGAAGTCCTTCTGCCCGACGATGCGGCGGATTGACGCGAAAACGCGCAATCATGTCGCGCGTTGTGGGATCAGTCGCGGTTTCGTTGCGTGCGGGGCAAGGTCAGGCGAACGATCAGACCGCCACCGTCGCGGTTCTCCAGCGCGATTTCGCCGCCATGCGCGCGAATCATCTGCCGGGCGACCGCCAGGCCCAGGCCGCTGCCACCGGTTTCGCGCGAGCGCGAGCCCTCGCCGCGCACGAAAGGCTCCAGCAGGCGTTCGCTCCAGGCCGGATCGATGCCCGGGCCGCGGTCGGCGATCGTGACCAGCGCGTCGTCGTCGGCGACATCGACCGCGACTTCCGCGCTGCCGCCATAGCGCAGGGCGTTGTCCAGCAGGTTGCGCAGCGCGCGACGAATAGAGGCGCCGTTCAGCGCGACCACCGGCCGGGCCCTGGCCTCGCAGGTTACCGCGGCGCCGCCATCGGCGAGATCGTCGCACAGGGTTTCGACCAGGGCGGCGAGATCCTGCGGTTTCCGGGCCGCGCGCTGGGCGTCGTCGCGGGCATAGGCCAGCGTCTCCTCCAGCACCGCCAGCATGTCGTTCATGTCGCGTTCGGCGCGTTCCCGCTCGGCCTCGTCCTCGATCAGTTCCAGCCGCAGGCGCAGGCGGGCGAGCGCCGTACGCAGGTCGTGGGAAACGGCCCCCAGCATCATGTTGCGTTCGGCCATGTTCGCCTGGATCCGCTCGCGCATCCGGTTGAACGACCGCGCCAGCGCCCGGACGTCGCGGCTGCCGGTCTCCGGCGCCGGGTCGGCCTGCTGGTCGACGCCGAAGGCCTCCACCGAGGCGGCGACCCGCCGCAACGGCCTGAGCAGCCAGCGCGAGGCGCCGAAGGCGACGACCAGGGTGACCAGCAGAAGCAGCGTCGCGCTGCCGCCGACCCGCGCCGCCCAGCGCAGCGACGTCACGTCGGAGGAGGCGATGAAGGCGACGGGATAGCCGTCGTTGAGGCGCAGCAGGAACGCGATCTTGCCCCTGCTGGGCAACAGGTTCGGCGTGCCGTCGGGTCCCAGCGCGTCGCGGCCGCGCCAGTGACCGATCTCCAGCACCTCGACCGGTCGTGGGGCCAGCCGCTCCAGCAGCGGCTGGGCCAGATGGAAACCGTGCCGGCTGGGCCGCCAGGGCGGCTGGCGCAGAATCCGGGTCTGCCGGCCGGTCAGGATCCACAAGGTCGGCGAGCGGATTGCCCGCACCAGGTGTCGCCGTTCGCGCGCGGGCACGTCCTCGAGCAGGTCCACCGCGGTCACCACCCGCTCGATCACGGAATCGCGGAACACCGCCAGCGTCGCCTTCGCCCGGTCGTGCACGTAGACCCCGAGGCTGATCACCTGGGCGAGCACCAGGATCACCACGATCAGCGTGAACATCCGGCCCGCGAGGCCGAACCGGCCGGTTCGCGAAGGGTCGCGCCGACGCTCGCGCCGACGCGCCCGCCAGCCGGCCTGGCGCCCGGCCGGGCTCATGCCGCCTCGACCGGCGCGGCGAAGACATAGCCGCCGTTGCGCACCGTCTTGATCAGCCGCGGCCGGCGCGGGTCGTCTCCCAGCTTGCGCCGCAGGCGGGAGACCTGCACGTCGATCGACCGGTCGAACGGCACGGCATCGCGTCCGCTGGTGAGGTCGAGCAACTGGTCGCGCGAGAGCACCCGGCCAGGCCGCTCGACAAGCACCCGCAGCAGGTCGAACTCGCCCGAGGTCAGCGCCACGCCGACGCCGTCGGGCGACGTCAGGGCCCGCGCCTCGGGATCGAGGCGCCAGCCGGAAAAGCGCAGGCCGCCGGAATCCGCGCCGCCGGCGGTCGCAGGCGGCGGCGTCATCGCGGCCCGCCGCAGGATCGCGCGGATGCGCGCCAGCAGCTCGCGCGGGTTGAACGGCTTGGTCAGATAATCGTCCGCGCCCAGTTCGAGCCCGATGATCCGGTCGGCGTCCTCGTCCAGCGCCGTCAGCATGATCACCGGCAGCACGCTGTCCGCGCGCAGCCGCCGGCACAGCGAGAGACCGTCCTCGCCGGGCATCATGATGTCGAGCACGACGAGATCGATGGCGGCGGTCTCCAGGGTGCGGAACATCTCCCGTCCGTCGGCCGCGGCGGTGCAGCGCAGGCCGTGCTTGCGCAGGAACCGCGCCGTCAGGTCGCGAATGTCGCGGTCGTCGTCGACCACGAGGATATGCGGCGTGTCGTTCATCTGCGGCGGACTATAGGCAGCGGGCCGGCGGGTTTCGCGTTCGCGACTGTAACGGTTTGTAACGAAGGCCCCCACCGCAACAACCCGTTACCAGGTCGCGGCGGCGCCGACATCTCCCGGTTACAGGGGCGCCCCATCTTCGCGCTACCGCCGGCGGCACGCGTGCCGGACCGGCGGCCGACGCAACCTGGAACTGGGAGCCAGCAGGATGAACTGGACAAGAATGGGCGCGATCGGCACGGCCTGTGCCGGCGCGATGTTTGCCACCGTGAGCCTGATCAACGTCGCCAACTCCGCGGGGCCGGTGCCGCCGTCCCCCGAGGGGATCGCCGGCAGGGCCGCGCACGTGATGCCGGCGATGTTCGGCGGCCGGCATGGCGGCTGGCATGGCCGGCGCGGCCGGATGTGCGCCGAGGGCCGGCTCGAGGCCCGGGTCGAGGACGCCCTGACCTACGGGGAAGGCCTGTTCAATTTCACCGCGCCGCAACAGAGCGCCTACGACCGCCTGGCGCAGACCGTGCGGAGCGGTGCGAAGAGCATGGCCGAGACCTGCCGGACCGGTCTCGAGAAGCACGACGCCAGCAGCCCCGAACGCCTCGCCTTCGCGGAGACGGCGATGGAAACGGCGCTGGCGCAGATGCGGCAGATCCGTCCGGCCTTCGACAGCTTCTATGCCAGCCTGGACGATGACCAGCGCAAGGTTGTCGACAACCTGGTGCCCCGTCACCGTCACGGCCGGCACAAGCCGAAGCCGCAGTAGGTCCGGCCGTCGCGCCGCGGATCGGGCCGTCCTCCGGGTGCCCGCCGCGGCGTGACGCGCCCGGTCGCGTCCGGTTTCCGGCCTGGCGCGCCCGGACGCCCCGAACGTGCCGAAGACAAGGCCCGACGAATGGGCCCGACGACCAGGAAAGGAACGACATGCCCGAAGAACGCACGGCCGACGCTGCGGCCGTCCCGCCCGCAAGCGGATCCGCCGACAGTCCCGGCGTGCTGCTGCCGCCGCCGCTGCTCTGGTTCGCCCTGCTCCTTGCCGGTCTCGGCCTCGATGCCCTGCTCGACCTGGAGTGGGGCTGGCCGCCGCTGGTGCGCGGTCTCGGCCTGCTCTTCTTCACCGCCGGCGCGGTCCTCGCCTTCCGGGCCTCCCGCCAGTTTCGCCGCGCCGGCACGCCGGTACCGACCTGGCAGGCGACCCGAACCCTTGTCGGCGACGGCCTGTACCGCCGCAGCCGCAACCCGATCTATGTCGGCATGATCCTCGGCTATGCCGGCGCGGCCTGGCTGCTGGCCAGTCCGATTGCGCTGGCCCTGCTGCCGGTCCTCGTCGCGGTCCTGCGCTACGGCGTGATCGCGCGCGAGGAGCGCTATCTCGAATCGCTGTTCGGCGATCCCTACCGCGCCTATTGCGGTCGCGTGCCGCGCTGGCTGTGAGCCCCGGACGCAGCCACCGGTCCCGATGCCGCGACGGCCTTTCCGCCCTGTGCTAAAGCAACGGCACACCGAGGGAGGGAATCCATGCTGCAGATCAAGGACTGGGCGGTCATCGTCACCGGCTCGGCCACCGGCATCGGCGCCGCGGCGGCCGAGCAACTGGCCGGGCTGGGCGCCAACGTGGTCATCAACTACACGCGCAGCGAGGCCGAGGCGAAGGAAACCCAGGCCGCGTGCGAGGCGCTCGGCGCCCGCACCCTGCTCTGCCAGGCCGACGTCGCCGACGATGCGCAGTGCCGGCGGATGGCGGCCGAGGCGTTCGAGCATTTCGGCCGCCTCGACGGCCTGATCAACAATGCCGGCACCACCGCCTTCGCCGCGCACGACGATCTCGAGGCGCTCAGCGCCGAGGATTTCCGGCGGATCTACGACGTCAACGTGATCGGCGTGTACCAGATGACCCGGGCAACGGTGGACTATCTGCGCCGGGATGCCGGCGGTAGGGGCATGTCCGCCGGCATCGTCAACACCTCCTCGATCGCCGGCACGATGGGCGTGGGCAGCTCCATCGCCTATGCCGCCTCCAAGGGCGCGCTCAACACCATGACCCTCTCCCTCGCCCGCGCCCTGGGTCCGGATATCCGGGTCAACACCGTCTGCCCGGGTTTCGTGCAGGGCCGCTGGCTGCGCGGCGGCATGGGCGACGAAGTCTACGAACGGCAGGTCCGGGCGATGGAGGAGACCACGCCGCTGCGGCGCGCGGGCACGCCGGAGGATATGGCCTCGACGGCGCTCTGGCTGATGGCGGGCAACGCCAACATGACCGGCCAGATCGTCACCTGCGATTCCGGCACCAGCCTCGGACAGGCGCCGCTGCAGCGAAAGTAGCCGGCGGCGGCGCTCAGGCCGCCATCACCCGGTTCCGCCCCGCGTGCTTGGCGCGATAGAGCGCCTGGTCGGCCTGTTCGATCAGTCTTTCGGGCTGCTCATCCGCTGTCGGCACGCGGCTTGCCACGCCGAGGCTGAGGGTGACATGCGGCCCGAGATCGGGGTCGGGATGATCGATGGCCGCGGTCTCCACCGCGCGCCGGAGTCGTTCCGCCAGCCTGCTTGCCTCGTCGGACGGCACGCCCGGAAGGACCAGCGAAAATTCCTCGCCGCCATAGCGCGCCAGCAGTTCGCCGGCGCGGCGGACTTCGCCGGCCAGCAGCGCCGCCACCCGTTGCAGGCAGGCATCACCGGAAAGATGCCCGGCGACGTCGTTGAAACGCTTGAAGTGATCGATGTCGATCATCACGACGGACAGCGGCTGCTGCTTGCGCCGGCAGCGCTGCCATTCCTCGTCCAGCGTGTCGTCGAAGGCGCGGCGGTTCGCGATCTGGGTCAGTTCGTCGGTGCGCGACTGGTTTTCGAGCTGGGCATTGGCCGCAACCAGCTGCCGGTTGGCCAGCGACAGGGCCTGGGTCTTTTCCCGTACCCGCCGCTCCAGTGTCTGGTTGGCGTCGATCAGCTTGTCCGCCATCTCGTTGAAGGCTCGGGCAAGCTGGCCCAGTTCGTCTTGGGTCATCGTGCGAATGCGCCGGTTGAGGTCGCCGTTGGCGATCATCAACGCGGCTTCGGTCAGATCCGTGATCGGCTTGGTCAAGAGCCGGGCGAGCATGAGGGCCGCGATCGCCGCGACCGCAATGGCCAGAACAAGGCAGATCAGCAGGATCTGCCGCAGCTGCCGAACCGGCGCCATCGCCTCGGCCCGGTCGGTCTTGACGATCAGGCCCCAGTCGGTTCCCGGGACCGGCGCGGCCGTCGCCAGGACCACGACGCCGCGATAGTCCAGTTCCTCCTGCAATGCGCCGACCGACGGGCCGAAAGGATCGATTCGCGGGACCGGGTTCCGGCTGGCGTCGGCATGGCGCAGCGGGGATATGGCGATCGGACCGCCTGCGGTACGACGCGTCAGGATGCTTTCGCCGCTGGCGCCCAGGCCGTGGATCTCGCGGGTCATCGTGACCAGTGGCGCGATGCTGGCGCGCACGACGAGCACGCCCTGGACCTCGCCGTCGAGGCGCAGCGGCCCGGAAGCGTAGAGCCGCTCGGTGCCGTCTTCGCTGACGATCGTGTTGGCGGTATCCCGTTCCCGGCCGCTGGCGAAATAGGGCAGGTCGGCCAGCGCCAGGCCCACGCTTTCCGGCTCGGTGCTGGCAAGTACGTGCCCCGCAAGATCGAGCACGTGGATGGCCTCGAAGTCGGCAATCGCCGAGCGGGCGTCGCCGATGATCCGGGTAACCTTCTCCAGCGCGGCCCGGTCTCCGGTCCGGTTGTATTGGCGTAGCGACAGGCGGAGCTGGGTACGCGAGGTGATCAGGGCGAGCCGCTCCTCGTTCTGGGCAACCAGGTGCCGCGTTCGCTGGACCTGCAGGCCGGCGGTGGTCTCGAGATGATGGAAGATCGCCTGCCGCAGACTCTTCTGGCTGTTGGCGAAATAGATCCCGCCGGTCGCCAGAAGGGCGAGAACGGTCAGGGAAAGCATCACCAGAAGCAGTTTGTAGCGGATCGGCATGCCGTCTCTCGTGGTGTTCCCGCGATGTCGGGGTGTTGCAAGTCAGGTCTGAAGGCAGATGGAGTACCACATGGAGGGAATTTCGCACGATACAGGGTGATGGTTACCAGAATCCTTACCGGGTCGTCCGGTTGCATACCGTCCGGTCGCGCGCCGACCGGTGCGCCGCCCGTGCGGCGCCTTCAGCCCTGCTTGCGGTTCTCCGCGGCCTCGATGGCGTCGTCCAGCCGGTCTTCCTCCAGGCCGTGCGGATCGAGATGGACCAGCACCTCGGCGGGGGCGAGGTCGTCGCGGATCCGTTCGGACACCCGGTGTGCGATCCGGTGTGCCTGGGCCAGGGTCTGCCGGCCGTCGACCTCCAGATGCAGCTCGACGAAGTTGCGCGCGCCGTCGCTTCGGGTGCGCAGGTCGTGGGCGCCATGCACGCCGGGCTCGCTCTCCGCCTGCGCCAGGATCCGTTCGCGGACGCCCTCGTCGAGCTCGCGGTCCATCAGCACGTCGAGCGAGCCGATGGCGATCCGCCGCGCGTTCCAGAGCAGGAACCCGGCAATGGCGAGCGCGATCACGGGATCGATCCAGCGGGCGCCGGTCGCCTCGGTCGCCAGCAGCGCCGCGATCACGGCGGCGTAGGCCAGCATGTCGCCACGGTAATTGTCGGCCTCGGCGGCGATGGCCAGCGAACCGGTCCGCCGCACGACATGGCGCTGGAAGATGATCAGGCCGCCGACCAGCACCGCCGACAGCACCATCAGGCCGGCCGCCTGCGGCGCCAGCGCGATCGCATCGCCGGCGAACAGCCGCTGCACCGCTTCCACCGCGATCAGCAGGCCCGAGGCGGCGACGAACACCGACTGCACCAGCGCGGCGGCCGGTTCGGCCTTGGCGTGCCCGAACCGGTGCTCGGCATCCGCCGGCTGGTTTGCGTGCCGGATGCTCCAGGCCGAGATCAGCGCCGAAATCAGGTCGAGCGCCGAGTCCAGCAGGGAGGAGAGCACGACCAGCGAGCCGCTGGCGAGCCAGGCGACGAGCTTGATCACCACCAGCACGACCATCACGCTGACGCTGACCATCACCGACAGCCGTTTCAGGCCGGCCTGTCCCTTGTCGTTGCCCGATCTTTCCGTCATCGGCTTGTCGTTCTCCCCGCGCACTTGCCATCATAGTCCGCAACGGCAGCCGGGGGCGTGCCGATGGGAGGAAAGTCATGGGCGAACCCGCCTTCGAGGCCGCCACCGTTCTGGTGGAGAAACTGCGGCGCGGCGAGATCGGTTCCGAGGAACTTCTCGAACATTTCATCGACCGTATCGAGCGCTACGACGGCGCGCTCAATGCCATCGTCGTCCGCGATTTTGAGCGCGCCCGCAGCCGCGCCCGCGAGGCCGACGCGGCGCGGATGCGGGGCGAGGACTGGGGTCCGCTGCACGGCCTGCCGATGCCGGTGAAGGAATCCTTCACTGTCGCGGGCCTGCCGACGACCTGGGGCCAGCCGGCGCTGAAGGACAACATTGCCGAGACCGACGCGCTGGCGGTGGAGCGGCTGAAGGCAGCCGGCGCGGTGATCATGGGCAAGACCAACGTGCCGCTGAACCTCGCCGACCTGCAGAGCTACAATCAGGTCTACGGCAGCACCGACAATCCGCACGCTTCAGGCCGTACGCCCGGCGGCTCGTCCGGAGGGGCCGCCGCCGCGCTCGCCGCGGGCCTGACCGGCCTCGAGATGGGCTCGGACATCGGCGGTTCGATCCGCAACCCGGCGCATTTTTGCGGCGTCTATGGTCTGAAGCCGACCTGGGGAATCCTGCCGCCGCGCGGCCATGCGCTGCCCGGCGTGCTCTCCCCGTCCGACATCTCGGTGATCGGGCCGCTCGCCCGTTCGGCCGCGGACCTGCGCCTCGCGCTCGACATCTGCGGCGGCGCCGACCGGCTGCAGAACCCCGGCTGGACCCTCGACCTGCCGGAGCCCCGCCAGGCGAGGCTCGGTGACTTCCGTGTCGCCGCCTGGCTCGACAGCGACCGGTTGCCGATCGAGGGTTCCGTCCGCGCCCTGCTGCAGGCCGCGGTCGACGCGGTGGCCGAGGCCGGCGCCCGGGTCGATCCGGAAGCACGGCCGGACCTCGACCCGGACGAATCCCATCGCATCTACCTCACCCTGTTGCAGGGCGTGCTGGCCGCCCGGCGGCCGCAGGCCGATCTGGAGCGGGTCCGCGAACGGGTAGGGACGCTCGATCCCGAGGACCTGAGCGACCCCGCGGTCTCGGTCCGGGCGATGGTGCAGTCGCACGGCGAGTGGCTGGTGGCCAACGAGCGGCGCACCCACCTGCGCTGGGCCTGGCGGCGCTTCTTCGACAGCCACGATCTGCTGCTCTGCCCGATCATTCCCGTCGGCGCCTTTCCCCGGGACGAGAGCGAGGACCTGGAGGCCCGCCGCATCCGGATCAACGGCGAGAGCGTGCGCTATTTCGACCAGATCTTCTGGGCCGGCCTCACCGGCGTCGCCCTGCTGCCCTCGGTGATCGCCCCGGTCGGCCGCACGCCGGATGGCCTGCCGGTCGGCCTGCAGATCGTCGCGCCGGAGATGGGCGAGAAGCTCGCCATCCGGTTTGCCGAACTTCTGGCCGAAGCGATCGGCGGATTCCGGCCGCCGGAGGGCTACGGCTGAGGGCTGCGCGGGCTCACGCAGAGTCCTGCAGGGACATCAGCTGGGCATTGCCGCCGCTTGCGGTGGTGTTGACCGAGACCACGCGCTCGGTGGCGTAACGGTGCAGATAGCGCGGGCCGCCGGCCTTCGGGCCGGTCCCCGACAGGCCCTCGCCGCCGAACGGCTGCACCCCGACGATGGCGCCGATGGTGTTGCGGTTGACGTAGAGATTGCCGACCCGGGCCCGCCCGACGATGCGCGCGACGGTGCTGTCGATGCGGCTGTGCACGCCCAGCGTCAGGCCGTAGCCGCTGGCATTGATGGAATCGACCACCTGGTCGAGCCGGTCGTGGGCAAAGCGCACGACATGCAGGATCGGTCCGAAGACCTCGCCGACGAGGTGCTCGGGCCTCTCCAGTTCGAAGGCATGCGGCACGACGAAGTGGCCGCGGCCGCCGGTCTCGTCGCGGCAGCCGGTCTGCAGCGGCTTCGCCGACGCGGTCATCGCCGCGATGTGCCGTTCCAGCCCGGCCTTGGCCTCCGCGTCGATCACCGGGCCGACATCGGTGGCGAGCCGGGCCGGATCGCCCAGCCGCAGCTCCGCCATCGCCCCCGTCAGCATGGCGATGAAACGGTCGGCCACGTCCTCCTGCAGGTACAGCAGGCGCAGGGCCGAACAGCGCTGGCCGGCCGACTGGAAGGAAGAGGCCAGCACGTCGACGGCGACCTGCTCGGGCAGGGCGGTCGAATCCACGATCATCGCGTTCTGGCCGCCGGTTTCGGCGATCAGCGGCAGCAGCGGGCCCTGCCGCCGGGCAAGCGCCTGCTGGATGATCCGGGCGGTTTCGGTCGAACCGGTGAAGGCCACGCCGGCGAGCGCCGGATGCGACAGCAGGGCGCCGCCGATCGCCGCGCCGTCTCCGGGCAGCAGGGCGAGCGCGCTCTCGGGCACGCCGGCCTCGTGCAGCAGCGCGGTCATGCGATCGGCGATCAGCGGGGTCTGTTCGGCGGGCTTGGCGGCGACGGCGTTTCCGGCCGCCAGCGCCGCGGCGACCTGGCCGGTGAAGATCGCCAGCGGGAAATTCCAGGGCGAGATGCAGGCGAAGACGCCGCGCCCGTGCAGCCGGATGCTGTTGCTCTCCCCGGTCGGGCCGGGCAGTGGCGCGGCGGCTGCGAACTCGGCCTCGGCGCGATCGGCGTAGTAGCGCAGGAAGTCCACCGCCTCGCGGATCTCGGCGACGGCGTCGGGCAGGCACTTGCCGGCCTCCCGCACGCACAGCGCGAAGAAGGCGACCCGGCGGTCTTCCAGCAGGTCGGCGGCCCGCCGCAGGATCGCCGCGCGCTTCTCCGCCGGCGTGGCTTCCCAGGCCGGGGCGCCGCGCGCGAGCGCGTCCATGGCCCGGGCCGCGCTGTCGGGCGAGGCCTCGCGCACCTCGCCGACGACCTGGTCGGGATCGGCCGGGTTGCGCACCGGACGGGGCGTTCCCGCGCCGTCCAGGCCGGCGCCCCGCGGCGCCGCTTCGGCCGTGTCCGCCAGCGCCGCCGTCAGCGCGGCATCGAGCGCGCGAACCTCGGCCTCGTCGGCAAGGTCCAGGCCCGCCGAATTGCGCCGGCCGTCGGGATAGAGCGCCGGGGGCAGGGGAATCGCCGGATGCCGGCTCGCCCCGCCGGCGACCGCGGCCGCGACGGGATCGGCGATGATCTCGCTCACCGGCATCTCGTCGTCGACGATGCGGTTGACGAACGAGGTGTTGGCGCCGTTTTCGAGCAGCCTGCGCACCAGGTAGGCCAGCAGGTCCTCGTGGCTGCCGACCGGGGCATAGACCCGGCAGGGCGCCTGGCCGCGCTCCCGGCTGACATGCTGGTAGAGCGCCTGGCCCATGCCGTGCAGGCGCTGGAACTCGTAGGGCGTGGCCCCGGCCATCACCGTGACCGCGGCGACGGTGTGCGCGTTGTGCGTGGCGAACTGCGGATAGAAGGCCTTCGGCGCGGCCAGCAGCGCCCGCGCGCAGGCCAGGTAGGACACGTCGGTATGGTGCTTGCGGGTGAACACCGGATAGTCGTCGTGGCCGCCTTCCTGGGCGCGCTTGATTTCGGTGTCCCAGTAGGCGCCCTTGACCAGGCGCACCATCAGGCGCCGGCGGCTCCTGCCGGCCAGCGCCTCGAGCCAGCCGATCAGGCCGTAGGCGCGCTTCTGGTAGGCCTGCAGGGCGAGGCCGAAACCGTCCCAGCCGGCCAGCAGCGGATCGCTGGCGGCGGCGGCGATGACATCGAGCGACAGATCGAGGCGGTCGCATTCCTCGGCATCGACGGTCAGCCCGATATTGTGTTCCGCCGCGCGCTGGCAGAGCTGCACCAGACGGGGCAGCAGTTCCGCCATCACCCGGTCGCGCTGGGCGACCGCGAAGCGCGGGTGCAGCGCCGTCCGCTTGACCGAGATGCCCGGCGCGGTCACCGGATCCCTGCCGTCCGCGGCGGCGCCGATGGCGGCGATCGCGCCCTCGTAGGCTTCCAGGTAGCGCTCGGCGTCGCGCGCGGTGCGCGCGCCCTCGCCCAGCATGTCGAAGGAGTAGCGGTAGCCCTCGCCGTCCTCGCCCGCGGCGCGCTTCAGCGCCTCGGCGATGGTGCGGCCCATCACGAACTGCCGGCCCAGGATGCGCATGGCGCGGCGCACCGCGGTGCGGATCACCGGTTCACCCGACCGCGCCACCAGCCGGCCAAGCACGGTGCCGAAATAGTCGCCGTCGCTTTCTTCCTCGCTGTCCAGCGCCATCACCCTGCCGGTCAGCATCAGCGCCCAGGTCGAGGCGTTGACGA
>JBGTSP010000054.1:0-20401 GCA_041940205.1 Alphaproteobacteria bacterium
GGAGCATGCCGATACGGTGATGCCGGGTTTCACCCATCTGCAGAGCGCCCAGCCCGTGACTTTCGGCCATCACCTGATGGCCTATCACGAGATGCTGCAGCGCGACCGCGGCCGGCTGGCGGACGCGCGCGCCCGGCTGAACGAATCCCCGCTCGGCGCGGCGGCGCTGGCCGGCACCTCCTTCCCGATCGATTCCGCGGCGACGGCGCGCGCGCTCGGCTTCGAGCGACCGATGGCGAATTCGCTGGACGCGGTCTCGGCGCGGGACTTCGCGCTGGAATATCTCTCGACCGCCGCGATCCTGTCCGTCCACCTCTCCCGCCTGGCGGAAGAGATCGTCAACTGGTCCTCGGCCCAGTTCGCCTTCGTGCGCCTGTCGGATTCCTTCTCCACCGGGTCCTCGATCATGCCGCAGAAGCGCAACCCGGACGCCGCGGAACTGGTGCGCGGCAAGACCGGCCGGGTGATCGGCGCGCTCAACGCCCTGCTGGTGATGCTGAAGGGTCTGCCGATGACGTATTCGAAGGACATGCAGGAGGACAAGGAGCCGGTGTTCGAGGTTGCCGACACGCTGGCCCTGACGGTGCCGGCGATGACCGGCATGATCCGCGACCTCTCGGTCGACGAGACGGCGATGCGGGCGGCCGCCGGCAGCGGTTTCACCACCGCCACCGAGCTCGCCGACTGGCTGGTGCGCAGCCTGGGCCTGCCGTTCCGCGACGCCCACCACGTGACCGGCCGGGTGGTGGCGCTGGCCGAGAGCAAGGGCGTCGGTCTCGACGGCCTCAGCCTCGAGGATCTGCAGGCGATCGAGCCGCGGATCACGGACGACGCCCGCGGCGTGCTGTCGGTCGACGCCTCCGTGGCCAGCCGCCGCAGCCTCGGCGGCACGGCGCCGGACAATGTGCGCGCCGCGGTCGCGGCGGCGCGGGAGGCGCGGTCGTGAGCCGGCGCGGCCTGCTGGCGCTGCTGGCCGCCGGCCTGGCGCTTGCCGCCTGCGGCCGCAAGGGTCCGCTGGAGCGGGTCGGGGACGATCAGAAGAAGAAGGACTCCTGACGATGACGGACGCGCCCTTCCGCCATGTCGATGGCGTGCTCTGCGCCGAGCAGGTCCGCCTGGACGAGCTCGCCGCCGCCGTCGGCACGCCGTTCTTCTGCTATTCCTCGGCCGCGATCCTGTCGCGCTACCGGGCCTACGAACGCGCCTTTGCGGACTGCGATGCGCTGATCTGCTACGCCCTCAAGGCCAACGGCAACCAGGGCATCATCGCCACCCTGGCCGGGGCCGGGGCCGGAGCCGACATCGTATCGGGCGGCGAGATGCGCCGGGCGCTGGCCGCGGGCGTGCCGGCGGAGAAGATCGTCTTCTCCGGCGTCGGCAAGACCGTGCCGGAGATGGCCGCGGCGATCGAGACCGGCATCCTGCAGTTCAATGTCGAGAGCGAGCCGGAACTGCGGGCACTCAGCGAAGTGGCCGCAGCCCGCAACACCGCCGTCGACATCGGCATCCGCATCAACCCCGACGTCGATGCCCGCACCCACGCCAAGATCTCGACCGGCATGAAGGAGAACAAGTTCGGCATCGCCTGGGACCGGGCCCGCGAGATCTACGCCACCGCGCGCGACCTGCCGGGCCTGCGGCCGGTCAGCATCACCATGCATATCGGCTCGCAGCTCACGGAGCTTGCGCCCTACGAGGCTGCCTTCCGGCGCATGGCCGACCTGGTGCCGATGCTGCGCGCGGACGGCCATGCCATCTCGCGGCTGGATTTCGGCGGCGGCATCGGCATCGCCTACCAGGACCATCCGACCATCGCGATCGACGACTATGCCGCGGTGGTCAAGCGCACGGTGGGCGACTTCGGCTGCCGGCTGCTGTTCGAGCCGGGTCGGGTGATCGTCGGCGAGGCCGGCGTGCTGGTCGCCCGGGTGATCTACGTCAAGGAGGAAGGCCGGCGTTTCATCATCCTGGACGCGGCGATGAACGACCTGATCCGCCCGACGCTGTACGATGCCTGGCACGATATCGAGCCGGTGCGGCAGGCCGGCGATGCGCCGCTGACGCCCGCGGACATCGTCGGACCGGTGTGCGAAAGCGGCGACATCTTCGCCGCGCAGCGCCCGATGCCGCCGGTCAATGCCGATGATTTGATCGCGATTCGCACGGTTGGCGCGTATGCTTCGGTCATGTCTTCGACCTACAACGCCCGGCCGCTGGCCACCGAGGTCCTGGTCAACGGCGCGGACCACGCCGTCGTGCGCCCGCGCCAGACCGTCGAGGACCTGATCGCCCAGGACCGGCTGCCGAGCTGGCTGGAACCCGGTCTCGCGGGGGCCGCCGACTAGATGCGCCTGCCCGAGAGGCTGGCCCGCCGCCTCCGGCTGACGCGGTTCGCCGCCGGTCTGGAGGCGCTGTGGCACGGCCTCGCCGCCGCGGCGGTCATCGCCGTCGGTTTCGCCGGCCTGGCGCTGCTCGACATCCTGCCGGAACTGGGCGGCGTCGCCCATCTCGCGGTGCTGGCGCTACTCGTCCTTGCTTTCACGGTCGCCCTGGCGCGCGGTATCGGACGGCTCGCCTGGCCGTCCGACGGGCACATTCGCCGGCGCATGGAGCGCGCGATCGACGATGGCGGCCACCGCCCGATCGCCGCGCTGCAGGACGAACTGAGCGATGCCCGCGATCCGGTCGCGCGCGCCCTTTGGCGTCGCCACCAGGAACGCATGCGCGAACGGGCCCTGCGCCTGCGCCCGGTCTGGCCGCGCCCGCACGCCGCGCTCGGCGACCCCTACGGCCTGCGCATCGTCGCCTTCCTGCTGCTGTTCGCCGGTCTGCTGACCCCCGCCGCGAGCTGGCCGGACCGCCTGCAGCGGGCCTTCCTGCCGGATTTCTCCGGACCGCCCTCCGCGCCGCCGCATCTCGATGCCTGGATCAACCCGCCCGAATATACCGGCGTGGCCCCGATCAACCTTGCCGTGGCCCCGCCCGACGAGGTGCTCACCGTGCCGGCCGGCAGCCGGATCATCGCCAGGCTGTTCGGCGGCCGCGGTCTCGCCCGGCTCGAGCATGCCGGCGGCAGCGAACCGTTCGAGCGGGTCGATGCGGAAAACCAGGCGATCGAGCGGCCGCTGGACGCCGACGGCAGCCTCGCGGTCGCCGGCGGTGACGGCGAACTGGGACGCTGGCGCATCGACGTCGTCGCCGACCGGATCCCGACCGCCGAATTCTTCGAGGATCCTGTCGCGACGCGTCGCGGAACGCTGCGGCTGGCCTACAGGGCGAGCGACGATTACGGCCTCGCCGACCTTCAGCTCGAGATCGCGCCGACCGAGGACATGCTGGACGAAGAACCCCTCGGCCTGCCGCTGAGCTATCCCGAGTTCGAATCGACCGAGGTCGAGAGCGTGGTGTTCCGCGACCTGACCGCCCATCCCTGGGCCGGGCTGAAGGTCACCCTGACGCTGAAGGCCCGGGACGCGATCGACCAGGAAGGCGCGAGTCCGCCGTTCGCGATGGTGATGCCCGAACGCATCTTCAACCACCCCGTCGCCCGGGCCCTGATCGAGCAGCGCAAGATCCTGACCCGCACGCCCGAACGGCATCGCTCTGTGGCGCTGGCCCTCGAGGGCCTGTCGCGGGCGCCGGAACTGTTCGACCACGACATCACCGTGTTTCTCGGTCTCAGGACGGCGACCCGGCGCCTGCGCCGGCCGCCGGACGCGGAGAAGAAGCGGGACGTGCAGGCCCTGATGTGGGACCTGGCGCTGCATATCGAGGACGGCAATCTCTCGCAGGCCGAGCGCGAACTGCGCCTCGCCCAGCAGGAACTGATGGACGCGCTGACCCGCAAGGCGGACGACGCGGAGATCCGCCGCCTGATGGATCGCCTGCAGCAGGCCCTCGACCGGTTCATGGAGGCGATGGCCCGCCGGGCGGTGGAGAACGCCCGCAACGAGGAACTGATGGAGATCGAGCCCGACGCCAACCTGCTCGAGGGCCAGGACATCCAGCGGATGATGGACCGGGCGCGCGAGCTGGCGGAAATGGGTGCGACCGACGCGGCGCGCGAGATGCTGCGGCAGATGCAGGACCTGCTGGAGAACCTGAAGAACGATCCCGTGCTGGCACAGAGGCCGTCGGAAAGCGAGGCCGGCGAGATGATGCGCGAGCTCTCGGAGATGATGCGCGAGCAGCGCCGCCTGCTCGACCAGAGTTTCCAGGAGCAGCAGGCCGGACGCCCGGGCAACCGGCGTTTCGGCGGGCAGCGCCAGGGCCAGATGCAGCAGGGCCAGCAGTCGCCCCGGGGCCAGCGCGGCCAGCGGATGCAGGAAGGCGGACGCGGGCAGGGATCCGATGATCCCCAGGCCGGCCTCTCGCAGGACCAGGAATCGCTGCGCCGGCGTCTCGGCGACCTGATGCGCTCGCTGGCGGAGAACGGCCAGCAGATCCCGGGCTCGCTCGGGCGCGCCGAACGCTTCATGCGCGATGCCCGCGATGCCCTGCGCCAGGGCCGCACCGGGGAAGCCACCGGACCGCAATCCAACGCGCTCGACCAGCTTTCCGAGGGCCTGCGCACCATGGCCGAGCGGATGATGCAGCAGATGGGCGAGCAGGGGCAGGATCCCAACGGCGAGGCCGGCCGGCTGGAAGACCCGCTGGGACGGACCATGCCGTCGGGCGGCGTCAACACCGACAGGGTGAACATCCCCGACCGCAGCGAGATGCAGAAGGCGCGGGAAATCTTCGACGAGTTGCGCCGCCGCTCCGGCGAGCGTTTCCGTCCGCAGCTCGAACTGGACTATATCGACCGGCTGATGCGGCGGTTCTGAACGCCCGGCTTCAGTCCTGCGGCGGCAGCGCGGCGCGCACCGCGGCCAGCAATTCGTCCAGGGTGAACGGCTTGGCCAGCACGTCGTGGATCAGGGTGTCGAGATTGTGCGCCCGGCGCTTTTCCTCGGCATAGCCCGTCATCATCAGGATCGGCATGTCCGGCCATTGCGCCGAAGCCTTCAGCGCCAGGGCGATGCCGTCCATCACCGGCATCACGATATCGGTCAGCAGCAGGTCGAAGGATTCCTCGTTCAGCCGCTCCAGCGCCTTGGCGCCATCGCCGACCCAGCGCACGTCGTGACCGTCGAGTTCCAATGCCCGGCGCACGAAATTGGCGACCGTGTCCTCGTCCTCGGCAATCAGGATTCGCGCCATCAGTCGCTCTCCCCCTCCTGCGGCAGATAGCCGATAAAGGGCAGCTCCCGGTAACGGTGGGCATAGTCCAGACCGTACCCGACGACGAACTTGTCGGGCGACACGAAGCCGACAAACTCCGCCTCGATCGCCACCTTGCGCTTGTTCGGCTTGTCGAGCAGGACGCAGCAGGCGACCGAACGGGCGCCGCGTCCCGAGAGCAGTTTCCGCGCGAAGGCGAGCGTGCGGCCGGATTCCAGGATGTCGTCGATCAGCAGCACCATCCGGCCGGAGACATCGTCGGTGATGTCGCGCACGATCTCGACCTCGCCGCGGCTCTGCTTTCCCGTGCCGTAGCTCGAAAGGGTCATGAAATCGATCTGCGGGCGCACGCCGTGGCGGTGCAGGGCGCGCAACAGGTCGGCGGTGAACACGAAACTGCCCTTCAGCACGGCGACGATCATCGGGTCGGGACCGCACTCGCGGGCAATTTCGGCGGCCAGGTCGTCGACCCGGGCGGCGATCTCGCTGGCGGAGATCAGGAGTTCGGCGGTGGCGTTTTCGCTCATGGCTTGGCGATCTCGAAGGAGGCGGACAGCTCGCTGGCGCCCGCGGGCGGATCCGGCAGGCGGGTGGTGAACGGCGCGCGGCCGCCCGGCGCCAGTTCCGCCGCGGAGGGCGTCACCCGCCAGTGGAACAGCGACTGCTTGCCGGCATCCAGGATGTCGAGGCGCAACGCGGGCACGGCGTGCGTGGCCTGCGAGATGTTCTCGACATAGCCCTCGACGATCAGCACCTGCACGCCGTTGGAGGTGTCGTATTCGCGCCGGGTGAACACGGTCTTGAGCACCGTGTTGATGTCGACCTTCTCGGGCTCCGGCGCCGGCAGTGTGGTCGCCGCAACCGGTTCTCCGGCCGGCGCATCGCCGGCCAGCGGCAGGCCCAGCACCTGATACAGACGGGTCGCCGGCGGCCAGGCCGCGACGATGGCATCGCGGGCGAAGAAGCCGCCCAGCAGCACCGTGAGCACGAACAGGATCAGCGCGACCCAGCCGAGGATCAGACCCCAGCGCAGGCGCTTGCGCGGCAGGGCCGGCAGGTTGGTGTGATGGCGCCGGCGCGGAACATCCTCCTCGTCCAGCATGTCCCGGAAGGCGCGGCCGCGTTCCTCGTTCGGCGGTTCGCTGAACGGCGGCTGCAGGTCGTCGAGCGGCGATGCGTCATCGGGCCCGCCGTCCAGCCGGTCCTCCCCGCCATCGTCCGGCAGTTCGCCCGCAAGGTCGTCGACCCCGTCGTCGGGCATCGAAGGCGTCGGTGCGGGATCCGAAACCTCGGCCTCGCCGGCGGCATCGAGGCTCTCCAGCGGCGGCGGCGCTTCGGGCGGCGGCTGCTGGTGCCATTCATGCGCGCAGCGGGCGCATTTCACCTGCCTGCCCAGCTCGCCGATCTGGGCCGGGTCGACCAGATATCTCGTGCTGCAGGCGGGGCAGGAAAGAATCATGCACGGGGTCCGAACGGTTCAGCCAGTTGTCCTGTATAGGGTTTTGCGGATCGTGGCGACAAGGGAGCGACGCTGGACCACGCTTTCCCCGCCATGGCATTGTGCGCCCGAGAGGCTCGGAGAGATCATTGGTACGCTTTGAAGAGGTTGGCCTGCGCTACGGCGCCGGGGCGGAAGTGCTGCGCCAGGTGACCTTCGATCTGCCGGCCGGCTCGTTCCATTTCCTCACCGGTCCGTCCGGCGCGGGCAAGTCCAGCCTGCTGTCGCTGATGTATCTCGCATTGCGGCCCAGCAGCGGGCGAATCACCCTGTTCGACCGCGACGTCACCATGGCGCCGCGCCAGAGCCTGCCGGCCCTGCGCCGGCGGATCGGCGTGGTCTTCCAGGACTTCCGCCTGCTGGCGCATCTGAGCGTGCGGGAGAATGTCGCACTGCCGCTGGCCATCACAGACCACCGCAACCCGAACAACGACGCCGATGTCGAGGAACTGCTCAAGTGGGTGGGACTGGGCGAGCGCATGGGCGACAGCCCGGCCACCCTGTCGGGCGGCGAACAGCAGCGCGTCGCCATCGCCCGCGCCGTCGTCGGCCGGCCGGCGCTGTTGCTCGCGGACGAGCCCACGGGCAATCTCGACAACCGGATCGCGGCGCGGCTGATGCGGCTGTTCGAGGAGCTCAACAAGCTGGGCACCACGGTGGTCATCGCCACCCACAATCCGCTGCTGGTCCGGCGCTTTCCGCATCCGCAGCTGCGCATCACCCAGGACGGGCGCGTCGTTCCCGCGCCCGCCGAGGCCTGAGATGAACGACCAGTTCAGCCTGCTGCCCGACCGCGAGGGCGCCAGCGTCTCGCTGCCGCCGGTGGTCATGGTGATGGTCTTCCTGGCCAGCCTGGCCCTGGTCGGGGTGCTCGCCATCGACCGCGCGCTCGACGGGGCGCGGGCCGACCTCGCCGGCGCCGTGACCCTCGAACTGCCGGCCGAGAGCCCGCCCGGGACGGTGGACGATCTGGTCGCCCGGATCACAGACCTGCCGGGCGTCGAGCTGGCCAGGCAGCTATCGCAGAACGAGATGCAGCGCCTGCTCGAGCCCTGGCTGGGCGACAGCCTGCCCTCCGACATCGTCCTGCCGCTGATGCTCGATGTCCGGCTGACGGCGGCCGCCGCGGCGAGCCCGGAGGAAACCCTTGGCGAGATCCGCGCGCTGGCGCCGGACCTGAAGATCGAGGACCACCGCCTGCAGCTTCTCGATGCCGTGCGCTCCGCGCGCTGGCTGCAGCGCCTCGCCCTGTCAGCGACCCTGCTGGTCGCCCTGGCGACGGCGCTGGTCATCGTCTTCGCCACACGGGCCGCCATCCAGGCGCATTTCGACGTGATTTCCCTGGTCCACCAGATCGGCGCCAGCGACCGCTGGGTGGCGCGGCGCTTCCAGGACCGCACCGTCGGTGTCTGCCTGCAGGGCAGCCTCGCCGGCGGCCTGCTCGCCCTTGGCGCGGTGTTCCTGATCGGCTGGGCCGGAGGCCGCGGCGAGGGCCTGCCGGGGGCGGGATTCGCCGTTGGCGTGCCGGAGCTTCTGGCGATCGCCTTCGCGGTCCTGGCCGCGGTGGTGATCGGCGGTCTGAGCGCCCGCTGGACCGTGCTGCGGGCGCTGGCCCGACTGCCCTGAAGGCCGATTCACCGTATAGTGAGGCGATGTCGCAACGCGGAATGACAACACCGCTCGCCAAGACCCGGGCCGGGGTGCGCCCGGCCCTGCTGCCGCGCGTGCTGCTGTTCGTGCTGGTCCTGGCCGTGTTCTGGTTCGGCGGTTTCCTGCAGTTCGCCGAGACCCTGCCGCGCGAGAGCGATCACAGCGAGCAGAGCACGGACGCCATCGTCGTGCTGACCGGCGGGGCCGACCGGATCAAGGCCGGCCTGGCGCTGCTGAGCGAACAGCGGGCGACACGGATGTTCGTCTCCGGCGTCGACCGGGGCACCGGGCAGAAGGACCTGCAGGACCTGCTGCCCGAGAAACGCGACGTGCTGACCTGCTGCGTTGACCTGGGCCACGAGGCGCTGGATACCCGGGACAACGCCAAGGAGGCGGCGCTGTGGATGCACAAGCGCGGCTATCGCAGCCTGCGCCTCGTGACCTCCGCCTATCACATGCCGCGCGCGCTGCTGCGTTTCCGCCATGCCATGCCGGATTTCCGGATCGTTCCGCATGCGGTCGAGACCGCGCATGTGAAACTCGACGAATGGTGGTTCTGGCCGGGCACCGCCCACCTGCTCGCCAGCGAGTTCAACAAGTACGCCCTGGGCCTGATCACCGTGCGCGTCGCCGGTAGCCGGCGTCCGGTGCACGACGAATGATCCTTCTCCGATCGACCCTGTTCAACGTCTGCTTCTATGTCTTCACCGCCTCGCTGGCGGTGCTGGCCTCGCCCGGCCTTGTGTTGCCGCGCGGCTTCCTGGTCTGGGCCATGGACTGCTGGTCGCGGCTGATCAACGCCCTGCTGCCGCCGCTGGTCGGCATTCGTGTCGAGATCCGCGGCCGCGAACACTACCGGGCGGCGATGCAGGCCGGCGGCTGCATCATCGCCGCCAAGCACCAGTCGGCCTGGGACACCTTCATCTGGCACAGCGAGGTCGACGACCCGGCGATCGTGATGAAGAAGGAACTTCTGGCGATCCCCTTCTACGGCTGGATCAGCCAGCGCGTCGGCATGCTGGCCGTCGACCGCGCCGGCGGCGCCGCGGCGTTGCGCCGGCTGGTCGCCCAGGCCCGCGAACGGGTGGCGGCGGGGCGGCCGATCGTGATCTTCCCGCAGGGCACCCGCGCGCCGGCGGGCGCCCGGGTCGAGGACGTGCCCTACCAGCCCGGCACCGCGGCGCTGTACGGGCGTCTCGGCGTGCCGGTGGTGCCGGTGGCGCTGAACTCCGGGCTGTTCTGGCGCCGGCACTCCTGGCTGCGCCATCCCGGCACCATCGTGCTGGAGTTCCTGCCGCCAATCGCGCCCGGCCTGCCGCGCCGCGCGTTCGAGGCCCGGCTCGTCGAATCGATCGAGCAGGCGACCGCCCGGCTGGAGGCGGAAGGCCGCGCGAACGCTTGATCCACACGCTGTGGGTTGCGGTCCTGTGGATAACGGGGACAACCCGTTTTTCCCTTTGAATTCAGAATGTTGTTTCGCTTCGTGTTGCGCGCGAACCTGTGAATTCCAGGTACAAATCGGGAACAAATACATTGCCGACCCGCGCCGTTTTGGCTAGGGTGCCCGGCCCTTTTGCCCTTAATCGACCAAGAGTCCGCGATGCCGACCGTTGCGCCGATCTCCCAGCAGATCTGGGACATGAAATACCGCTACAAGGGTCCCGACCGGAACGCCATCGACGGCTCGATCGAGGATACCTGGCGGCGCGTCGCCCGCGCCCTGGCGGAGCCCGAGGCCGAGCCGGCAATCTGGGAAGAACGGTTCTACGAGGCCCTGAGCGATTTCCGCTTCCTGCCCGCCGGCCGGATCGTCGCCGGCGCCGGCACCGCGCGGCGGGTCACCCTGTTCAACTGCTTCGTCATGGGCACCGTGCCCGACGACATGGGCGGCATCTTCGACAACCTGAAGGAAGCCGCGCTGACCATGCAGCAGGGCGGCGGCATCGGCTACGACTTCTCGACCCTGCGCCCGCGCGGCGCGCCGGTGAAGTCGGTGGGCGCGGACGCGTCGGGGCCGCTGACCTTCATGGATGTCTGGGACGCGATGTGCCGCACCATCATGTCCGCCGGCTCCCGCCGCGGCGCCATGATGGCGACGATGCGCTGCGACCATCCCGACATCGAGGCCTTCATCGACGCCAAGCGGGATGCCGGCCGGTTGCGCATGTTCAACCTGTCGGTGCTCGTCACCGATGCCTTCATGGACGCGGTCCGCGAGGACCGGCCCTGGGACCTGACCTTCGAGGGCACCACCTACAAGACCGTGCAGGCCCGCGCGCTGTGGGACCACATCATGCGCGCCACCTATGCCTATGCGGAACCCGGCGTGATCTTCATCGATCGCATCAACCGCCGGAACAACCTGCACTATTGCGAGACCATCGCCGCCACCAATCCCTGCGGCGAGCAGCCCCTGCCGCCCTACGGCGCCTGCCTGCTGGGCTCGATCAACCTGGCCGCCCTGGTGCGCGATCGTTTCGAGGAAACCGCCGACGTCGACATGGCCGAACTCGACCGGCTGGTCCGTGTCGCGGTGCGGATGATGGACAATGTCATCGACGTTTCCGGCTTCCCCCTGGAACAGCAGCAGCACGAGGCCCGCGCCAAGCGCCGCATCGGCCTGGGGGTCACCGGCCTTGCCGACGCGCTGATCTTCTGTCGCGCCCGCTACGGCTCGGCCGACGCGATCAAGCGCACGGAACGCTGGATGAAGGCGATCCAGCGCGCCGCCTACCTCGCCTCCTGCGACCTGGCGGCCGAGAAGGGCAGTTTTCCGCTGTACGACCGGGAGGCCTATCTGGCGGGCGAGAGCATCGCCGAACTGGACGAGGACGTGCGCGCGGCGATCGCCGAGAAGGGCATCCGCAACGCCCTGCTCACCTCGATCGCGCCGACCGGAACGATCTCGCTGTTCGCCGACAATGTCTCGAGCGGGCTCGAGCCGGTCTTTTCCTTCCACTACAGCCGCTACGTGCTGATGCCCGACGGCAGCCGCCGCGAGGAGCAGGTCAGCGACTATGCCTATCGCGCCTGGCGGGCGCGCGCCGGTGGCTCGCCGGAGAGCCATGGCGCAGGCGGCCCGCCGCTGCCCGACTATTTCGTCGACGCCCAGACGCTCAGCCCCGCCGACCATGTGCGCATGCAGGCGGCGGTGCAGAAATATGTCGATTCCTCGATCTCCAAGACCATCAACTGCCCCGAGGACATCTCCTTCGAGGACTTCAACCAGGTCTACCTCATGGCCTGGGAACAGGGCTGCAAGGGCTGCACCACCTATCGGCCGAACGACGTCACCGGCGCCGTGCTGGAGGTGAAGAAACAGGCCGAGCCCGAAGAGGCGCCCGATCCCGAACTGCCTCTGGATCAGCCGATGGCGCGGCCGCGCGACGCCTACGATGCCGGCGGCGTGGTCTACATGACGCAGCCGCTCGCCCGGCCCGAGGCCCTGCCCGGCCAGACCTACAAGCTGAACTGGCCGGAAAGCGACCACGCGATCTACGTCACCCTGAACGACATCATCCAGGACGGCCGGCGGCGGCCCTTCGAGATCTTCATCAACTCGAAGAACATGGAGCATTTCGCCTGGACGGTCGGCCTGACCCGGATGATCTCGGCCGTGTTCCGGCGCGGCGGCGACGTCTCCTTCGTGGTCGAGGAACTGAAGGCGGTGTTCGATCCGCGCGGCGGCCACTGGATGGGCGGACGCTACGTGCCCTCGCTGCTGGCGGCGCTGGGCGGGGTGATCGAGCAGCACATGATCGACATCGGCTTCATCGCCGACCCCAAGGCGCCGCTGGTCGAGCCCGAGAGCAAGGTGGTGGCGATGGAGGCCGCCGGCAACGAGGGCGGCGCGGCGGCGAGCGCCATGCGCGGCTGCCCGAAATGCGGCGAGCGCGCCCTGATCCGCCAGGAGGGCTGCGATACCTGCGTCTCCTGCGGCCACTCCAAATGCGGCTGAACCGGCGCCCGACGGCCTGAACTCGTCCGCCTCGCGGCGGGATCAGGCGATCCGGCCGACCGCCTTGCCGTCGAACCGGCGTTCGATCAGCGCGGTGGCGAGTGCGTCGATCTCGCTCCAGTCGCGATCCAGGGCGATGCGCGGATCCAGCGCGCCGCGTTCGATCAGGCTCGTCAGCCGGGGAAATTCCTCGCAGGGCGGATGCTGCCGGCTGGTGGCGTAGAGGTGCATGCCGCGCAAGCGGGCGCGGCCCTTGCGGAACAGGTCGCCAACCGGCATCGCCAGCGTCTCGTCGGCGCTGACCCCGTAGGTCACCGCCAGTCCGTCGGTATCGAGATTGCGGATGCAGGCCGCCAGCAGATCGCCGCCGATCGAATCCATCGCCAGGCGAAAGGCCGGCAGGTCGTCCAGCGCCGCCCCGTCCGCACTGACCGCGACGGCATCCGCGCCCAGGCTTTCGGCAAAGCCTCGCTTGTCCTCGCGGCGCACCTGGGCGGTGACATGGGCGCCCATCGCCCGGGCAAGCTGCACCGCGAACATGCCGACGCCGCCGCTGGCCCCGGTGACCAGCACGCGCCGCCCCAGCAGGGCCCGGCCGTAGTCGAGACATTGCAGGGCGGTCAGGCCCGCGACCGGCAGCGTCGCCGCGGTTCCGAAGTCCAGGCCGTCGGGGATCGGGGCGAGATCGGTGACCGGCACGTTGGCGAGCTCGGCCCAGGCTTCCTGCTCGCGCGAAAAACCGACGATGCGGGTGCCGACGGCCGGGCCGCTGCCGTCGGCGGCCGCCTGCTCGACGATGCCGGCCAGGTCCCAGCCCACCGGCGTGAACGGTCCGGGCGCGTTGATCGCGCGCTTCAGTTCGCCCCGGTTGAGGGAAAAGGCCCGTACCCGGATCCGGGCCTCGTTCGACCAGGGCTCCCGCAGTTCCCGCTCGCCGACCTCGAAGCGCCTGGCCTCCCGGTTGCGCACCACTGAACGAATGATCATTGCCGTCCTCCCGATCCGGTTCCTTCCGGGCCCGCCGCGACGGCCGGCCGGCCCGGATGATGCCGTCGGGCCGGCGCTCCGGGCAAGCCGGCTGGCCACACAAGCGGCGAACGGCGCTCAGGAACCCGTGTCGCGTCGCGACCAGTCGTCCCACGGACTGTCGTGCAGTTCGTATTTCGCGCTGTCGTCGAGAAAGTCGTGGTAGTGCACCAGCACGCTCTCGGGATCGATCAGCACGACGCAGAAGGCCGGCGGCTCGAAACTGCCCTGGATCTCCTCGGCGTCGAGATCCAGCCAGACCTGGTGGTTGGTCGCCCGCACCGTGGATGCGGGAATGCCGAGCCAGGATCCGGCGATCGGCCGGTGCACATGACCGTAGAAGAGGTGGCGGATCCGCGCGCGATGCGGCTCGACGACCTCCCGGAACCGCGAGCGCTGGACCAGGCCGATCCTGTCCATCGCCGGGATGCCGGTGTCGAACGGCGGATGGTGCATGAACAGGAACAGGTCCCTGTCGCCGTGGCGCGCCAGCGTCTCGGCAAGCCAGGCGCAGCGCGCCTCGCAATAGTGCCCCGCATGGGTGCCGTCGAGCTGGGTGTCGAGAAACACGAACAGGCCCGCCGACGTCTCCAGCACCGATTGCACGAAACCGTTCGGGTCGCGCTGCTGGTCGGGAAAGCATGTCGCGAAGACGCTGCGCGCGTCATGGTTTCCCAGCAGCAACCGCAGCGGCGGCCGCAGCGGCGCCAGCGCCTCGGCCAGGTTGGCGAACGCCTCGCGCTCGCCCCAGTGGGTCAGGTCGCCGGTGACGACGACGGCCTCCGCGTCCGCGTGCCTGGCGTTGATTTCGGCCACGAGGGCGTCGACCACGACACGCGGATCGCGGCCGTAGAGCTTCCGGCCCGCCGGCACGAAATGGGGATCGGTGAAATGGATGAACTTCATGCTGACCTTTCCCGCGCCGGAGGCGCGCCGCATGGATGATGGCCCTGCCTTGACGAATCGGATCGGCGCATCGATCTAACGATCATCCCGCCGCCGCCGCAAACCTCTCCCGGAGATCCCGTCATGACCCAGCATGTGGGCATCGTTGCCTGCTCTTCCGAAGGCGCCGCCCTGTGCTACCGAACGCTGTGCGTCGAGGCCGCCGCGGCGCTCGGCCCGCACGGTCATCCCGAGGTTTCGCTGCACGGCCTGTCGCTGGCCGACTATGTCGCCTGCCTGGAGGCCGGCGATCTCGACGGGGTCGCCCGCCTGATGCTGCGCTCGGCGGACGCGCTGCGGGCGGCCGGCGCCGACTTCCTGATCTGTCCCGACAACACGATCCACGCGGCCTTCGCGAAGGTCGCGGCCGAATCGCCGCTGCCCTGGCTGCATATCGCCCGGGTCGTGGCCGAGGCGGCCCGCGAACGCGGCTTTGCCCGGCTCGGCCTGCTGGGCACGCGCTGGCTGGTCGAGAGCGCGGTCTATCCCGATGCGCTCGCCTCGGCCGGGATCGCCTGGCAACGGCCGGACCCGGAAACCCGCGGCGACGTCGACCGCATCATCATGCAGGAACTGGTGCGCGACCGCCGCCTGCCGGCCTCGGTGCGCCGCCTGCAGGCGGCGGTCTCGGGCCTTCGGGACGAGGGCTGCGATGC
This sequence comes from Alphaproteobacteria bacterium, assembly GCA_041940205.1. Classification (GTDB taxonomy): domain Bacteria; phylum Pseudomonadota; class Alphaproteobacteria; genus JBGTSP01. The sequence goes on from JBGTSP010000054.1 coordinate 14,957, forward strand.
CGTGGTCCTGGGCTGCACCGAACTGCCGCTCGTCCTCGATGACGATAATGCCGGCCTGCCGGTGCTGGATTCCACCCGCCTGCTCGCCCGCGCGGCGCTCGCCTGGGCTCTCGGCGGTCCCCCGGCCGGGGATGCGAACACCGCCTAGCCGGCCTTGATCCCGCCGACCAGCGGCAGCACCTCCTCGGCGAAGGCGGTGAGCTGGTCGAGCCGTTCTTCATAGGGGCCGACCAGGTCGAGGATGATGTAGCGCACGCCGGCATCGTGGAATTCCTGCAGCCGCTCGGCGATCTGGTCGGCCGTGCCCAGCGCGCAGTAGCGTTCCGCCGCGCGGCGGAAATCCATGTTGTAGCGGACGCTGAGCGATTCCGTGGCGCGATCGAGGGCGGTTTCGTAGTCCCTGTCGAGCCGCGCGAACAGCAGGTGCGCCGAGGTAAAGCGTTCCAGCGAGCGGCCGCTGGCGTCATAGGCCGCCTCGATCTTTTCCAGCGCCTCGCGATACATCTGCGGCGTGACGACATAGCTCATCCAGCCGTCGCCCTTGCGGCCCGCCCGGCGCAGCGCGGCGTCCGAACGGCCGCCGAGCCAGATCGGCGGGCCGCCCTTCTGGCGCGGCGCCGGCTCCATCAGGATGTCCTCGAAGCGGAAATGCCGGCCCTCGTGGCTCACCCGCTCGCCGCTCCACAGCTTGCGCATGACATCGATCGATTCGCTCAGGCGGCTGCCGCGTTCCTCGCGCGGCACGCCGGCGACGTCGAAATCGCTCTGGAACTCGCCGCCGACGCCCATGCCGAAGATGAACCGGCCGTCCGACAGCAGGTCCAGCGTGGCGATCTGCTTGGCCGACGGTCCGGGATGGCGCAGGGGCTGGAGATAGACCGCGGTGCCGATCTTCAGGCGCGAACTGAAGGCCGCGGCCTGCGCAAGCTGCACCACCGGATCGAGAATGGGGATGGCGAACGCCAGGTGATCGCCGGTCCAGATCGAATCGAAGCCCAGCCGGTCGACCAGTTCGACCACCTCGCGGCCGTCATCGCAGGTCGGCACCCAGGGCGAATCCGCCGGTTCGGTGCGCCGGTGGATGGTCTGCACGCCCAGCGTCATCGCGTCGTCGAGCGGTAATGCCATGTCTTCCCTCCCGTCGGGCCGGCAGGGCCCAGGGCGGCATGTTAGCGCGAAACCGCGGCCCGGGCGGCCCGGGCGTTCTGGCGCAGATGCGCGGGATCGATCGTGCCGACGATCACGCTGGAGACGCCCGCCAGGGCGAACAGCCGGTCCATCGCCCGGGCTACCGGGTCGGCGCCGGGCAGGCGGTCGAGATGGCCCGAGGCCAGCGCCTTCTTCACCAGCACGCCGGCGCCCGCCGCCGCCGCGTCCGCCAGCAGGGCGCGGTCCGCCTGCCGTTCGGGATCGATCTCCAGCATCAGGACCCCGGCGCCCCGGGCGAGCGCCGTCCGGGCGCCCTTCGCGGTCTTCGCCGACAGGCCGACATGGCGCGCCAAGCCCCGCCGGCGCAACCGGAGGAGCGTCTCCAGCGCGCCGTCGCGCTCCAGGATCTCGAGATCGCGGCCGTCGGAGTGCAGCAGCAGCACGTCGAGCCGGTCCGTGCGCAGCCGGGCCAGGCTTCCCGCGACCTGCCGCTCGAGCGCATCGGGAGAGAAATCGTAGCGCGAGCGACCGTCCTCGAAATGCTCGCCGCACTTGCCGACGATCAGCCAGTCGTCGCGCTGGCCCGAGAGAGCCCGGCCCAGGCGTTCCTCAGCCAGGCCGTAGGCCGGCGCGGTGTCGAGCAGGTTCAGGCCCTCCTCCCGCGCCAGCGCCAGCAGCCGGCCGATCTCCCGCTCCGAGGGCAGCGCGAAGGCCTCGGGATATTTCACGCCCGCGTTGCGGCCGAACTTCACCGTGCCCAGGCCCAGGGGACTGACGGAGAGGCCGGTCCGGCCCAGCGGTCTCAAGACCACGAGACCCGCTCCCAGGGCGGCGCGCCGAGCGGCGGCGGCGGCAGGTCCGGCAGGCGTTCCTCGCCGCGCGGCAGTCCGGCCAGCGCCTCGGCGAGACGGTCGGCCAGCAGCGGGGCGAAGGCGAGCTTGGACGGCCAGGCCAGCAGCGCGTTGCCGGCCGTGGCGATGACCGGCTCGTCCGCCAGCCGGCCCACGACATGCGCCGGCTCCGCCCGGTCGATGGCGAACGCGGCCGCTTCACAGGCATCGACCGCGACACCGGGCAGCAGGCGGGCAATCAGCGCCCGCGTCGCGCCCGCCAGTTCGTCGTCGGACTGGCTCACGCCGCGCTCGGCCAGATCGCCGCCCAGATACCAGACCGTGCGTCCCGCGGCATCGCGGTGGCTGGTGATCGAGACCAGCGGCCGGATACCGCTGTCGACCAGATGGCAGTGCAGGTCCGGCAGTTCCCCGCGCAGCAGGGCCATGCGCAGCGGCCGCCGCTGCGTGGCGACATGCGCGGCCGGCGCGCCCAGCGTCGCCAGCACCGTCTCGATGCCCGCGCCAGCCGTGAACAGGAAGCGCCGGGCCTCGATGCGGCTGCCGTCCGCCAGGATCGCGGCGGCAAGGCCGTCCCCGCCGGGCTCGAGGCGCAGGCCGGCGGGGGACCCCGCGGCGAAGATCCGGTCGCGATGGCGCTCGGCGAGATGACGGACCACCAGCGGCACGTCGACCACCGGCTCGTCGAAGGCGAGCACCGCGCCGGAAAAACCGCTGGCATGCAGGTCCGCGGGCCAGTCGGCGGGCGCCAGGCGCTGCAGCCGCCGCGCCCGGAAAAAGGCGGGCACCGCCTTCAGGAAGGTCGCGCCGAGGCCGTCGGGCACGCAGGTCAGGTGGTGCGGCGCCCGCAGCGCCGCCGCGGGCAGCGGCGCCTCGCCTTCGCCGGCGAGCGCGGCGCGCCAGCGGGCGGGCATGCCGGCCAGGGTCTCGACGATGCGCCGCTTCTCGCCACCCAGCGCGTATTTCATGCCGCCATGGACGATGCCCTGGCTGGCCAGGGTCTGGCCTCCGCCCAGCGCGCCGGTCTCGAACAGGGCCGCGCCATGGCCCGCCCGGCGCAGGCGGGCGAGCGCCCACAGGCCGGCGATGCCGCCGCCGAAGATGGCCACGTCGAGCGAAGCGGTCATGGCGCCAGTCTAGCGCAAGTCCGCATCGGTCCGGCTGGCCGGTGCCGCCGCGATCAGAAGCTCAGCGAGATGTCGCGGTGACGCGACTGACAGACCGCGACCTCGCTCGCCTGTTCCTTGCTCAGCCGCGGCTGCTGGCGCAGGCCGATGGTATCGCGCACCGCCGCCTCGTAGCGCCGGAGACCCGGCGCCACCGCCTCGGCGGCGGCCGCGCGCCAGGCGACCTCCTCGTCGAGTTCCGCGAGCGCCTTGTCCAGTTCCGCGAGCGCCCGGGGCCGCTCGTCCGGCTTGCGCTTCAGCGAACGCCGCGCCTTCGACAGGCCGGACTTCACCGCGCTGGCGCCGGGGACCGCGCCGACCTCGCTTTCCATCGCCTTGATGGTCTCCTGCATCGCCTCGGCATCGCCGTTGGCGATGCCGCCGCGCAGTCCCTCGATCGGCGCCTTCAGGGCGGCCAGCGTCGGGCCGGCGTCGATCTCGGCCAGCAGGGCAGGTACCGGCTCGTAGGCTTCGTCGACGGTCCGCCGGTAGAGGCGGCGGGCCTGGGTCTCCGCCTTCTCCAGCGCGACATAGGTCTTGCGGGCCTCGTCCCAGCTGGCGGGCGTCCGGCGTTCTTCCGCTTCCTTCTCGGCAATCAGCGCCGCGATCTCGGTCCTGAGCGCGGCCCGGTCGGCTTCCGTCGCCGACTTGTCGAACTTCATCGCGTTCAGGTCTTTCTCGAGCCGCTGGACGCGCCGCTCCAGCACGTCGATGCGCACCAGCACGTCGCTGCGTTCGGCATGCACCGGCCGGTATTCCGGCACAAAGGCCTGGAGCGCCGCCTCGGCCTCGCGCACCGCCGCGACCTTCTCGAAGGTCTGGCCGGCCGCCGCGAAGGCTTCCTCGACATTCTGCCGCGGCTTCTTCGGCAGCGCCGAGAGGTCGAGCGCCCGGGCCTCCGCGATCGCCGCGCGCAGTTCGTCGCCGCGGGTCGCGTAGGTCTCGAACAGCAGGTCCTCGACGCAGGCCTGCAGTCGCGGATTGCTGGGCGGCGGCGCGGTATCGGAGGTCAGGTAGACCCGTGCCGGCAGGTAGTTCACCAGCGGCGGGAAGAAGCCGACGATCGCGAGCGCCAGAAGCTGCAGCAGGATGAACGGCACCACGCCCTTGTAGATCGAGATCGTCTTGACGATCGCGGGCGCCACGCCACGCAGGTAGAACAGCGCAAAGCCGAAGGGCGGTGTGAGGAACGAGGTCTGCATGTTGACGCCGATCATCACGCCGAGCCAGACGGCGGTGACGTTGGCGGAAGGATCCGCCAGCAGGATCGGGGCGATGATCGGCACCACCACCACCGCGATCTCGATGAAATCGAGGAAGAAGCCGAGAACGAAGATCACCGCCATCACCACGATGAACTTCGAGTAGAAGCCGCCGGGCAGGCCCAGCAGGAAGTCGCGTACCAGCTCCTCGCCGCCGAAGGCGCGGAAGGCGGCGGTCAGCATCGCCGCGCCGAGCAGGATGATGAAGACCAGCGCGGTGGTCTTCGCGGTCTCGATCATCACGCCCTGCAGGGTGTCGTCGAGCTTGTGCACCCGCCAGCCGGCCCAGGCCACCGCGACGACGAGGCCGAGCGAGGCGATCACGGCCGCGATCAGGGCCATGACGTCGGCGTCGCTCTGGATCGACTTCACGTTCACCGGATGCAGGCTGGTGATCAGGATGATCGCCGCGACCGAGGCGACCGCCAGGATCGCCGGTCGGAAGGCCCCGGACTGGCCCTGCTTCAGGCGGTAGCTGGCCATGATCATGGCGCCGACGGCGCCGATCGCGCCGGCCTGGTTGACCGTGGCGATACCGGCGATGATCGAGCCCAGGACGGCGAAGATCAGCGACAGCGGCGGCACCAGAACCAGCAGCACCCGGCCGAAGAAGGCGCGGTCGAAACCGCTGTCGTTCGGCGCCGGCGGCGCCAGGCGCGGGCGGATGAGGGCGACGACGAGAATGTAGAGAATGTACAGGCCGACCAGCACCAGACCGGGCAGGAAGGCGCCCAGGAACATGTCGCCGGCGCTGGTCGACGTCAGGCCGAACTCGGACGGCAGCGTCGCTTCACCGGTGCCGCGCTTGTAGTAGTAGGTGCGCAGCGAGGCGGCCTGGTCGGTGGCGTTGGAGAGCTGGTCGGCCAGGATGATCAGCACGATCGACGGCGGAATGATCTGGCCCAGGGTGCCCGAGGCGCTGATCGTGCCGGTGGCGAGTGCGTGCGAATACTTGGCCCGCAGCATCACCGGCAGCGAGATCAGGCCCATGGCGATCACGGTGGCGCCGACGATGCC
>JBGTSP010000055.1:0-20288 GCA_041940205.1 Alphaproteobacteria bacterium
CGAGGTGTTGTGCGGGCAGCCCGAGCAGAAGAACGGCGTGCGCGCGAGGCTGGGTCCGGAACCCAGCGCACCGCGCTCGATCTGTTCCAGCCGGGCCAGCCGCTGCTCGAAGGCCGGCAGTTCGGTGTAGCGGGCCAGCCGGCCGACCAGCGCCTTCGCCACCATGCCCGGGGTGATCTCGCCATGCGCCGGCAGCAGCGGCCGGCCTTCCTCGTCGCGCTTGCCGACGATGGTGCGCGGCGCGCCGGGCCGGCCGTAAAGCTGCTCCTTCAGCTGCTCCTCGATCAGCGGCCGCTTCTCCTCGACCACCAGCACGTCCTCCAGGCCGTCGGCGAAACGGCGCGCGCCTTCGGGCTCCAGCGGCCAGGTCATCGCCACCTTGTAGACCCGCAGTCCCAGTTCGGCGGCCAGTTCGGGCGTCACCCCCAGTTCGTCGAGCGCCTGGCGGACATCGAGATAGGATTTTCCGGACGTCACGATGCCGAGGCGGGCGCGCGGCGAATCCAGCACGATCCGGTCGAGACCATTGGCCCGCACGAAGGCCTGCGCGGCCGGCAGCTTGAAGTTCACCAGCCGGTGTTCGAGATCGTGCGGCGGATCGGGATAGCGGATGTTGAGCCCGCCGTCCGGCATGTCGAAATCGTCCGGCTGGCGGATCTGCACGCGCTGCGGATCGATCGATACCGAGGCCGAGCTCTCGACCGTGTCGCCCACCGCCTTGAAGCCCACCCAGCAGCCCGAATAGCGCGACAGCGCGAAGCCGTAGAGGCCGTAGTCGATATATTCCTGCACGCCGGCCGGGTTCAGCACCGGGATCATCGCCGAGGAGAAGGCGTACTCGCTCTGATGCGGCAGGGTGGAGGACTTGCAGCCGTGATCGTCGCCGGCGACGCAGATCACGCCGCCATGACGGGACGAGCCCGAATGGTTGCCGTGCTTGAGCACGTCGCCCGAGCGGTCGACGCCCGGACCCTTGCCGTACCAGATGCCGAACACGCCGTCATAGCGCGCGCCGCGCCACAGGTTGACCTGCTGCGCCCCCCAGATCGCGGTAGCGGCGAGATCCTCGTTCAGGCCGGGCTGGAAGAAGATATGGTTGTTGCGCAGGAAGCGGCTCGCCCCCTGCAGGGCGGCATCGTAGGTGCCCAGCGGCGAACCGCGGTAGCCGGAGATGAAACCGCCGGTATTCAGCCCCGCCGCCGTATCGCGCTGACGCTGCATGATCGGCAGCCGGACCAGCGCCTGCAGGCCATTGAGATAGACGCGCCCGCTCTCCAGCGCATACTTGTCATCCAGCGTGACGGTCGCATGTTTCGTCATTCGGTCCCTCCCCCAGATGACGTCGGCGGGCGCAGGCGATATCAGTGCGGCACGCGCGGTCGCTCCGACCGCGCGCTTTGGCGTTCCCATGCCCGGGCAGATGCGGGCATCTTGGTGGAAAGGCAGCGTTCATGTCGATACCCGCCCCGTTCGATCGCTACCGCGACGTGGTCCGCCCGGCGTGGATCGACCACAACGCCCACATGAACATGGGCTATTACATGGTGGTGTTCGACTACGCGACGGACGAATGGTTCGATTTCGTCGGCCTCGACCGCGAGCATCGCACGCGGCACGGCATCACGACCTTCAGCCTGGAGGGGCACATCACCTACAACCGCGAGGTCCGCGAGGGCGATCCCCTGGGCTTCCGCACCACCCTGCTGGGGTTCGACGCCAAGCGTCTGCACTATATCCACGAGATGTACCATGCCGAGGAAGGCTACGTGGCCTCGACCAACGAGCTGATGAGCCTGCATGTCAGCCTGGAGACCCGCCGGGCGGCGCCGATGGCCGAGAGTATCCAGACCCGGCTCGGCGAGATCCTGGAAGCGCACCGGCGGATCGACCCGCCGGCCACGGTCGGTCGCTCGATCGGGCTCGACGCGCCCCGGGTCGCGGTCTGAGGCCGCGCGGAGAGAACAGGCAACCGCAACAACAGGCGCGCAGCCGCGCGCATTCCCGCCGGCGGCCCGCCATGGCCGTTCGACGGCAGCGAGGAGGAGGGACAGATGGCACGGATCGAGATGCTTGCGCGCGAGGACATGGACCCGCGCCAGAGGGAAGTGCACGACGACATCGTCGCCGGGCCGCGCGGCAGCGTGCGCGGGCCGTTCCAGGCCTGGCTGCGCAGTCCCGAACTGGCCGACCGCGGCCAGCAGCTTGGCGAGTTCTGCCGTTTCAACACCTCGCTGGGCCCGCGGCTGTCGGAACTGGCGATCCTGGTCACCGCGCGGCATTTCACGGCGCAGTTCGAGTGGTACGCCCATGCGCCGCTGGCCGCCAAGGCCGGCATCTCGGACGCGGTGATCGAGGCGATCCGCACCCGCGGCACGCCGCAGTTCGAGAAGGAGGACGAGGCCGCGGTCTACGCCTTCGCCAGCGAGTATTACGCCGGGCACCGGGTCAGCACCGAGACCTACGAGCGCGTGAAAGCCCTGTTCGGCGAGCGCGGCGTGGCCGACCTGGTCGGCGTCATGGGATACTACATGCTGGTCTCGGCGACGCTGAACGTGTTCGAGATGGAAACCCCCGACGGCGACGTTCTCGATCCCTGAACTCGGGCGCTCAGTTCAGCTCCGCCTTGCGCAGCGCGAACGCGATCGCCTCGATCACTTCCTTCGGATGGCTCCAGGGCAGGACATGGCCGGCACCTTGGATCAGCGTGAGATCGCTGTCGGGCGCGATGGCGTCGAGCGCGACGGAATGGATCGTCGGCGAGACCACCTTGTCGCCGGTGCCGTGCACGATCACCACCGGCAGGTGCAGGCGGTCGTAGTTGGCGCTCTGCGCGGCGAGAAATCCCTTGAGCAGCCGCACGTCCTCGGCGTTGGCGCGATAGCTGTCGGGACGCAGGGCAAGCGGCACCGGCGCGTTCTCCAGATAGCCGTCGGCCACCGGATCGGGGTCGAAGGCGGCGGCGGCGGTCTCCTCGAGGACGAACCGGGCCACGGGCATCGGCAGGACCTCGACCATCAGGCGGCCGACGACCGGCCAGGTCGGAAAGCGCCATTTCAGGTCGATCGGGCCCGGCCAGGGATAGGCGCCGCCCGCCAGCGACACCACCGCGGCGGTGTTCTGGGGAAACTGCAGGGCATAGGACAGCACCAGGGCGCCCGACCAGGAAAAGCCGACCATCACCGGACGCTCGACACCGAGCTGGCGCAGCAAGCCGCGGACGATTCGCGCCTGCCGGTCGGCCAGCACCGGCCCGTCCTTCGGCCGGTCGGAATAGCCGTGTCCCGGCCGGTCCACCGCGATCACCCGGTAGCCGCGGTCGACGAGATCGTCGAAGACGGTCTCCTTCCAGTCCTGCAGCGCGCCGTTGGCGCCGTGCAGCAGCACCACGGCGGGCCCCTCGCCCTCGTCGATATAGTGCACGAGCTGGCCGTCGACATGCGCGAGCGCGCCGATCGGGGGGAACCGGGTCTGCGCATCGGCCACCAGGACACGGGTCCAGATCCACAGGCCGCCGATGGCAAGGGCCGCAAGCAGCACGACAAAGGTCAGCACTCTGATGATCCACTTCATGCAGACAGGCTCCGCGCGGCCCGCAGGCCCGATCCGAATCCCCGGGTTCTACACTGCCCGCCGGCCCGGTTGAACCGGGGCCGGGCCGATCGCCGGTTCGTTTGCGGCTCGCCGCCATGAACCGGCTGCTGATCCTGGCCGTGGGCGCCATGCTGCTGCAGCAGGCGCTGGCCTACCTGTCCACCCTGGTGCTGCCGACGCTCGCGCCCGCCATTTCCGACGCCCTGGGCTTCCGGGTCAGCCTGGTCGGCGACTACATCTCGATCATGTACATCGCCTCGTTCTTCTCCGCGCTGGCCGCGGGCAGCCTGATCGCCCGGTTCGGCGCGATGCGCTCGAGCCAGGCCGCCCTGCTGCTGATCGCCGTCGGCCTGGTGCTGGCGACCGCCGGCAGCCTGGCGCTGTTCGCCCTGTCCGCCGCGATCATCGGCCTGGGCTCGGCGGTCTCCACGCCCGCCAGTTCGCAGATCCTGGCGCGCCACGCCAGTCCGCGCGAAGCGCCGCTCGCCTTCTCGATCAAGCAGACCGGCGTGCCGCTGGCCGGCTGGACGGTCGGCCTGCTGATGCCCTTCGTCGCCGGGCTCTGGGACTGGCGGGCCGGTTTCCTCACGGCGGCGGCAATGTGCGTGGTCCTGGCGCTGGCGCTGCAGTCGGTGCGCGAGCGCTTCGACGACGACCGCGATCCCGCGGCGCCGCTGTCCCTGCGCGGCACCGGGGCGGTCCTGGGCGAGGTCCTGCGCAACCCGCGCTTCCGGCTGCTCGCCTTCGCCGCACTCACCTGGATCGGCCTGCAGGCGCTGTTCGGCGCCTTCTTCGTCAGCTACCTGGTGCGCGGCCTCGACATGAGCCTGACCCAGGCCGGACTGGTGTTCGGAACCGCCCAGGCGGTCTCGATCCCCGCGCGCATCTTCTGGGGCTGGCTGGCCGGCGGTTTCGTGCCGACCCGCCGCCTGCTGGCCGGCCTGTGCATCGGCATGCTGGCGAGCAGCGTCGCGCTCGCCCTCTTCACCCCGTCCTGGCCGCTGCCCGCGGTCTATGCCGTGGCGGTATGTTTCTCCGCGACGGCGATAAGCTGGCACGGCGTGTTCCTGTCGGAAGTCGCCCGCTCCGCGCCCGAGGGCCGGGTGGCGGCCATGACCGGCGGCGTGCTGGCCATGGGCGGCTTCGGCTTCATCTTCTATCCCAAGCTCTACAGCCTGCTGCTGGAGCAGACCGGGCGCTACGACCTGGGCTTCGCCATTGCCGCCATTCCGGTGGTGCTGATCGCCGCCGCCCTGCTGCGCCGGCCGGCGACCGCGACGTGAGCCCGGCCGACCGACATCCGAAAGACGACGAGGAGACCGCCATGACCGCCACAGGGCCGCTCGCCGGCATCACCGTGATCGACATGACCCGGGTGCTCGCCGGCCCCTTCGCCACCATGGTGCTCGGCGACCTGGGCGCCCGGGTCATCAAGGTGGAACCGCCCCGGGGCGGCGACGATTCCCGCCATTTCGGCCCGTTCCGGGACGGGGTTTCCAGCTACTTCGCCTCGCTCAACAAGGGCAAGGAATCGATCGCGCTGGACCTGCGGCAGGACGACGACCGGGAGATCTTCGAAGCCCTGCTGGCGCGCGCGGACGTGCTGGTGGAGAACTACCGGCCGGGCACCATGGCGAAGCTGGGCTATGCGCCCGAGGAGTTGCGCCGGCGCCATCCCGGCCTCGTCTACGCCGCCTGTTCCGGCTTCGGCCAGACCGGTCCGCTGCGCGAGAAACCGGCCTACGACATCGTGGTGCAGGGCATGGGCGGGGTGATGAGCATCACCGGCCATCCCGGCGGCCCACCGACGCGGGTCGGCTCGGCCACCGGCGACATCACCGCCGGCCTGTATACCGCGATCGCGGTGAGCGCCGCCCTGCGCGAGCGCGAGCGCACCGGCCAGGGCGCACTGATCGACATCGCCATGCTCGATTGCCAGTTCGCGATCCTCGAGAACGCCATCGCCCGCTACCAGTTCACCGGCGAGACGCCGCAGGCGATCGGCAACCGGCACCCCTCGATCACGCCGTTCGAGGCCTATGCCAGCGCCGACGGTCACATCATCATCGCCGCCGGCAACGATGTCCTGTTCGACCGGCTGTGCGACACTCTCGGCCTGGGCAACCTGCGGGCCGATCCGCGTTTTGCCGACAATCTGGCGCGCAACCGCCATGTCGAGGAGCTCAAGGCCGTGATCGAACCGGTCACCGCAGGGCGCGAGACGGCGCACTGGCTGTCGGCGCTGGAAGCGGCGGGAATTCCCTGCGGTCCGATCAACACCGTGCCGCAGGCCCTGGCCACGCCCCAGGTGGCGGCCCGCAACATGCTGGTCTCGGTCGACGATCCCGACGCCGGCCGGCTGCGCTTCGCCGGCAATCCGATCAAGTATGCCGATCATCCCGACCCGGAAGAGCGCGGGGCGATCCCCCGGCTGGACGGGGCCCGCGCGGCCCTGCTGGCGGAACTGGGGCTCAGTCGGGACTGAAGAAACCCTTGGCGACGATGCGCCAGCCGTCCTCGCCCTTCGCCAGCATCAGGTAGTCGGTGAAATGGCCGCCCTGGTAGAGGTCGCGGACCTTGACCATGGCCACGGTTCCGGTGCGATCGATCTGCTCGATCGCCATGTCGTAGGCCTCGCCCTCCTTCTCCGGCACCGGCGCGCCCTCGACATAAGCGAAGAAGTCCGCGGCCGGAAAACTGCGCGCCTCGCCGCGGCGTTCGCCGAACAGCCAGGCCTGCTCGTGAAAGATGCCGCGCAGCCTGTCGGCCTCGCCGCGATACATGCCCTGGAAATAGGCCTCGACAACGGCCTCGATCGCCGCCTGTTCACGGTCTTCTGCGGTATTCATCGCTCTGCCTCCTCGTGGGGAACGGCTTGGACCATCAGCAGCAGGTCGCCGCCGAAGCGGATGTCGGGATGGCGCACCACCGGGGCGCGGTCGGCGACCGTGAAACCCTGGCGGCGATAGAGCCGGACCGCGCCCTCGTTCTCCTCGAAGGCCTTCAGCGACACCCGCGCGCGTCCGGCACGGCGCGCCTGCGCGGCGGCGAGGCCGAGGAAACGCGTGCCCAGGCCGGCGCCGCGCAGCGCCGCCTCCACGCAGAGTTCGGAGATGAACCAGCTTCCGCCATCCGCAAGGCGGGCATAGGGCGCGAGCACCGGGTCCAGTTCGTGCGTTTCCGGCCCGGCTGCCGCCGGGTCCGCCGGCGGCCGTCCCGGCCAGCCGATCAGGGTGCCCAGCACCTCTCCCGCCCGCTCCGCCACCCAGGCGTTGGCGAAGGACAGGTCGTTCGCCGGATCGGCGAGCAGGCGCAGGCCGGCGGCCTCGTCGCTTTCGCCATTCCGGGCCGCCCGGCGCCAGGCCAGCCGCCAGACCCCCGAGGAGGCCTCGTCGGCGAACGCCAGCAGCGCCGGCACATCCTCGCGCCGCGCCGGCCGGATCGCGATCGCCTCCCCTTCGCGCGTCCCCGTCGTCATCGCCCCTCAGTCCTCCTCGACCCGGGTTTCCAGGCTTTCGCCGCAATGCGGACAGAAGCGCGGCGCCCCGGCCTGCCGGGCCGCCAGCACCCGGAGCTTGACCAGGTTCGCCTCGTCCGGTTCCAGCCCCAGTTCCCGCGCCGCGACCTCGAGCAGGTGACGTTCCTGCTTGTCGATCACGCCGTCGGCGGCGGCGGCATCGACGAGATGCTCGAACTCCCGGCGCCGGCGATGGATCAGGTCGTTGAAGCCCGAGGCAAGAATGCCCGCCGGCAGCGCCACCATGCCGACCGAGATTACCGCCACCAGCGCCGCGACCACCTTGCCGCCGACGGTCATCGGCACGACATCGCCGTAGCCGATGGTGGTCATCGTGACGATCGCCCACCAGAGCGATTGCGGCACCGAGCCGAAATGCTCGGGCTGCGCCTGATGTTCGACCAGGTACATGATGCTCGCGGCGATCACCAGAAGCAGCAGCATGACGAAGAATGCGGCGCCGATGGCGTGCGCCTCCATCCGGATGACGTCGATCAGCAGCCGCATGGATGCCGAGTAGCGGGTCAGCTTGACCACCCGCAGCAGGCGGAAGACCCGCAGGAAGCGCAGATCGAGCGCGAAAAAGAAGCTGAGATAGAACGGCAGGATCACCGCCAGGTCGATCAGCGCCAGGGGCGAAACCATCCAGCGCAGGCGACCGCGAAGGCCCGGCGCCGGCGGCCCCTCCTGGCGTTCGACGCAAACCCAGAACCTGAGCCCGTATTCCAGCGTGAAGACGAGCACGGAGACAACGTTGAAGACCGCGAAGGCCTGCAGCAGGTCGGGCGACAGATCGGGCATGGTCTCGATCACCGCGGCCGCGACATTGGCCAGGATCAGGGCGATCAGCACCAGGTCGATCGTGCGCGAGAGGGGGCCGTCGCGGCTTTCGCTCTCGATTGTCAGGTACAGCCGGCGACGCCATGCAGTCGCGCTCATCCGCCCTCTCCCCTCAGGCGACCGGCTCCGGCCGGTCTCAGGCGGCGCAGGATACCGCGAATCCTCCCGGGACGGCGTCCCGCGGGCCGCGCCGGCGGCGGCCGGATCAGGATGCGGTCTTGCGGTAGGGCTTCAGGCGGAAGGCCTTCTTGTCGAAATCGGCCTTGGCGGGCGCGATCTTCAGGGCATCGGCGAAGTCGCGCTCGGCCGCGGCCGCGTTGCCGGCGGCCTCGTGCGCCATCGCCCGGTGATAGTGGGCGTACCAGGCTTTGGGATCGCGCTTGAGGATGGTGGTGAAGATCCGGATCGCCGGGCCGGTGTCGCCGGCCAGGAAATGCGCCAGGCCCTGGCTGTCGAGCGCCACCAGATTGTCGGGATCGAGTTCGAGGGCCCGCGCGCAGTGCCGCAGGCCGTCCGTCGGCATGCCGGCCAGCGCCAGGGCGCGGCAGCGCGCGGCATGGGCGCCGGCGTGCAGCGGCTCGATCGCCAGCGCCGCGGCGAAATCCTCCGACGCCTTGGCATAGCGGGCCATGCGGAACAGGGCATCGCCGCGGTCGCGAAAGGCGCGCGCCCGCGCCGGTTTCGACAGCCGGGGGGTCTGGATGATCTGCGAGAAATCCTGTGCCGCCAGTTCGTACTGCGCCTCGTCGAAATAGACCCGCGCCCGGCAGCGATAGGCATTGGCGAGGCCGGGGCGGCGCAGCATGGCGCGGTTGGCATCGTCGATCGCCAGCTTCGGCCGGCCCAGCCCCCGATAGGCCCAGCAGCGCTCGCTCAGCGCCCAGGGATCACCCCGCTCCAGTTCCAGGGACTTGTTGAAGTCGGCCAGCGCCGTCTTGTGGTCCTGCAGGCGCAGGCGCGAACTGCCGCGATAGGCGTAGGCCCGCGACCGCTGCAGCCGACTGGCCCTGGCATCGTCGAGGGCCACGGTGAACTCGGTCTCGGCCTGTTTGAAATCGCCGCCGCGCATGGCCTTGAGACCACTGGCGATCGCTTCGGCCGGGTCAGCCCGGGCGCTCGCGGCGAGCAGAAGCGCCACTCCCAGAGCGGCGCAGAATGAAACAGTCTTGCACGCAACCATGGTGTTTCGTCCCGATTCGATGCAACCCGGCACCAGCTTCGGTTCGCCGCCCGCTTCCGTGCTAGTTTCGTGCCGTCCCGGCAGACCGGGCCCGATCGACAGCAACGGAACGACAGCATGAGCGAGAGACGCGCCGACACCAAGGTCCGGTCCCTGCACCCCGAGGCCGGCGAGCAGACCCTGCGGACGCAGCTCGCCGCCGCCTACCGCCTGGTCGAGCATTTCGGCTGGAGCGAACTGATCTACGGCCACCTGACGGTCCGCCTGCCGGGAAACGAGCCGCGTTTCCTGATCAATCCCTATGGCCTCGCCTACGACGAGGTTTGCGCCTCCAATCTGGTGATTGTCGATGTCGATGGCAACATTCTCGACGACAGCCCCCATCCGGTCAGCCGGGCCGGCTTCGTCATCCATTCGGCGATCCACATGGCGAGCGACGAGAGCCACGCCTGCGTGATGCATACCCATACCCGCGCCGGCATGGCGGTGGCGGCGCTGGAAGAGGGCCTGCTGCCGATCTCGATGTTCGCCACCGGGTTCCACGACCGTCTCGCCTATCACGACTACGAGGGCGTCAGCCTGTACGAGGACGAGCGCGAACGGCTGCTCGCCTCCCTCGGCGAACACAGGGCGATGATCCTGCGCAACCACGGCCTGCTGACCGTCGGCCGGACCATCCCGGAAACCTTCCTGCGACTGTACCGGCTGGAGCGGGCCTGCCAGGTGCAGCTCGACGCCGCCGCGGCGGGAACGCTGCGCCGGCTGCCGGACGCGATCGCCGCCAAGTCCGGCGCCGAAATCGATACCTTCTCGGCGCTGGAGACCGAGGACGGCGTCGGCGCCCTGGAATTCGCCGCCCTGATGCGCAAGCTCGACCGTCTCGACCCTTCCTATCGCGACTGAACGGACAATGGCCCCCAACCTCGGACCGAACGCGGCGCTGATCGGCCAGCCCGGCAGCGCCTGGCGGCTGCAGACCCCGGCGCTGGTCGTCGATCTCGATGCCTTCGAGCGCAATCTCGCCCGCATGGCGAACTGGACCCGCGACGCCAACCTGCGCCTGCGACCGCATGCCAAGACCCACAAGTGCGCGGAGATCAGCTTCCGCCAGATCGAACTGGGAGCGGTCGGCGCCTGCTGCGCCACCGTGCGCGAGGCCGAGGCGCTGGCGGCCGCAGGCGTGCCGGGACTGCTGATCACCTCCGCCCAGGCCCCCAGCAAGACGCCCCGGATCGGCGAACTGCTGCGCCAGGGCGCGGACCTTACCGTGGTCGTCGATCATCCCGACACCGTGGACGCGCTGGGCGACGCCGCGCGCGCCGCGGGCGCGGTGCTGGCGGTGATGGTCGATCTCGATACCGGCCTGGGACGAACCGGGGTCACGCGGGCCGAGGACGCCCTCGCTCTCGCCCGGCGGATCGCGGCCTGCGACGCGCTGGAATATGCCGGCGTGCAGGCCTATGCCGGCCATGTCCAGCACATCGCCGGCGTGGCGCCGCGCGGCCGGGAAATCGAGGTCTGCACCGACCGCCTGCAGGCGGTAAACGCGGTGCTGCGGGAAGCCAACCTGCCGCCGGGGCTGATCAGCGGCGGCGGCACGGGCTCGCACCGGCTGGACCAGGAATTCGGCGTGCTGAACGAGATCCAGGCCGGCTCCTACATCTTCATGGACGGCCAGTACCACGAGGTCGACATCGACGGGGCCGGCGGCGCCGCCTTCGAAACCGCGCTGACCGTGCAGACCTCGGTGATCAACGTGCAGCACGAGGGCTATGCCGTCACCGACGCCGGCCTGAAATCCTTTGCGCTGGACGGCGACCTGCCGCGGATCGAGGAAGGCGCGCCGGACGGCGCGCACTACCGCTACAAGGGCGACGAACACGGCGCCGTGCTGTTCGCCGAGGCCGGCGAAAGCCTGCCGCTGGGGGCGATGCTGCGCTGCCTGACGCCGCACTGCGATCCCACGGTCAACCTGTTCGACGTCTATCACGCCGTGCGTGGCGAGGTGCTGGAAGCGATCTGGCCCATCGACGCCCGCGGCAATCCCTGAGCGGCCGGGCGCGTCCCGCGCGCACGCCCGCCCCGCAGGAGCCCGTCGTCCGCCCGTGTTCGTGCTGCTGCTGACCGTTTTCGTCGACCTCGTCGGCTTCGGCATCATCTTTCCGGTGCTGCCCTTCCTGGCGCTGGAGTTCGGCGCCAGCGCGCTGGAAGTGACGGCGCTGGTGGCGGTCTATTCCGGCATGCAGATCGTCTTCGGACCGGTCTGGGGGCGTCTGTCGGACCGGTTCGGACGCAAGCCGGTGCTGATCGCGACGCTGATCGGCGGCGGCCTGGGCTACGCCTGGTTCGGGCTCGCGCAGTCGCTGGGCGAACTGTTCCTGGCCCGCGCCCTGACCGGCATCATGGCCGGCCACATTCCCGTCGCGCAGGCCTTCCTGGCCGACATCACCCCGCCCGAGCGGCGGGCCGAGGCGATGGGCCGGTTCGGCGCCGCCTTCGGCCTGGGCTTCGTCGTCGGCCCGGCGCTTGGCGCCCTGCTGATCGGCGATGCCGCGGCGCCCGACTTCACCCGCCCGGCGCTGGCCGCCGGCGGGCTCGCCTGGCTGTCGGCGCTGCTCGGCCTGGTGATCCTGCGCGAACCGGCGCGCCAGTCCCGCCGCGCGGAGGGCCGGCGCGGCTGGCGGGCGATCATGCACCGGGTTTCCCGGGCCGACCTGCTGATCATTCTCGGCCTCACCCTGTTCGTGACCTTCACCTTCAGCGAGGTGATCGCGATCTTTCCGCTGTTCGCGGAGGCCCGCCTCGGCTTCGGCCCGGTCGAGGTCGGCTGGTGTTACAGCGTGATCGGCCTGCTGGTCGCGATCCTGCAGGGCCTCGTTCTGGGCCCGGCGACCCGGCGCGCCGGCGAGGGCCGGGTGCTGCTGACCGGTGCGCTCGGCCTGTTCGTCGGCATGGCCATGACCCCCTGGGTCGAGGGCATCGCGAGCCTCGGCGTGCAGATCGTGCTGCTGTGCATCGGCACCTCGTTCTGCCATCCCACGCTGACCGCCCTGGTTTCGCGCCGGGCGCCGGCCGGCGATCAGGGCGCGGTGATGGGTGTCGCCTCGGCCGTGGCCAGCACCGGGCGGATCGGCGGTCCGCCGTTCGCCGGCGCCCTGTTCGAACAGCACGGCCCGGACATGCCGCTGATCGTCGGCGCCCTGCTGGTGCTGCCGGTGGTGGCGACCGCCGCCTGGTTCGCCCGTCACCGCGAGGAGCCCCGACCGCCCGATCGCGACGGGACGGCCACTTGACGGCGCGGGCGCCGAAAGACAGTCTTGGCGGCAATTGTTGTTAATCTGAAATTTCTGCCATGCCGCGCACCATCGCCTTTCTCATCTTCCCGGAGTTCCAGATACTCGATGCCGCGGGTCCGCTGGCCGCCTTCGAACTGGCCGACAAGCTCGCGCCCGACACCTACCGGCTCACGGTGCTGTCGCCCGCCGGCGGGACGGTGGCGAGTTCGTCCGGCGTTTGCTGGCACTCCGAACCGCTTGCCGAGGCCGGCGCGATCGACACCCTGATCCTCGCCGGCGGTACCGGCACGCGCGATCTTCGGGCCTGCCCGCAGACGCGGGCGTTCCTGCAGCACCGGCACGAGAGCGTCCGCCGGCTCGCCAGCGTCTGTTCGGGCGCCTACCTGCTTGCCGAGGCCGGCCTGCTCGACGGCCGCCGCGCCACCACCCATTGGGCCCGCTCGCGCGATTTCGCGCGGCGCTATCCCGCCGTGCGGCTCGAAAGCGACCGGATCTACATTGCCGACGGCAAGATCTGGACCTCGGCCGGGATCTCCGCGGGCATCGACCTGGCGCTGGCGCTGATCGCCGAGGACCTGGGCGAAGAAGCCGCGAGGACGGTCGCCCGCCACCTGGTGGTCTATCACCGCCGGCCGGGCGGCCAGACGCAGCATTCCGCGCTGCTGGAGATGGAGGCGCCCGGTCATCGCTTCGCCGGCCTGCTCGATCACATCCGCTGCCATCTCGACGGCGACCTCAGCGTCGAGACGCTGGCGGACAGGGCGGCGATGAGCCCGCGCAACTTCGCCAGGGTGTTCCGCGCCGAACTGGGGCTCACGCCCGCCAAGGCGGTGGAGAAGCTGCGGGCGGAGGCGGCCCGGGCCGCGCTGGAAAGCGGCGGTCCCGGCCTGCAGGAAATCGCCCGACGCTTCGGCTTCGGCGATCCCGAGCGGATGCGCCGGGCCTTCCTGCGCTGCTTCGGGCAGACCCCGAACGCCCTGCGACAGGCGTTCGGCGGGACCGCGGAACTGCGCTAGTCTTGGAGGTCGGCGCCTCTCAAGACCGGTCGCGGGGACCGCGGGGCCCGATAGCGGGATCTGACGGCGGATGCTGTTTTCCACCCGGGCGCAATCGCGCCCCTACCACTGGGGACCCTACCCCCTCGAGGATCTGCCGCGCGACGAAAGCGTGATCGCGCGCGAGGCCGCCCTGCCGGCGATTGCCGCGCCGGCGCCCGCCGGTCCCCCCCGGGGCGCGCTGGCGGCCGCGCTGCGCGACTATCTCGACCTGTTCCACGCCAACGCCGTCAGCGAGCCCGCGCCGGCGCGGGCCCCGGTGCCGGAAGACCCCGAACGGCGGGCAATGGACGCCAAGGGCTACGCCTATTTCATGAACGTCTCGCAGGTCGGGATCTGCCGCCTGCCGCCCTCGGCCTGGGCGCCGGGCGAAGCGATTGCGGTGCATGATCACGCGCTGGTGCTGCTGGTTGCGCACGGCCGGTTGCCCGAGAAGGACAATCCCGCGCGCGACTGGGTCGCCCCGGCGCTCGGCGAGGCCGCGGACAGCCGGGTCGGCGCCATCGCCGTCTGTCTCGCCGGGCATATCAGCCAGCTCGGCTGGTCGGCCAGGGCGCATGTCATGGGCCACGGCGCGGTCGACCCCGAGCGCCTGGCGGTGCTGGCGGGGCTGGCGGTCCGCCGCGACGGCGCGCTCGCCAACCCGTTCATCGACGAAGGCTTCTCGCTGGCCGTGGTCACCACCGACTACGCGCTGGCCTGCGACCTGCCGCTCGCGGAAGCGGCGCTTCGCCGCCCCGGCCTCGGTTACTGGCTGGGCCGCAACGGCGCGACTTCGGGCCGGGAGCGCGCCCGCCGGGCCCGCCGGAAGACGCATCAGAGCGCCTATCCGATGGAGACCGTGCCGCGGGCCGACCGTCCGACCACGCTGATCCTCGACGACGAGGTCCCCCGGGTGCCGAAGCGGGCCAACTTCTTCGACCGGGCCCAGCGCGGCGACCTGGGCGAGAAGACCCGCCGGGAGCGCAACCGCTTCGCCTTCAAGCAGCCGCACACCGCGGGAATGATGGCCTCGATGCGCGCGATGGTGCCGATCCAGGGCGGCGAGCCGGCGGAACGCGGGGAGGCCGGCGCCGACCGCTTCGCCGATCCGGCGGCGAACAGCCGGGCGCTGAAATCGCTGTCCTACCTTCTGGGGGCCGACCTCACCGGGATCTGCGAGATCCCGGACTATGCCTGGTATTCGCACGACGGCCAGGGCCGGCCGATCGCGCCGCGCCACCGCTACGCCGTGGTGATGCTGATCGACCAGGAATTCGAGACCATGGAGGGCGCCTCGGGCGACGACTGGATTTCCGGCACCCAGTCGATGCGCGCCTACCTGCGCGGCGCCGAAATCGCCGGCGTGATGGCCGAAACGCTGCGCGCCGAGGGCTTCCCCGCGCGTTCGCAGACCAATGTCGACAGCGAACTGCTGCACATCCCGCTGCTGCTGTGGGCCGGTCTGGGCGAGCTCTCTAGGATCGGCGAACTGGTTCTCAACCCCTTCGTCGGCCCGCGCTTCAAGTCCGTGGTGCTGACCACCGACATGCCGCTCGAGCCCGATCGGCCGGTCGATTTCGGCCTGCAGTATTTCTGCGACAACTGCCACAAGTGCGCCCGCGAATGTCCCTGCGATGCCATCTCCTGGGGCGACAAGGTGATGTTCAACGGCTACGAGATGTGGAAGCCGGACGCCGAGCGCTGCGCCCGCTACCGCCTGACCAACGCCCGCGGCTCGGCCTGCGGGCGCTGCATGAAGACCTGTCCGCTGAACAAGGTGGTGACCGCCGACGGTCCGCTGCTGGAACGCCTGGCGAGCTGGTGCGGGATCAACGCGCGCTGGCTGAAGCCGCTGCTGGTGCCGCTCGCCGTGCGGCTCGACGACGCGCTCGGCAAGGGCCGGCGCAACCCGGCGAAGAAATGGTGGTTCGACCTCGAGGTGCTGGACGGGGTCTGTGTCGAGCCGGTGAAGGGCGTCAACCGGCGCGACCTCAATCTCGATCACGCGATCGACCCGAAAAAGCAGAAGATGGCCTACTACACCGCCGACATGATGCCGGTGCCCAACGATCTCGACCCGCACCCGGTGGACCGCAAGGCCGCGATGGCGATGGCGGACCGGCTGGAGACGCCGGCAGGCGCGCGCGAGCGCCGGCGGCGCGGCGAACCGGCACCCGCGCATGCGACGCCCACTCCGCCCCATGCCGACGGTCCGCGCGGCGGCGAGGCGCCGACGGGCGTCTATGGCGGCGCCATCGGCCGCAAGGACGGCTGAACGGGGCGCCGGCGGGCAACCGTGCAAGCGACAGGACGCACCATGACCCTCCTCCGACAGGCCACCGCCACCTTCCTGCTTCTGGCGCTGACGGGACTTGCCGCGCCGCTTGCGGCGGCCGAGGCGGTCTTTCCGCCGGGCAGCCGGATCGGCCTGCAACCGCCCGCCGGTTTCGCGGTCGCCGAGGGGTTCACCGGCTTCATCGATAAGGAGGAGAATGTCAGCTTCCTGATCGTCGAGATCGCCGATGCGCCGTTCGCGCAGATCGCCGCCACGTCGGACGAGCAATGGGCCGGCCAGGGCATCGCCATCGCCAGCCGCCGGTCGCTGCGTGTCGATGACGCCCCCGCCATGCTGCTGACGGGCGCGCAGACGCTCGAAGGCGGCCGTTTCGCCAAGTGGATTCTGTTCGTCGGCTATGACGACATGAGCGTGATGATCACCGTGCAGAGCGTGCGTCCGCCCACGGAGGCGCTGAACCTGGCGATCGAGACCGCCCTGAAGACGACCATCAGGCGCAAGGCGCTGACGATCGACGAGAAACTCGCCGTCCTGCCGTTCCGGCTGGCGGCGCTGGGCGATCTTAGAATCGTGGACACGCTCGCCAATGCCGCGGTCTTTCTCACCCGCGGGCCGAAGGATGCGGTCAGGGGAGCCGAACAGCCGTTTCTGATCGTCGCCCGGTCACCGGCATCGCCGCCCGGCGATCTCGATCTCGACGCCCTGTCGCGACTCGCGGTCCGCAGCCTGAAGACCGTCGAGGTTCTCGAGATCGAACGGAGCGGGACCGCGCAGACCGACGGCGACACGACGGTCGAACTGGTGGCCCGCGGCCGCACCCGGGAGACCGGCGAGGCGATCATCGTCTGGCAGTGGATGCGCCAGCTCGACGGCGGCTACCTGCGCATGGTCGGCATCTCCGCGGTCGCGGACCGGAAGCGGGATCTCGCGGTCTACCGGGAAATCCGCGACGGCCTGCGCCTGCGCTGAGGATCCGCCCCCGATAGGCTCTAAGCTCGCACCCGGACTTCCGATTCGCCGGCTCCGGAGGACGCCATGTCGATGCGGTTCGGCCTCGCCGCGCTGGTGGCGGGCACGCTGCTGTGGGGAACGCCGGCCCGCGCCGAGCATGCCATCGCCATGCATGGCGCGCCGAAATATCCCGAAGACTTCAGCCATTTCGACTATGTCGACCCGGCCGCCCCGAAAGGCGGCACCCTGCGGCTGGGCGTCGTCGGCACCTTCGACAGCCTGAACCGGCACCTCGTGCGCGGCGTGCCGGCCCAGGGCCTTGGCCAGTGGCACGACCAGTCGCTTCTGCGACGCAGCCGGGACGAGGCCTTCAGCCTGTATGCCGGCCTGGCCGAGGCGGTCCGCATGGCCGACGACCGGCGCTCGGTCTCCTTCCGCCTGCGCGCCGGCGCCCGTTTCCAGGACGGCAGCCCCGTGACGGTCGAGGACGTGATCTTCTCGATGGAGACCCTGCGCGCGCGGGGCCGGCCGAACCATCGCAGCTTCTACGGCCAGGTCGCCGACATCGTCCGCGACGGCCCGCGTGGCCTGACCATGCGTTTCAAGGCCGACGCCAGCGCCGAGATGCCGCTGATCATGGGCTTCATGCCGGTCTTCTCCCGCGCCGGTCTTGCCGGACGAACGTTCAACCGGGTTTCGCTCGAGCCCCTGCCGACCGCCGGCCCCTACCGTATCGCCGCCATCGATCCCGGCCGCTCGATCACCTACGAGCGGATCGCCGGCCACTGGTCTGAGGACGTGCCGGCCTTTCGCGGTCAGAACAATTTCGCCACCGTGCGCTACGAGTATTTCCGCGACATCGCCAGCCTGCGCGAGGCCCTGAAGACCGGCCGCATCGACCTGCACGAGGAGACCGACGCCCGGGCCTGGGCCCGCTCCGAGGCCGTGCCCGAGCGCGGCGGGGAGCGACTGATCCGCGAAGAGCTGCCGCACCGGCGCGCCGTCGGCATGTTCGGCATTGCGCTGAACGGCCGTCGCCCCCTGCTCGCCGAGCCTGCGGTGCGCGAGGCGCTCGCCCACGCGCTCGACTTTGCCTGGCTGAACGAGAACCTGTTCCACGGCGCCTATCACCGCACCGAAAGCTATTTCGAGAATTCCGACCTGGCCGCGACCGGCCGGCCGTCGCCGGCGGAGGAGGCACTGCTCGCGCCCTGGCGCGAAAGCCTTCCCGACGCGGTTTTCGCGGAAGCCGTCCGGCCGCCCGGCAGCGACGGCACCGGCAACATCCGGGGCAATCTTCGCCGGGCGCGCGACCTGCTGCGGGAGGCCGGCTGGCGCATCCACGACGGTCGCCTGCGCAACCCCGACGGCACGCCCTTCGACATCGAGATCATGCTGCTGCGGCGCGGCAACGAGGCGCTCGCCCTGCATCTGCAGCGCAATCTCAGGCGACTGGGAATCGCGCTGGACGTTCGCCTGGTGGATTCGGCGCAATATCAGGAACGCCTCGCCGCCTACGCGTTCGACGCCATCATCTGGCACTGGGACCAGTCGCTCTCGCCCGGCAACGAACAGGCCTTCTACTGGCATTCCGACGGCCTGGAGCGGGAAGGCACGAGAAACTATCCGGGCATCGCCCACCCGGCGGTCGATGCCCTTGTCGGGCGCATCGCGGACGCGGGCAGCCGCGAGGACCTCAGGGCCGCGACCCGGGCCCTCGACCGCATCCTTCGCGCCGGCCACCACGCGATCCCGCTGTTTCACCTGAAAACCGACCGGGTGGCCTACTGGGACCGGCTGGCGCGGCCCGCGACGGTGCCGCTCTACGGCTACAGCCTCGATGCCTGGTGGGGGCGCGCACGCTGAAGGCGCACCGGTCGCACGGTAGATATCCGTGCCTGCGCCACTTATTGGTGTAGATTGTGACGGTTCGCGGACGCTTGCCTCGATCCCGTGCATCCCATCCAATGACCGCGCGACATCGGCGATTCGGGCAGCGGCGCGCGAACGGGCGGTGATCACGATCGGGGTCGGGAGGCGCATGCTGCACGTCGAGAGCCGGAACAAGGGTCAGCCCGGAGGCCGCCCGCCGGTGCTGCTGGTACACGGCGCCTGGCACGGCGCCTGGTGCTGGACGCGGCTGCTCGATTTTCTTGCCGAGGAGGGGTTCGAGGCGCATGCCCTGGACCTGCGCGGCCATGGCGACAGTCCGGCCCGCGGCCCGATGCGGCGCAACCGGATCCGCGACTATGTGGCCGACGTCGCCGAGGCGGTCGACGGGATCGGCGAGGCGCCGGTCCTGATCGGACATTCCATGGGCGGCTTCGTGGTGCAGAAGTTTCTCGAGCAGCGTCCCGCCGCCGGCGCCGTGCTGTACTGCAGCGCGCCGCACCGCGGCGTGCTGGGCGCGACCCTGTCGGTCGCCCGGCACCATCCCGTCAAGTTCGCCAAGACCAACCTGCGCCTGAGCCTGTATCCGCTGGTCGAGGATCCGTCGATCGCCCGGCGCCTGTTCCTCGAGAAGGATGCCGACCCGGCGGAGGCCGCGGACTGGATGGGACGGCTGCAGGACGAATCCTATACCGCCTTCCTCGACATGCTGTTTCTCGACCTGCCGCGGCGGCCGCGGCAGCCGCCGCCGATGCTGGTGGTCGCCGCCGAGCGCGACGCGATCTTCTCGGTCGCCTCCGAGCGCGCGACCGCGACGCATTACGGCGCGGATATCGCGGTGATCGCCGACGCGCCGCACGACCTGATGCTCTCGCGCCAGTGGCAGCAGTCGGCCATCGTCATCAAGCGCTGGATCGAGACCACCTTCCCCGCCTGATCCCCCGCACGGGAATTCTGCGCGGCGCCGCCTCAGGCGGCGGGCGGCACATATTCCGGCGGCAGGATGTCGGCGATCCGGAAATCGCCCAGGTGGCGCGGCACCTTGCAGATCATGTTGGCCCGCAGGATCAGGTTCCCGCGATCGCCGTTGGCGAACAGGGTGCCCTCGGAAAACAGCAGGCTGCGGGTCTTCTTCACCAGCCGCGATTCCGACTGCACCCAGTCGCCGATCCGGGCCGAGGCGACGAAATCCGACGTCATGTTGACGGTAACCGTGAAGCCGTCGATGCCGGCCTGCAGGCCGGCGGCGAGCGAGAGCTGCATGTCCATGAGGAACATCAGCGCCCCGCCATGGCAGATCTCCGCGGCGTTCACGTGCTGGCGGTCCACCCGCAGGCCGAAGGCGAGCTCGCCTTCCGACCAGCGGATCATCAGCGGCCCGGCGGCGCGGTAGAAATAGTCATCGCAGTAATAGGGGTGGAATCCCGGCGGCGTCGGGAACGGACTCATGGGTGGACCTGTCGTTTCGGAATGCGGGCAAGGGCGTCGGTGAGGCGGGGACCCTAGAACGCCCGCCGGCAAACCGGAAGCGCCGGCGCCGGGCTGTGACGAAGCGCCCGGGTCGCGCGCTTGCGGCGGTCACCGGCTTGCGCTATCGGGCCGCCATGACCGTATCCGATCTACGCAACATCGCCATCATCGCGCCTGTCGACCATGGCAAGTCCACGCTGGTGGACCAGCTCTTCCGCCA
>JBGTSP010000056.1:0-19947 GCA_041940205.1 Alphaproteobacteria bacterium
GCGAGACCATCCGCCTGGACGGCGCCATCCGCATGCAGCCGCGCTGACGACCGCGCCCGGTTCCGCCGGCACGGTTGGCGGCGGGACCGGATCGCGGGCGTTCGGGTTCACTCGAGCGCGTCGATGAAGCGGGCCAGGGCGACGTCGCGCTCCGACAGGCCGCCCGCGTCGTGGGTCGACAGGGTGATCGAGACCCGGTTGTAGACGTTCGACCATTCGGGGTGATGGTCCATCTTCTCCGCCATCAGCGCGATCCGGCTCATGAAGCCGAAGGCCGCGTTGAAGTCCGTGAAGCGGAACTCCCGGGCGATGGCGTCGCGACCCTCGAGCTGCTGCCAGTCCGAAAGTTCGGCGAGCGCCGCCGCGCGGGCCGCCGCATCCAGTTTCTCCACCATCTCCCGCTCCTTTTCCCTGTCTGCCCTTCGTCCTGCGGCCGGCCGGTCTTCAGCGCGGCCGGAACTCGCGCATCACGCGCCGCGCCTCGGCCATCTGCGCCGGCGTCATCTGCGCCGCGATCCGCACCTGCATGTCCTCCGAACGCAGCGCCAGCGTCGGGCTCTCGCCCCCGTCGATACCCTGCGGCGTCGCCGCCAGCAGCAGCAGCGCATAGGCCTCGATCAGGTTGCGCGGCAGGCCCTCGCCGCGAATCATCAGGACCGCCAGGTTGAACTGGGCACGGGCATGGCCGCGCGCGGCGGCGCGGCGGTACCAGTTCGCGGCGGCCGCGGGATCGCGCGCCACGCCGAGGCCGTTCTCGTACAGATAGCCCAGGTTGAACTGCGCCGGCGGAAAGCCCTGTTCCGCCGCGGCGCCCACCCAGGCGGCGCCGGTCCGGGGATCCCGGGGCACGCCCTCGCCGCGGATATGGGCCCGGCCGAGCGCGTTCTGGGCGCGGGCATAGCCGGCGTCGGCCGAGCGGCGGTACCAGTAGACCGCTTCCGGCAGGTTCGCGGGCACGCCGAGCCCGTTGCCGGTCACCGCCCCCAGGACGTATTGCGGCACGGGCGATTCGTAGCCCGCGAAGGCGGCGCAGCGCGGGGCGATCTCTTCCCAGGCGCGGGTGGCGTAGGCGACCAGGCAGACCGCGGCCTGGGCATACTGGTCGTCCGGCGTGCGCGCCCGCGTGGGGATGTCCTTGGGCATCGAGCGGGCGACATCCAGCAGCACCTGCTGCGCCCCCCGATTCTTCTCCAGTACCGCGGCGCCCAGTTCCTCGAAGGCGTGGAACAGGTCGATCGTCGGTCGGGCCACCAGGATCTCGAGCCGGGCGAGACCCGCCTGGGCCGGCTCGAAATCCTGCGCCGCGGCCCGGCGCATCCAGAAGATCGCCTCCGCGAGGCTCTTTTCCGTCTCCAGGCCCTGTTCGTGGAAGATCGACAGGTTGTACTGCGCCTTCGCCAGGCCGGCGTCCGCCGCCTGGCGGTACAGACCGAAGGCCCGGCCCATGTCGGCTTCGACGTCCCGGCCCTCGCGGTAGCGCTCGGCCATCTCGAACTGCGCGGTGGCGTCGCCCCGCTCGGCCGCGCGCCGCAGCCAGGCGACCGCGGTCTCGGGGTCCCGGTCGACCGCGAGGCCGGCGGCGTAATATTGCCCGAAGCGGCGCTGGGCCGCCGGCAGGCCGCGCTCGGCGGCGGCCCGGAAGAACGGTTCGGCGGCGTCGTAGTCCAGTTTCACGCCCCGCCCGGTCTCGTGGTGCCGGCCGAGATTGTAGGTCGCCCGGACCTGACCGGCCTCGTGCGCGCGCCGGTTCCACAGCAGGGCGCGCGCGTCGTCCGTGGGGATGCGCAGGCCCTCGAAGAACAGGACGGCAAGATCGATCTGGGCCAGCGCGAAGCCCTGCTCGCCGGCCTTCTCCAGCCAGCGGACGGCCTCTTGCGGGTTGCTCTCCAGCCCCAGGCCGTAGAGATGCAGCAGGCCGAGCCGGTACTGCGCCTGGGCGTCGCCCTGGTCGGCCAGCGGCCGCCAGGCCTGCGCCGCGGCAGTGAAATCGCCCTGGCCGTAGGCGCTCAGGCCGGACAGGAAGTCGGCACGGGCCGGCTGAGTTGCCAAGCCGAGAAACAGCAGCAAGATGACGGTCAGGCGCCTCATGACGGCGCGAAGATGACGCAGGCGGCGCGGCGAAGTCCAGCGCCTTTCAGGAGGTTGTGATGCGGATCGGCATTGTCGGCGGTGGCGGTATCGGCGGGGTACTGGCAATGGCGCTCGCCGCGGCCGGTGAGGTGCCGGTGCTGGTCGCGCGCGGGGCGCATGGCGCGGCGATCCGTCGGGACGGACTCGCGATAACCGGTCCCGACGGCGCCGAAAGCCGCGCGCGCTTCGAGGTGCTGGCACCCGGCGAAGCGGCCGCGCGTCCCGTCGACTGTCTGGTCTTCGCCGTGAAGCTCTACGATACCGAGGCGGCGGCCCGCGGCAGCGCCCATCTGCTGGCCGAAGGCGGCCAGGTCGTCACCCTGCAGAACGGCGTCGAGAGCGTGGGCCTGCTGGAGCCGCATTACGGCGCGGGCCGGGTGCTCGCCGGGGCGGCCTGGTTCAACGCCTGGGTCGACGGACCCGGCCGGCTGGTCATGCGTAGCCCGAAGGCGCTGGTGCAGTACGCCCTGCCCGCGGACGAGGGCGACGCCGCGCCCGCCCGCGAACTGGCGGACGCGCTGCGCGCCGGCGGGGTCGAGGTCGATCTCGTCGACGATGGCGCGCGGCTGGTCTGGCACAAGTTCGCCATGCTGTCGGCCGCCTCGGCGGTCTGCGCGGTGACCCGCCAGCCGATGGGGCCGTGTCGCGACGATCCGGACATCAATGCCCTGTTCCGGGCCTGCGCCGGCGAGACCGAGGCGGTCGGCCGGGCGCTGGGCATCGATCTGCGCGCCGATCTGGTCGACTGGGTGATGGCCCAGCTCGCGCGCAATCCCGCCGACGGCAAGGCTTCCCAGCTGATCGACCTGGAGCAGGGCAAGCCGCTGGAGCTGGAATGGTTTTCCGGTGCCATCTGCCGGCTGGGCCGGGCGCATGGCGTGGCCACCCCGGTGCATGCGACGGTCTATGCGGCGCTGAAGCCCTATGCCGGGGGCCGGGCGGGATGAGCGGTGTCGGCCAGGCGCCGGACCTGGACGCGATCGCTGAACTCGCGGAAGCCGCCCGGCGGCTGATCCCCGAACCCCTGCTGTCGCAGACCCGGGACGTCGCCATCCGGGTGCAGGACTTTCCCGAGGACGAGGTCTGGCAGGACATGGGCTGCGAGAGCCCGTTCGACCTGCTGGGCCTCTACCAGGGGGTGGCGATCGGTGAGAAGGAGGGGGTCACGGTGCCGACCGGGCCCGACATGATCTTCCTCTACCGTCGGCCGATCCTGGATTACTGGTGCGAAAGCGGCGAGGACCTGGCGCATGTCGTGCGCCACGTGCTGATCCACGAGATCGGGCATCATTTCGGCCTGTCGGACGCCGACATGCACGCACTGGAGGAGGAGGCGGCGGCCGGCGGCTGACCGGCCCTCGAGCGCACCGGCAACGCCGTGCTCAGGCGGCGAGCCGCAGGATCTCAACGATCTGCTCGGGTCCCGCGATCGGCCGCGGATTGGAATGGGTCCAGGCGTCGTGCATGCACAACCCGGCCAGGCGCTCGAACTCCGCCTCCTCGACCCCGACATCGGCAAGCCGGCGCGGCAGGCCCAGGCCGGCGATCAGTTCGTGCAGCAGATCGGCCGCGGCCTCGCCGGGCCGGCCCAGGGCGGCGGCGAGCGCCTTCTGCCGGTCGCCGTTGACGCTTTCGTTGTAGCGCAGCACCGCCGGCAGCATGACGCAGGAGGTATGCCCGTGCGGCACCCCGGCGCTGCCCCCCAGGATATGCCCGATGGCGTGGCTGGCGCCCATGTGCACGCCCAGCACCGGGCCCGACATCGACAGCCAGGCGCCCATCTGGCACTTCAGCCGGGCCTCCAGGTCTTCGGGATCGGCCTTCACCCGCGGCAGGCCCTCGGCCAGCAGGCGCAGCGCCTGCAGCGCCGCGCCGTCGACATAGTCGTTGGCGTTCAGCGAGCAGAAGCTCTCGACCGCATGGTCGACCGCGCGGATGCCGGTCGACAGCCACAGCCATTCCGGGGTCGGCCGCGTGGCGTCGGGATCGAGAATGATGCTGCGCGGCGCCAGTCCGGGATGCACGATCGACTGCTTGCGGCCGAGCGCGCTGTTGGTGATCCCGGCCCGGGGGTTGAACTCGCCGCCCGACAGTGTCGTCGGCACGCAGATCAGCGGCAGGTCGGGCGCCGGAAAGTCCGCGGGCTGCAGCCGCCCGTTCCCGTCCAGGCTGGCGATGTAGCGGTCGATGCCGGCGACCTCGTCCACCGCGTGACTGGCGCACAGGGTGACCGCCTTGGCCCCGTCGGTCGTCGAGCCGCCGCCGATATTGACCAGCAGGTCGGCACCGGCTGAGCGGGCGTCGCGGGCGCAGGCGATCACCGCCTCGCGCGGGGAATGCGCCGGCATGTGATCGCACAGGCCGGCGAAGCGTGCGCCCAGCGCCGCCCGCACGCGGTCGATCACGTCGCTTTCCCGGTTCAGCGTGCGGCTGACCAGCAGGTAGACGCGCTGCGCGCCCAGCCGGTCGGCCTCGGCCGGCAGGGCCGTCGTCACCGCCTGCCCGAACAATACCCGCTCGGTCCGCGTGAAGCTGATCTGTCCCTGCTGCATCGGTGCGTCTCCCGCTGTCCTTGCCGTTTCGTTTCAGGCGCCTTCGCGCAGCACCGTTTCGACGAAGTCCGGCACCAGCCGCGTGGCCGGACCGAGCCGGGATTCATCGAACAGGCTGCTGCCGTCCGAAGGTTCGAGGTTGAGTTCCAGTGTCCGCGCCTGCCCGCGCCGGCGGACCTCGGAAACGAAGCCGGCGGCGGGATAGACCGTGCCCGAGGTGCCGATCGAGACGAACAGGTCGCAGGCCGCGAGCGCCGCCTCGATCCGCGCCATCGCAAGGGGAATCTCGTGGAACCAGACGACGTGCGGGCGCAGGCAGGCGGTCCCGTTGCAGTCCGGGCAGACGCTGTCGCGGCCCAGGTCCCCGCGCCAGTCGAACACGCTGCCGCAACCCTGGCAGCGCGCCCGGTTCAGTTCGCCGTGCATGTGCACCAGCGCGCGGCTGCCGGCGCGCTCGTGCAGGTCGCCGACATTCTGGGTCACCACCAGGACCGGGCCGGCATGTTCGCGTTCCAGCCGGGCCAGCGCGGCGTGCGCCGCATTCGGTTCGTAGCCGGGCAGGCTGCGGCGCAGGCTGTTGTGAAAATCGTGCACCATGTCGGGATCGCGCCGGAACGCGTCCGGGGTGGCCACGTCCTCGAGGCGGACCCGGCTCCACAGGCCACCGGCGTCGCGGAAGGTGTCCAGTCCCGACTCGCGCGAGATTCCGGCGCCGGTCAGCACAACGATTCGGGCATCGCGCCGCGGCATGATCGCTCTTCTCCTCCCCCGACGGGCCGGTCCCGGCCCGTTCGCCCGGTCGATCCGTTCCGGTCAATCCGACCCTAGCCGAACTTGCCGGCTTCGGGCCATGCTGCGGGCGGTGTTCGCGGTGAGGGAAGTGCGGTGCTGAGCGCAGTCATATCGATCACGGCGCTGCTGCTGTCGGTCGCGCTGATGCAGGTCGGCACCGGCCTGTTCAGCGTCTTCCTGCCGTTGCGCATGGAGCTCGAGAGTTTTCCGCAGCTCCTGATCGGCCTGACCGGTTCGGCCTATTTCGCCGGGTTCATCCTGGGCGCGGCGACCGGCGACCGGCTGATCGCGCGGGTCGGGCACATCCGCTGCTTCACGGCACTGGTGGCCGGGCAGGTGATGATCGCGCTGGCCATGCTGCTCTATGTCGGCCCGGAATTCTGGGTGCTCTGCCGTATCGCCACGGGCTATTTCGCCTCCACCGTCTTCATGGTGGCCGAGAGCTGGCTGAACGAGCGCGTCGACAATGCCCGGCGCGGTTCGGTCTTCGCGATTTACATGGTGGCCAACTATTCCGCGATCGCCGCGGGCCAGTTCATGCTGCCTCTGGCGGGCACGGCGGACTATCGGCATTTCGTCTTCGCCGCCCTGCTGTTCGCGGCGGCGGTGATCCCGGTGGCCCTGACGAAGGCGGCCGCGCCGGCGCCCTATCACGGCATCCGTTTCGGCATGAAGCGGCTCTACCTGCTATCGCCGCTGGGCTTCGTCGCCTGCTTCGCCATCGGCCTGGTGCAGGGCGCGTTCTACGGCATGGGCTCGGTGTTCATCACAGGGCTGGGCTTCGATACCGCGGCGGTATCGCGTTTCATGGGCCTCGTGGTGCTTGCCGGCCTGTTCGCGCAATGGCCGATCGGCAAGCTCTCCGACCTCTTCGACCGTCGTCTCGTGCTGGTGGTGGTGGCCTGGCTGACCGCCGGCTTCGCCTTGCTGATCGCCTTCGATCCCGCCGTGCCGTTCACCACCCTGCTGGTGCTCGGCAGCATCTACGGTGCGCTGGCGCTGACGATCTACCCGGTCGCGGTCGCCTATGTCTGCGACTATGCGAGGAAAGAGGAACTGGTGCCGGTGACCGCCGGCCTGATCCTGACCTTCGGCGCCGGCGCGGCCCTGGGTCCGGTTGCGGTATCGCTGGTGATGGACGTGCTGGGGCCGCGCGGTTTCTTCGTCTTCATCGGTTGCGTCGCCCTGGCGCTGGCCGCCTTCGGCGTGTTCCGGATGTTCCGCCGGGCGGCGCCGGCCAACGAGGACCAGGGGCGGTTCGTCGTGGTGCCGCGCACCTCGCCGGTGGTCGCCGACCTGCATCCCCACGGCGAGCCGCCCGATCCCGACCTGCTGGAGGAACCGGACGGCGGCACGTGAGGCGTTCGGCCGGTTACTGGCCGACGATGTCCTTCTGCAGCGAGCCGGCCACCGAAAGCACGGCGTCGCGGTCGGCCGGTGCGACGCCGGCGGCATCCAGCGCGGCGGCCAGGTGCTGGCCGGTCCAGTTGAACTCCTGCGCCGAGATGTTCATGCCCTTGTGCGATTCCTTCATGCTGCGGCCCTTGTAGACGCAGGGTCCGCCCGAGACCTGGCAGAGCTGGTCGGTCAGGTGGCGCTTGAACTCGGGAATGTCGGTCTTGGCGAAGAACCGGTTGATGCGGTTGTCGGCGGCCACCCGGGCCGTGAAGTCGTCGACCACCTTGGCTATGCCAGCCCGCTCGCCGAGCCGGTCGTAGAGGCTGTCGGTGGACTTCTTTTCCATGGCGCAGGCCGCAAGACCCAGCATCAGGGCGGCGGCGATGATCGCTCGAAACGGCTTCATGTGTTCTCTTCCCTCGCTAGCGGGCGCTGCTGCGCCGGTTCGGGTCGCGCGACCCTCCTCTTATACCCGCGGGTGGCGGCTTCGGATGACGGCCGGTCAGGAAACCCCCTGCGGGGCGCTCCAGGGCGGGCTGCTGTCCCAGCCTGCGTCGGCCTCGGCCCGGGCCGGCGCGTCGGAGAACAGGTAGTCGGCTTCGGGGAAATAGCAGGCGCCGCCGGCCCCGAGTTCGCTGGAAAACAGCGAAAAGCCGTCGATGCGGAAGCTGCGGCTGCGGAACGGGCTGTTGGCGGCGAGAAACCGGCCGACATGGGTCATCGAGGCCCCCTTCAGCCGGGCCAGCGTGACGTGCGGATGGAATTTCTGCGTCGCCGGCGGCAGCCCGGCCATCACCAGCGCGCGCTCGATCTTTTCCTGCAGCCGGCACAGCGAGGGCGAGGGTTCGACACCGGCCCAGATCACCCGCGGGCGACGCTTGTCGCCGAAATGCCCGACACCCGAAAGCGTGAGATCGAAGGGCGCGAGGTCGACCGGCGCCAGCGCGTCCTCGATGTCGCGCTGCGTGCTGGCGCAGGTTTCGCCGATGAAGCGCAGGGTCAGGTGGATCTGATCGGGCGATTGCCAGCGGGCACCGGGCACGCCGCCGGTGAGAGCGCACAGGCGTTCGACGACATCCTGCGGCGGGACCAGGGCAACGAACAGTCGGGACATGACCACACCCTTCGCTCGCGATTCGCTACTATCCCACGAAACTGCCGGGGAATCATGACTTTATCCGGCCAGATTCAGCGCTTCTCCAGCGCGGCGGCGACCAGCGGCGCCAGGCGCTCGACGATGTGCGCGACCCCGTCGGCGTTGGGATGGATGCCGTCGGCCTGGTTCAGCGCCGGCCGCGCGGCCACGCCCTCAAGGAAAAACGGATCGAAGGCGACATCGTGGCGTTCCGCCAGTTCGGGAAAGATCGCGTTGAAGGCGGCGCCGTAGTCCGGGCCCATGTTGGGCGGGGCCAGCATGCCGCTCAGCAGGACCGGGATGCCGCGATCCTTCAGTTCGACCAGGATGGCGTCCAGGTTGCGTCTCGTCTCGGCCGGATCGATGCCGCGCAGGCCGTCGTTGGCGCCCAGCTCGACGATCGCCAGGTCGACCGGCCCGTCGAGCGCCCAGCCGAGGCGGGCGCGGCCGCCCGCCGTGGTGTCGCCCGACACCCCGGCGTTGCGGACCGTCACCGCGAGCCCGCGACCGCGCAGCACACGCTCGAGCTGTTCGGGAAAAGCCTCGCCTGGCCCAAGGCCGTAGCCCGCCGTCAGGCTGTCGCCGAAAGCGAGCACCGTCAGCGACGATGCCGGAGCAGGAGTCGCCAGCAGGCAGAGGGCGAGCAGCAGGCCGACGTTGACAATCGGGGCGAAGCGGCCATATCGCGAAAGACCGGAGCGGCGGAGCAGGCCCATTTCATCTCCATCCCAGAGGCGCGAGATCGTTCTCGCGAAGGACGTCTCCCTGACCCTGCCGAGCGCGGCCGGGCCGGTCGAGATCCTACGTGGCGTCGATCTCTCGATTTCGCAAGGCGAGGCCGTGGGACTTGTCGGCCCCTCGGGTTCGGGAAAATCCACCCTGATGGCCGTGCTGGCGGGCCTCGAGGGCATTTCCGGCGGCCGCGTCGCGGTCGACGGCCGCGACCTCGCGGGCCTGAACGAGGATGCGCTCGCGCGGTTCCGCCGCGATACCATCGGCATCGTCTTCCAGTCCTTTCACCTGATCCCGACGATGACGGCGCTGGAGAACGTCGCCCTGCCGCTGGAACTGGCCGGCGCCGAGGACGCCTTCCCCCAGGCCCGCGCGGCGCTGGAGGCGGTCGGCCTCGGCCATCGCCTGACCCATTATCCCGCTCAGCTCTCGGGCGGCGAACAGCAGCGTGCCGCGCTGGCGCGGGCCACCGTGACCCGGCCGCGGCTGCTGCTGGCGGACGAACCCACGGGCAACCTGGACCAGGAGACCGGCGCCGACGTGATCGACCTGCTGTTCTCGCTGCAGTCGCGGCATGGCGCGACCCTGCTGCTGATCACCCACGATCCGGGACTGGCCGAACGCTGCGACCGGGTGGTCGGCATGCGCGACGGTCGTCTTGTCGAAAGCCCGGCGCGCCTCGGCGTCGCGGGCTGAAGTCCGGCCGGAACCGCCGATGCTCATGGCGTTCGCCATCGCCCGCCGCGAACTGCGCGGAGGGTTGCGCGGCTTCCGCATCTTCCTGGTGTCGCTGGGACTGGGCGTCGCCGCGATCGCCGGCGTCGGTTCGCTCTCGGCCGCGCTGGTGGCCGGCCTCGAGGCCGACGGCCGGAAGCTGCTGGGCGGCGATGTCGAACTGCGCCTGACCCACCGCGAGGCGAGCCCGGCGCAGCAGGAATTCATGCGCGGCGCCGGCAGGCTCAGCACCGTGATCGACATGCGCGCGATGGCGCATGGCGACGCGGGGCGGCGCTCCCTGGTGGAACTGCGCGGCGTCGACGGACTGCATCCGCTCTATGGCGCCATCGAACTGCGCGACGGCGTCGACCTGGAAGCCGGTCTCGCCCGGCGCGAGGG
Source organism: Alphaproteobacteria bacterium (assembly GCA_041940205.1). Taxonomy (GTDB): domain Bacteria; phylum Pseudomonadota; class Alphaproteobacteria; genus JBGTSP01. The sequence goes on from JBGTSP010000056.1 coordinate 9,856, forward strand.
GGAATGGGGCGCGCTCGCCGAAGCCAGCCTGCTGCGCCGGACCGGGCTGAAGCCGGGCGAGACGATCCGCGTCGGCACGGTCGACTACCGCTTGCGCGGCGTGATCGAACGCGAACCCGATCGCGGCACCGACGGCATCGTGCTCGGTCCGCGCCTGCTGGTGGCGGGCGACAGCCTGGCGGAGACCGGCCTGGTGGTGGAGGGCGCCCTGGTCCGCTACCGCTACCGTATCGCCCTGCCCGCGGGCACCGGCCCGGACGATTTCGTCGGCGCCGTCAACCAGGCCTTTCCGGACGCCGGCTGGCGGGTGCGCGACCTGCGCAACGGCGCGCCGGGGCTGCGGCGATTCATCGAGCGCATGCGCATCTTCCTCACCCTGGTCGGCCTGACCGCCCTGCTGGTCGGCGGCCTCGGCGTGGCCAACGCGGTCGGCGGCTATCTCGATACCAAGACCGGCACCATCGCCACGCTGAAATGCCTCGGCGGTTCCGGCCGGCTGATCGTCGCGGTCTATCTCGCCCAGGTGATGGCGCTGGGCCTGCTGGGCATCCTCGCCGGCCTCGCGGTCGGGGCGCTGGCGCCGTTCGCCGCCGGCTGGCTGCTGGCCGACCAGTTGCCGTTCGCGGCGCGCGCCGGATTCTATCCCGGCCCGCTGGCGATGGCGGCACTGTTCGGCCTGATCACGGCCTTCGCCTTCTCCCTGCTGCCGCTCGGCCGGGCCCGGGACGTGCCGGCCGCCGCCCTGTTCCGCGCCGGCAGCGATCCGGTCCGGCGGCGCGCCAAGCCGGTCTACATGCTGGCGGCGGCGGCCAGCCTGGCGCTGCTCGCGGGCCTCGCCATCCTGCTCTCGGACAACAGCCGCTTCGCGAGCTGGTTCGTGGCCGGTGCGGGCGCCGCCCTGCTGACCTTCCTGCTGACCGGCACCGGCGTCGTCGACATTGCCCGCCGGCTGCCGCGGGCGCGCGGCCGGACCTGGCGCTTCGCCGTCGCCAACCTGCACCGGCCGGGCGCGGCGACGCTGTCGATCGTTGTCTCCTTCGGTCTCGGCCTGACGGTGCTGGCGGCGATCGCCCTGATCGAGGGCAATCTGACCCGCCAGGTCTCCGAACGCCTGCCCGAACGCGCGCCGGCCTTCTTCTTCATCGACATCCAGCCGCACCAGATCGACGCGTTCGAGAGCCTGGCCGCGTCGGTCGACGGGGTGGGCGCGATCGAGCGGGCGGCCTCGCTGCGCGGGCGCATCGTGCGTATCAACGGGATCGCGGCGGCGGACTATCCGGTCGCGCCGGAAGCCGCCTGGGTGATCCGCGGCGACCGCGGCATCACCTACGCGGCGACGCCGCCCGAGGGTGCGGTGATCACCGAGGGCGCCTGGTGGTCCGCCGATCATGCCGGGCCGCCGCAGCTTTCCTTCGATGCCGAAGCGGCGTCGGCGATGGGGGTCGGCGTCGGCGACAGCCTGACGCTGAACGTCCTGGGCCGCGAGATCACCGCGGAGATCGCCAACCTGCGGCGCATCGAATGGGGCACGATCGGGATCAATTTCGTGCTGATTCTGGATCCGGCGACCTTGCGCGGCGCGCCGCACACCTTCGTCGCCACCGTGGAGGCCACGCGGGACGCGGAAGAACCGCTGGAACGCGCCGTCACCGACACCTTCGCCAACGTCACCGCGATCCGGGTGCGCGATGCCCTGGAAACCGCGAACGCCCTGCTCGACAAGATCGGCATGGCGGTACGCACGATCGCGGCGCTGGCACTGATCGCCGGCATCGTGGTGCTGGCCGGCGCGATCGCGGCCAGCCACCACCGCCGGGTCTACGAATCGGTGGTGCTGAAGGTGATCGGCGCGACCCGGGGCGAGATCCTGCGCATGCATCTGGCCGAATTCGTCCTGCTGGGGACGGTCACGGCGCTGCTGGCCTCGGGCGCCGGCGCCCTGGCGGCCTGGGTCGTGGTCACCGAGATCATGCGCGCGGCCTGGCTCTGGCTGCCCGAGACCCTGGCGCTGACGCTGGCCGTCTCGCTGGCGATCACCGTGGCGGCGGGCCTGATCGGGGCCTGGACGGCGCTCTCGCGCAAGCCCGCGCCGCTGTTGCGCAACGAATAGCGCCCCGGCGCCCCGTCTGCCCGCCACGGGGCGCGAAAACCGTCCGAAAAGACCGTGGAATCCTCCGAGACTCGCCCGGAGTCCCTTGAAATGACAGCATGTTTGACCAAAATAGGTGTCGAGCTTCCGCCTGCCTCAAACGAAAGGGTTTGAACCATGGCACTTGATCCGCGGAGTTCCTCGCTCGGCCGTATGCAGGGCCGGGCAGGCACTCTTGACCAGGCGCAGATCGACCAGGGTCTGCGTTCCTACATGCTGGGCGTCTACAACTACATGGCGTCCGCCCTGCTGCTGACCGGCATCGTCGCCTTCGTGACGGCGTCCTCGCCGGCCGCCCTGCAGGTGATCTTCGGCACCCCGCTGAAATGGGTGGTGTTCCTGGCCCCGCTCGGCCTGGTGTTCTTCCTGTCCGCGCGCATCAACAAGATGAGCGCGACGGCGGCCCAGGCCACGTTCTGGATCTATGCCGGCCTGATGGGCCTGTCGCTGGCCTCGATCTTCGTCGTCTATACCGGCGAATCGATCGCCCGGACCTTCGCCATCACGGCCTGCACCTTCGGCGCGATGAGCCTGTGGGGCTACACGACCAAGCGCGACCTGTCGGGCTTCGGCTCGTTCCTGATGATGGGCCTGATCGGCATCATCATCGCCGCGATCGTGAACATCTTCCTCGAAAGCTCGATGCTGCAGTGGGTGATCTCGGTGATCGGCGTGCTCGTCTTCACCGGCCTGACCGCCTACGACACGCAGCAGATCAAGGAGATGTACTACGAGGGCGACGGCCGCGACGTGGCCGCGAAGAAGTCGATCATGGGCGCGCTGCGTCTCTACCTCGACTTCATCAACCTGTTCATCATGCTGCTGCACCTGTTCGGCAACCGCGAGTAACGCCGCCGGCAGCGAACCAACCGAGCGCCCGGACCCACGGTCCGGGCGCTTTTCTTTTCCCCGGTCCGCCAGCTGTTATCCTTGCCGCCCGTCCCGCCACCGGAGACCGCCGCCCATGCGCCTCGTCCTCGCGATGATGAAGCACGAGACCAACACCTTCTCGCCGATCCCCACGCCACTGCAGCGTTTCAGGGACTGGAGCTGCGAATACGACGAGGACGTGATCCGGGCCTACGAACGCACCAACATGACGCTCGGCGCCTATCTCGCGCTGGCCCGGCGCGAGGGCGCCGAGGTGATCACCCCGATCGCCGCCGAGGCCATGCCGTCGGGCCCGGTCGCCGCCGACGCCTACGCCCACATGAGCGAGTGCATCCTGGAGGCGGTGGCAAAGCAGCGGCCGGACGCGATCATGCTCGACCTGCACGGCGCCATGGTCACCGAGGACACGCCCGACGGCGAGGGTACGCTGCTGCGCCGGCTGCGCCGGGAAGCGCCCGACACGCCGATCTGCGTCACCCTGGACCTGCACTGCAACCTGACCGCCGACATGGTGGACAATTGCGATGCCCTGATCGGCTACAAGACCTATCCCCATGTCGACATGTTCGAGGTGGGCACCCGGGTCGGCGAGATCCTGCTGGGCAAGCTCAAGGGCACCAGCGACCCGGTGATGGCCTGGAAGCAGGCCCCGCTGCTCTCCCAGACCCTGCGCCAGGGCACGGACGACGAGCCGATGGCCGGCCTGATCGCCATGGCGCGCGAGGCGGAGGCAAGCGGCGAGGTGCTTGCCGCCACGGTCTTCGGCGGTTTCGCGCTCGCCGACATGCCGGACTCCGGCACCAGCGCGATCTGCATCGCCGAGCGCGATGCGGCGGCCGCCCAGGCCGTCGCCGACCGCCTGATGGCCCGGGCCTGGGAGGCGCGCGACGAATTCCTCTACGACCACGAGCCGCTGGAAGAGGCTGTCGCCCGGGCGAAGACGCTGGAAGAGGGGCCGGTGCTGCTGCTGGATCATGCCGACAATACCGGCTCCGGCGGCACCCAGGACGTGATGACGGTGATCGCCGAGGTGCTGCGCCAGGGGCTGGAGGATGTCTGTGTCGGCGCGGTCTGGGACCCCGAGGCGGTGCGGGCGATGCAGGAAGCCGGCATCGGCGCCACCGTGACCCTGGACCTGGGCGGTCGCACCGACATGCCCTCGATCGGCGAGATCGGCGAGCCGCTGACGCTCACGGGCACCGTGAAGACCCTGAGCGACGGCACCTGGACGGTGCGCGGGCCGATGTATCACGGCCTGGAGGTGCATATGGGACCGACCGCGGTGCTCGAGACCGGCGGGCTGCAGATCGTGGTGGTCTCGCGCCATCACGAGCCCTGGGATCTCGGCGTCTTCACCTCCGTCGGCATCGATCCGCGCTGGAAGAAATATGTCGTGCTGAAATCGCGCATCCACTATCGCGCCGGCTTCGCCCCGATCGCCAAGCACACGCTGACCTGCGACGGCAAGGGGGTGACGACCTCGGACAACGACCTGCTGCGCTACGAGAATGTGCGGCGGCCGATCTATCCCCTCGACCGGATCAACGAGCCCGACTGAGATGACGGGCGGCCGGAGACCGCGCTGACATGGTCAGCCGTTCGATACCGCGCTGACATGATCAGCGACCGGGCCCCGCGCTGACATGATCAGCGACTCCCGCGATCTGCCGCTGTCGGCGGCCGCGCCCGAAACGGTCGCGGCGATCGACCGGTTCGTCGCCGAGGCGCTGGCCTACGGCGCCGACCTGCCGTGCATCCTGCCGGCGGTCGAGGCGGAGCCCGACTGCGTGATGGCCCAGATCCTGGCCGCCAGCCTGATGATGTGGGCCGAGCGCGGGGATTCGCCGGCCCTGGCCCGGCCGCATCTCGAGGCCGCCGAGGCGCTTGCCGGCCGCGCCAATCCGCGCGAGCGGCTGTGGCTTGCCGCCACGCGGGCCTGGGTCGACGGCGACATGGAGTCGGCGATCGCGGCGCTCGACCGGGTGACCGACGCCTGGCCCCGCGACCTGTTCGCCCTGAAGCTGCAGCACTACCACCTGTTCAATCTCGGCCGGTTCGCCGCGATGCTGGCGGCATCGGAGAAACTGCTCGCCGCCAATCCCGACGACGGCTTTCTGCTGGGCAGCCATGCCTTTCCGCTCGAGCTGAACGGCCGCCTTGCCGAGGCCGAGGAGACCGGCCGCCGGGCCGTCGCCCTCAACCCGACCGATCCCTGGGCCCATCACGCGGTGGCGCATGTGCTGGAGGCGCAGGGACGGGTCGGGGAAGGGATCGCCTGGATGCGCGCGCATGCCCCGGCCTGGGCGAGCTGCAACTCCTTCATGCGCGGCCACAACTGGTGGCATCTGGCGCTGTTCCACCTCGATCTCGACGATGCCGGAGCGGCCCTGGCGATCTTCGACGACGAGGTCTGGGGCCTCGACAAGACCTACAGCCAGGACCAGGCGAGTGCGGCCTCGCTGCTCTGGCGCCTGGAACTGCGGGGCGCCGACGTCGGCGAACGCTGGCGGGATGTCGCCCGCCATGTCGCCGCGCGCGGCATCGAGCATGTCCAGCCGTTTCTCGACCTGCACTACATCGTCGCGCTCGCCCGCGGCGGCGAGGACGCCGCCGCGGAGGCCCTGTGCGCGGACATCGCCCGTTTTGCCGAAACCGCGCCGCCCGCGGCCCGCGCGGCCTGGGGCACGGTCGCCCTGCCGGCGGCCCACGGTGTGCTGGCCGCCGTCCGGGGACGCGCCGGGGAGGCGTTCGCGGCGCTCTCCGAGGCGCGGCCGCGGCTCTCGGAGATCGGCGGTTCGCACGCCCAGCGCGACCTGTTCGAACAGGCCTGGCTGGATTCCGGGCTGAAATCCGGAGCCTTCGCCACGGTGCTGCCGACGCTGGAAGAGCGCGCGGCCGCCCGTCCCAGCGTGGCCGATCCCGTCCGGCAGGTGCACCGGGCGCTGCTCGGTCTCGGCCGTCACGAAGCCGCCGCGGCCGCGGCGCGCCGTCTGGAGGAATTGCAGGCATGAGCGAGGACGACGTCACCTACCGGGTCGCAGAGGGCATCGGCGAGATCGTGCTCGACCGACCGCCGGTCAATGCGCTCAGTCTCGCCCTGATCGAGGCGGTGATCGCCCGGCTGCGCGAGGCGGCCGACGATCCCGACGTGCGCGCGGTGATCGTGCGCTCGGCCAACCCGAAAGTGTTCTGCGCCGGTCTCGACCTCGATCTCGTGGTCGGCAAGAACGGCCTCGAGTTCCGCCGTTTCCTGGAGCGCCTCTACATGGAGCTCTACGACGTCCAGCACCGGCTGGGAAAACCGTCGATCGCCGCCGTGGCCGGCGCGGCCCGGGCCGGCGGCATGACCCTGGCGCTGTCCTGCGACATGGTGCTGGCCGGCGAAAGCGCGTCTTTCGGCTATCCCGAGGTCAAGGTCGGGCTGATTCCCGCCCTGCATCTCGTGCATCTGCCGCGCCAGGCCGGCCGCTACCGCGCCTTCGCCCCGCTGCTGAACGGCGAGGCCTTCGATGCCGCCGAGGCGGACCGCCTGGGGCTGCTCTCGGGCATCGTCGCGGATGCCGAACTGCTTGACGCCGCCCGCGCAGAGGCCCGCCGTTTTGCCGCGATCCATCCCGACGTGCTGAAGCACGGCAAGGACGTCTTCATGCGGGCCAACGATACCGACTGGCGCCGCGGTTTCGAGAACATGGCCGACGCGCTGTGCACGCTGGTGACCTCGGAGGCTTCCCAGGCCCTGCTGGGCGCCTTCGTCGACGCGCGCAAGCGGGACTGAAGGCCGCGGCGGGGGCCGGCGTCGCCGGCCGCGCTCAGGCGGCGGCGATCAGGTCGCGGACATAGCCGGGCAGCGCGAAGGCGGCCCGGTGGATCTCTCGGTTGTAGTAGCGCAGACCGGCGAGCTCGCCGCCCTCGCTCGCCGCCAGGTCGAGGCTGTCGCTGGCCCAGCCGAACGCCATGAAGCCGCCGACATACATCGGCACCGGGGCGATGTAGAAGCCGTGCCGGGCGAACAGTGCCCGGAAATGCCGCGCCGTCTCGGTCACCTCAGGGCCCTGGTAGTAGGGCACCCCGTTCTGCGTCACCAGCACGCCGCCCGGTGCCAGGCAGCGCCGGCAGTTGGCGTAGAAGCGTTCGCTGAACAGGATCGCCGCCGGGCCGACCGGGTCCGGCCGGTCGGTGATGATCAGGTCGAAGCGCTCGTCGGTCTCCCCGACGAAGGCCGCGCCGTCGGCGATCTTCAGGTCGGTGCGGGGATCCTCGAACGCCGTGCCGCAGATTTCCGGCAGGTATTCCCGGCACAGCCGCACGACCTCGCCGTCCAGCTCGACCATGACGACCCGCTCGACGGGGTGCTTCAGCACCTCCTCCAGCATGCCGCCGTCGCCGCCGCCGATGATCAGCACCCGCTTCAGTCCGCCATGCCCGAAGGCGGGCAGGTGGGTCAGCATCTCGTGATAGATGAACTCGTCCGTGGTCGTGGTCTGCACGATTCCGTCGAGCGCCAGCACCTTGCCGACGCCCTTGTTCTCGAAGATCTCGATCTTCTGGAAGTCGCTGCGGCCGCTGTGGAGCGGACGGTCGATGTGCAGGCCGTGTTCGACGCTGTCATACAGCGTCTCGCGAAACCAGCTCACGAAACGATGCCGCGCTTGTGCTCCGAGACCTGGATGCGACCGGGATTGAAGGCGGCCTTCAGCACCGGCACGGCCTTGGTCGGATCGCACTCGCCGCAGACGAACACGTCGAGGGCGGCATAGCCGCACTCCGGCCAGGTGTGGATGCTCATGTGGCTCTCGGCCAGAACCGCCACGCCGGAGACCCCGTCATTCTCGGTGAAATGATGCAGATCGATCCGCAGCAGGGTCGCGCCGACCGCCTCCACGGCCGCGCGCAGCGCCCGTTCGACATGGTCGAGATTGTCGATATGGGTCGATTCCCACATGTCGATCAGCAGGTGTCGGCCGGCGAAAGTCAGACCTTCGCGCTGGACGAAGTGGGACGTGTCGTTCGGGCTGTCTTCGACAATGTCGACAGCATGCAGTCTGTGGCTGGTCATGACCAAACCCCCCATGCCAAACCGGATTTGACAAATTCGCGCACAGGCGAGGTTCAGGCCCCGAGATCAGGGCAAGGCCGCGCGTTCTGTCAGAACCGAATGCAACAATCAAGCGGTGTTTCGTGACAGGGCGCGAAATTTCCCGGCCGCGGGCCCCGACCCGCGGCAGACGGCGCGGTTGGACGCCTCAGACGCCGTCGACCACCTCGGGCCGACGCTTGCGCAACGGCTTCAGCGCTTCCTCGAGCGACTTGCCGGTCACCAGGATGCGGCCGCGGGTGACGAGCTGGTAGCGGCCGCTTCGCTTGGACGAGCGCGGCAGCTTGTCGACGCAGTACAGCGGTTCGTTCGACTGCTGGCCGTAGATTTCGAAACGCGCGCCGCGTTCGCTCCAGCCGATGGCGTAATCCCGCCATTCGCCCTGCATGACCTGCCGGGAATAGACCTGCAGGATGGCGTGCAGTTCGTTCCTGTTGAAGAAATCGGCCGGATCGCGTGCCGCGCTGCGCTGGCGCGGGGCGGTCCGGCCGCGGCGCGCCGTGTCGAGACTGACAACCTCGCTCATGGTGTCCGAATTATGACGCAAAATGGCAGGCGGCAACATGGCCTTCTGCAACCGGCCGCAACGCCGGCGCTTCCGCGGTGCAGGCCGCTTCGGCCTGCGGGCAGCGCGGCGCGAACGGACAGCCCGGCCCGTCCGCCATGGCGCTGCCGACGCCGCCCTGCAGCAGCCCCCGGCGCCGGCGCCGTCCGATCCGGGGGACCGCCTCCAGGAGGGCCCTTGTGTAGGGATGTTTCGGTCCGGCGAACAGCGCCTGCGTGTCGGCCTCCTCCACGATCCGCCCGAGATACATCACCGCCGTGCGGCTGCAGAGATAGTCGACCACGCCCAGGTCGTGGCTGATCAGCAGGAAGGTCACGTCGAAGCCGGCTTCCAGGTCCTTCATCAGGTTGAGCACCTGGGCCTGCACGGACACGTCGAGCGCGGAGACCGGCTCGTCGGCGACGATCAGCGCCGGCCGGGTGATCAGCGCGCGGGCGATGGCGATGCGCTGGCGCGGGCCGCCGGAAAACTCGTGCGGATACTTCTCGAGATCCGCCCGGCGCAGGCCCACGGCGTCCACCGTCTCGGCCACCCGTTCCTCGCGCGTCGCCCGGTCGGTCTCCGGCTCCAGCGCGGCAATCGGTTCGCCGACGATGCGGCGGACCGTGTGCCGCGGATCGAGCGAGCCGTAGGGATCCTGGAAGACGATCTGGAAACGCCGGCGCAGCCGCCGCAGATCCTCCGGGGCCAGGGCGAACGGGTCCTGGCCCAGGATCCGCACCCGCCCCGCGGTCGGTTCGTCCAGCGCCATCACGAGACGCGCCAGCGTGGACTTGCCGCAGCCGGATTCGCCGACGATGCCGAAGCTGCGGCCGGCCTCGATGCGCAGCGACACGCCGTTCAGCGCCCGTACCGCGCCGGGCGGCGCGAACAGGCTCTCGCGCGGCAGCCGGTAGTGGCGCACCAGGTCCTCGACCTCCAGCACCGTCCGGGCGTTCATGTTTCGCTCTCCGCGCGGGCCAGCGAGGCCTCCAGGTGATGGCAGGCCGCCCGGTGCTGCGCCTCGACGGTCCGCAGCGCCGGCGCGACGTCCCGGCAGGTCTCGTCGCCCAGCGGACAGCGGCCGGCGAAGCCGCAGCCCGGCGGCAGGTCGGCGAGTTCCGGCACGGCGCCGGGAATGGTGAGGAGCCGCCGCGCGCCCCCGCCGCCCAGCCGCGGAATCGCCGCGAACAGTCCCTGGCTGTAGGGATGCGCCAGCCGGGCGAACAGACTTTCGACGGGGCCGCTCTCGACCACCCGTCCGCCATACATCACCAGCACCCGGTCGCAGAGCTCGCCGATCACGCCGAGATCGTGGCTGATCAGGATCAGCGCCATCGACAGGTCGGCGACCAATTCGTCGATCAGGTCGAGAATCTGGCCCTGGATCGTCACGTCGAGCGCCGTGGTCGG
>JBGTSP010000057.1:0-19624 GCA_041940205.1 Alphaproteobacteria bacterium
ACCGCGCTTCGCTCCCCGCACGGCCGCGCGCTCTCGCGCTCCCACTACCGACACCTCGTGAAGGAGTGGGTGGCGGCGATCGGTCTCGATCCGACAGCCTATTCCTCGCACTCCCTCAGACGCAGCAAGGTCGTCTTCATGCGAACCGAGGGTGTTCCTGCAGCGCACCTTCAACGCCTTCTTGGACACCGAAGCGGTGATGCGCTCATGGCATACCTCGGTGTGGAGGACGAGGCGGCCCAGAATGAGGCGCTTCGGCACAACATCTTCATCGACGAATGCGTCTTCAAGTCGACTGGACAGTTCTCGACTGACGAGCTCGATGCCCTCGCCGAGGCGCTGTGGTCGCGTCTGGCGCCGAGGATCGCCGCACTCCTCATCGAGCGACTTGGTCCGCCGCGCTCATAGCGCCTGCAGGGTTTCGGCGATCAACGCCGGGCTCCTGATCCCTCCACCTTTCAACTGATCTCTAATGGAGAACCAGCATGCATCGCCTGGTCATGATCATCTTTGCCACCGTCTCTCTCAACCTGCTCGCACAGTACGCGCACGCTGCCTGTGCTTCGCTCCCGCTGTCCTTCACGGCCATGCACGATTGGGGTTTTACCGAGGGAAGGATGACGCTCCGCTTCACGCATGACGCAAGCGGAAAGGTCACCGGCATCCGGATCGACAACTACGACGCCGGATCCTCACAAAGCCAGGATCCAACCGGGCCCGTCACGAATCTCACCGATCACGGTGGCGGCCGGTACACGTTCACCTCGAGTACCGAATACACCTATGACATCACCGTTGGTGCGAACTGCGAGTTCAAGGGCGGATCCGCGAAGGGGTACCACTCGGAAGCAGGGGAGGTGAGGGTATCGTTTCGGTCAGGCTAGATGGACACGACGTGAACGCTGTTGGGGTGAGGACAATGGTTCTGCCTCCGAAAACTGACCGTTTCGGCCTACTCGCGGTGCCTCCCGAGTCAGTGCTTCGAAAAACCGGGTAATCGCTTCAGGTTCTCAAGCTTCTGCCGCATTTCCTCGGTGACCCTGCGCGCGTCCGCTTCATTGCGTACGATTCGTGGCGCGATCAGAACGATCAGTTCGGTCCGGGCCTGAGTACGCTGCTTTGAGGCAAACAGAGGGCCAACCACGGGTAGTTGTCCGAGCACGGGAAAGCCCGTCGACCCTTCCCGGTCGTTCGACTGGATCAGTCCGCCGAGGATCATGGTCTCGCCGCTCTGTACGACGACGGCGCTCTTCACCCGGCGTTGGGAAATCGTCGGTGTCAACGAGGCGTCGGCGCCTTGCTGCACCTGGCTGACCTCCTGTTCGATCTCCATCGCGATCGAACCGCCGCTGTTGACACGCGGCGTCACCCGAAGGATCACGCCGGTTTCGCGGAACTGGACGGTGTTCACGAGGTTGGCGTCGCCACTTACGGCCTGCTGCTGCTGGGTCACCACGGGTACTTCATCGCCGACCTGCAACTCGGCGGACTGGTTGTCCTGGATCAGCAGATGCGGAGAGGAGATGATCTGCACCTGGGTTACACCCTCGAGGGCTTCCAGCGCGAAGCGTGTGGCGCCGACCGCGTCGGACAGGATGTAGGAAAAGCCGGCGCCGACGTCGGCGATCTGCCCGGCTGCGGCATTGCCCAGCGTGACCCGTCCGTCCCCGCCGTTCACGCCACGGGTCTTGAAGAACCACTGCACGCCGTAGCGTAGCTCGTCGTTCAGCGTGACCTCGGCGATCGTTGCCTCGACCAGTACCTGCATCGGCACCGCGTCGAGCTTGCGGATCGCCTTTTCCACCATGGCGTAGTCTTCGGCCGTCGCCAGCACCATGAGGGCGTTGTTGGCTTCGTCGGCGATGATCCGGATGTTTGTCGCGCTCGCGAGTGCGGTCACGGCGCCGTCCGGAACGCTACTCCGGGTTCCCGGTGCGCTGCCGCGTTGCTCCGAAGCGCGGCCGCGGGTGCCGCCTGCCACCACCTGCGCGGTGTTGCGGGCAATGCCGTCCGCCGGCCGTTCCAGAACACGGACCGACCGACCCGGCGCGACACCGTCGCTGCCCGTGCGGCGCCGGTCTGGGCTGCCGGCGGGATCGCTGAACACCGCGGTGAGCCGGGCCGCCAATTCACCCGCCTTGCCGTGTTCGAGATTGTAGACATAGAGGTTTCGTCCCTGGGCGTCGCCACGGTCGAGGCGGCGTATCCAGGATTGCGCCTTGGCCAGATAGTCCGGTTGCGGGGTGACGACCAGCAGGCCGTTCAGCCGTTCGATCGGCATGACCCGGACCAGGCCGGCGGTCGGACCGCCATCGGCATCGCCGAAGATCAGCGCCAGTTCGGCGGCAACGGCGCCGGCTTCGGCGTGCTCCAGCGGGAACAGTGCGACCGACATCCCGGCCAGCCAGTCCACGTCGAACAGCGCGACGGTATCCAGCACCGTCTCCAGTTCCCGCCCGTTGCCGGCGAGCAGCAGCAGGTTGCGATGTTCGTCAGTGCGGATCACCGCGTCGGGCGGCAGGAACGGCGCCAGCAGTTCCCGCATGTGGCCAGGCGCCACGTAGCGCAGCGGCACGACCCTTACGGCAAAGCCCGCGGGGATCGGCCGATCGCCGGCCAGTGCGCCGATCGGCGCGCCCGCGCGGGTGGCCAACGCCGCCGGCACCACCTGGATCAGCTCGTCCCCGAGGATCATGGCGGCACCGTTCATGCGCAGCACCGTGTCGAGCACCGACAGCGCATCCTCTTCAGACAGGGCCTCGGTGGCGCGCAGGCTGATCGTGCCTTGCAGGCGAGGATCGATCACCACGTTGCGGCCGAGTTCTCCCAGGACCGTTGTGATCACGTCACGCATGTCTGCGTTCTGGAAGTTCATCCGCACTTCCGATGCTCGGGAGTCGGGCGCCGTCGCATCGCGCCTCGAGGTGCGACCGACGAACCGACCGGTTCCCGGCACCAGCAAGGCGCTGTTTCGTCCGCTCGCCGAAGCGACGCCGCCGGGTGGCGAGGCGGGGGTCTTCTCCCCATGCCTCGCAGCGGCGGATTTGGCAGAGCCCGCGGCCGATGTCGCGTCACCGGCTACCGGTGGAGCGGCAGGCTCGGGAACCGTCTGGGGAACCGCGCCGAGACGGTCAAGCAGGCCTCCGGCCTGGCGTCCGTCGCATCCCCACAGGAAACTCGCCAGCAGGCCGACCAGCAGAGCCGCTCGCCGAGTGGTGATGAAATCTTCGGTCGTCATCGTCTCTCCGGGTCAAGTGGCAGGCGTATCCGGGTCTGCCGTTGCGCCAGCACGATATGCTGATCGTCGATCTCCACCACTTCCCAGCCGGCGATCCGAGCGCCGCGAACCGCCCGAACCGGACTTGCTTCGCCCCGCACGCGAAGCAGGGCGACCGGCTCGTCGTCGATGATGATCACGCCAAGCAGGACGATTTCACCCGGTCGCAGGCGCGGCGCGGGCGGGGACGGTGTTGGCGGCGGCGCCGGCGTCATTCGAGCGGTCTTCACCGCGGGCTTCGCCGGTCGACGGTCGGGATGGAACAGGGGGCGCTGGGTGATCGCCGCCAGGTCTTCGGCCGAAACCGGTTCGTTGATCCTCGTCGAGCGCGCCGCGCCGGCCGTTTCGTCCTGCGGCGGCGGGCTGTCCGCCGTTCCGACGATGATCGCGGGCGCTGGTGGCGGCGGGCGCAGGCGATCCGCTATGACCAGCGATCCGCCGAGGAAGCCGCCCAACGCCAGCATCAGAGCGCTCCAGCGCAGCAGGATATCGCTCATTTCAAGGACGGATTATTCGTCGCCGGGACGGACAGGCGCTGCGGGAGACGTTTCGAACCATGCGGTCGGCTGGCTCCTGGCGGCGAACGAAGGACGGACCAGACCGTCATGCCGGCGAGGTCCGCGACGCGCGGCATGCGCGCCCGCCAATGCGGCTGCGGGATACTGCGATTTGGGGAATTTTCTCACTATTTTTCACGCGTACAAGAATTGTCATCTCATTTGAACCTATACTCGGCGTCACACCCGATTCTGGTGTAGCAATTTGACGTGGGAAATAGTTGATGAATTACCCGTTTTCCGGCCGGTTTGGCCGTATCGCTCGCACTCTTTTCTTACCCGCAGCCCTTACCGTTCTGGCGAGTGAACCGCTCCAGGCGGCCGATTTCCATGGCGCGATCGACGGCAGTTTCGGCGTCGACGATAGCGGTGCGGCACAATATACCATCCCCATTCCAGTACCGCCCGGTCGCGCCGGCATGGAACCGGCCCTGACACTGGATTACGGCAGCCGCGACGGCAGCAACCTGCTGGGTGAGGGCTGGAGCCTCGGTGGCTTGTCGAACATTACCCGCTGCGCCGGTACGATTGCACAGGACGGCGCCGACGATCCGGTGCAGTACGATTCCACAGACCGTTACTGCCTGGACGGCCAGCGGTTGGTGCCCGTCTCGGGTACGCCCGGCTATCCGGGCACACAGTACGCCACCGAGATTGACGGTTACTCCAAGATTGTCCTGAAGGCGACAGACAATTATGGCCCGACCTGGTGGGAAGTGCACACCCAGGACGGTCGCGTCATGCAGTATGGCGGCACCTCCGACTCCCAGGCCGAAGGCACATACGGCGGTATGTCGCGGATCACGTACTGGGCTCTCAACAGGGTCACCGACGCTGTCGGCAACTACCTAACAGTCAACTATGCAAAGGATGCGCCCAAGGGTCTGATCGTTCCCAGTTCGGTACATTATGCGGGCAATGACAACACCAGCGAGCCGCCCTTCAACAAAGTTGAGTTCGTCTATGAATCCCGGCCCGATACCAGCCAACACTGGTACAAAGGGCTGCAAACACAGGTCGACAAGCGACTGAAGACCATCGAAATCTTCGATGATGCAAGCGTCGTTCGTAGCTTTACCCTGACCTACGGCACTGCCGGTTCGCTCAATCGCTCGCACGTAACCGCGATCACGGAATGCGAGCACGTGGGCGGAACGCAGAACTGCAAGCCATCCACAACTTTCACGGCGGCAGGGCAGGGCCAGAGCGGAGGCCAGTCGACCATCGTCGCCGACTCGACCGCTGCCAATATCAACGACAGCTGTGTGCTGACGCCTGGCGATTATGACGGAGACGGGCGCACGGACCTCTACGTGCAGAACCCGAACGGCACCTGCGTCAGCGGCACCAGCTTCAACTTCACCCTGGATGCTCACACCCAAGGCAGCCAGGGCGTCACTCCCAGCTTTGCCGGCCCGAACGTGCATACACTGAACTGGCATGGCAGCGACTGCACGGTCTCAGCCGGCGACTTCAATGGCGACGGTCGGGCCGATCGCTACTTCCACAACGGCACTGGCAGCTGTGCCGGTCTTTCCTACAGTTTCGTAGCCTTCAGCGGTGGCAGCACCACCTTCCAGCTTCCCGCCCACAACGGCTGTGACGTCTATCCCGGAGACTTCAACGGCGACGGGCGAACCGATCTCTATATCCATAACGCTTCGGGAAGCTGTGCCGGCCTGTCGACCAGCGAGATGTATTTTTCGCAAGGCACCTCGCTGGTGAAATCGACGATCACCCGTCCTGGCGGCAATCTCGCAGGCTGTTCGGTGCACACGACCGACCTCGACGCGGATGGCCAGACAGACCTCTATTTCCACAACCTGCTCGGTACCTGTGGTGGCACCACCAACAGCTGGGCGGATCTTTCTCGTGGCGAGGACTACACCACCCGTACTTTCACCGACCAGCATGTGAAGTGCGAGCTGGTGATGGCCGACTTCAACGGCGACGGCCTGCCGGACCGCTATTACAAGGACCACGAGCAGTTCCGTGGCCTCTGCGGCACGCCGGATGAGGTCTACACCAACCTGGGGAACGATACGTTCGATCAGGGCACGATCGCCAACACGGGTGCATGGTCCTCCGCTCTCGTTCGCGTACATCCCGGCGACTACAACGGCGACGGACTGACGGACCTGTATTTCCATCCGCCCAATGGTGGGAACAACCAGGGCCTGATCGGCAAAATGTTCTTCTCCGACGGCAATTCCAAGTTTGTCGCCGGCGCCACCGTAACCGGCGGAACCGCGACGCTCGGCAAGGTCGTATCAGGCGACTTCAACGGAGATGGCATCACCGATCTTTTCTTCGCCCGGCTGGGGCCGAGCGATCCCGCGCCGGCCATGCACTTCTTCGAGCAGACCGGTGGCCGGCTGCACCTGACCGCCATCACCGACGGCCTCGGCAAGAAGATCGAGATCGACTACGCGCCGATGGCGCAGATCGAAAATGGCGGGGCCTACGCCACCTGGACATACATGCGCGCGGAAACGGCGGCATATCCGCTGCTCGACCTGGCAAGCCCGATGCGGCTCGTGAGCGAAGTGCGGGTGAGCGACGGCACCGCCGCCAACCCGATGGTCGCGACCAGCCGCTATCGCTACCGGCACGCGCTCTACGACCGCGAGGGCCGCGGTTTCCTCGGCTTCAAGTCGCGCGAGGTCGACGACCTGTTGTCCGGGCGGCGGACCGCGACGCAATTTCGCCAGGACTTTCCCTTTGTCGGTCTGACCCAGTCGAGCGATGTCGTGACGATCGCCAGCGGCGGTGCGGTCCGACTGAGTGCCGTGGCCAATACCTATGCGGCGGTCAACAACAATGGTGGGCTGACCTGGTTCCCCTACGCCTCGCGCGCCGCGGTCGAGACGCTCGAGCCGAACGACGGCAACAACAATCTCGCGATCAGTTCGCGGGTGACCGAGACCGTCTACAACACCACCGGTGGCGAGCTCGATAATTTCGGCTATCCCGACAGCGTTGCCGTGACCCGCAAGGCCGGGCCTGAGAACAACGGCACCGTGGTCTCCACGGTGGTGACCCAGAACAGCTATCTCGCACCGGTCACCTCGCCATGGCAGATCGGCCGGCTGAGCGAGGCGACGGTGACGCACACCGTGCCCGGTCAGGCCGTGCAGTCGCGTACCTCCTCCTTCACCTACAATGCCGACGGCCTGCTCGCCAGCGAGACGGTGGAGCCCAACAGTTCCACCCTCTGGCAGACCACCAGCTATACGTACGATGCCTACGGCAACAAGACGTCGGCGACGGTAAGCGGTCCGGATTTCACAACTCGTTCCGCCAGCACCGTCTGGGGCACCCGCGACTACCAGGGCAACGTCACGGCCGACGGCCGATTCCCGGTGACCCAGACCAACGCGCTCGGCCAGCAGATCAAGCAGATCTTCGACACGACCTACGGCAACGTCCTGTGGACCCAGGACGCCAACGGCCTGGTGGCGGAGACCGAATATGACGGTTTCGGCCGCGTCACCGTCGCGCACGCGCCGGACGGCACGCGCTCGCTGACAGGCTATGCCGACTGCGCCGGGGATACCGATTGTCCGACGGACGGGCACTACAAGGTGACGACCCAGGCGTTGGACACCCAACTCAACCCGATGGGCGCAGTCTCGAGCATCTATTTCGACCGGCTCGGCCGCGACCTGCGCACGGTCAGCGAGGGCTTCGATGCCGGCTCGCGGATCTTCGCCGACAAGAGCTACGACGCCCGCGGCAATGTCGCCACCGCCTCGCGCCCCTACGATCCGGACGATGCCGGCGATATCCCGGCGATCACCAGCTACGTCTACGACATCGCCGATCGGGTCATCCAGGAGGTGCGGCCGGCGGACGTGGGCAACCACATGATCGACACGGTCTATGACGGTCTGACCACGACGATCACCGAGACCTACAAGGATGCCGACGGCAACACGGTCACCCGCAGCGCCCGCTCGGTCAGCGATGCCCTGGGCCAGACCGTCTCGGTGACCGAGGATTTCGGCGGCGCCGATGCCGCCACCACGACCCAGACCTACGATGCCGTCGGCAACCTGCTGACCACCACCGGTCCGAACGGCGCGGTGGTGAGCAAGACCTACGATCAGCTCGGCCGCAACCTCACTCTCGACGATCCGAACTCCGGCACCTGGAGCTACGAATACAACGCGCTGGGCGAACTGGTGAGCCAGACCGACGCGCTGGGCCAGGTCACGGTGATGGCCTACGACCTGCTGGGACGCATGGTCAGCCGTACCGAGGACAATACCGGCTCGACCAACAAGGCGACGACGACCTGGATCTACGACACTGCAACCAATGGCGTCGGCCTGCTGCACAGCGTCAGCTACACGGACAACAGCGGCAACCTGATCGAGAGCCGCACCAGCAGCTACGACAGCCTCAGCCGGCCGACGGTGACGACCCAGCTTGTCGGCCATGGCGGCGCGCAGAAGAGTTTCGCCACCGCCACCAGCTACGACGCCGTGACCGGCCGACAGGCGACGCTGACCTATCCGTCGTTCACCGGGGACGCGAACGCGCCGCTGACCGTGGCGCACGACTACAACGCCCGCGGCTATCTTACCGACATCCGCGACAATGCGGCTGGCGGCGTGACCTTCTGGCAGGCCCAGTCGATGGACGCGGAAGGGCAGGTGACGGCCTTCGTGCTGGGCAACGGCGTCACCACCGAGCGCCTGTTCACGGTGGCCGGCGGCACGGTTTCGGGTATCGAGAGCACCGCCTCCGGCGGGCCGAACAATGCCGTCCAGCATCTGCAGTACGCGTTCGACGCCGCGGGCACGGTACGATTCCGCATGGATCACCGGATCGACCGCAAGGAGACCTTCTCCTACGACGGCCATGACCGGCTGACCGGCTCCATCGTCTTCGATACGGCAAACGCGATCTCGGTCGGCAGTCGCACCTACAGCTACGACCTGGCCGGCAACCTGCTCAGCCGCTCGGACCTTGGCGGCACCTACAGCTATGGCCTGAACGGCGCGGGTCCGCACGCGGTCTCGCTCGCCGGCGGCAAGGAATATCTCTACGACGCCAACGGCCAGCTCACCACGCGGCGCGATCCCGTGACCTTGGTGACAGACCTCACCGTCGCCTGGAGCGCCTTCAACAAGGCGACGCTGATCACCGACCTCTCGGGCGCCACCAGCAGCGGCCGGGCCTTCCTCTACGGCGCGGACCGCGCCCGGCTGAAACAGACCCGCATGGCCGGCGGGGTCGCCGGCACAAGCATCTGGTACGCCGCCGGCAGCCTGTTCGAATATGACGAACAGAACATGCAGAGCACGGCCTACGTCTTCGCCGGCGACACCAGGATCGCCCTGGTGCGCCATACCGGGCTGGTCGCCACGACGAAGGCCGTGACCTACCTGCACCAGGACCATCTGGGCTCGACCGACACGGTGACCGACGCCACGGGTGCGGTGGTCGAACGGCTGAGCTACGGCGCCTTCGGCAAGCGGCGCAACACCGACTGGACCGACCCGACGGGCACGATCGCGCCGCTTGCCACCACCCGCGGCTTCACCGGGCATGAGCATCTCGAGTCTCTGTCGCTGATCCACATGAACGGGCGGATCTTCGATCCGGTCATCGGTCGCTTCCTCTCGACCGATCCGGCCTACCAGAACCTCACCGGCAGCCAGGCGCTGAACCGCTACAGCTACGTGCTGAACAACCCGCTTTCCTACACCGACCCGACAGGCTTCTTCTTCAAGAAGATCGTGAAGGCGGTCAGCAAGGCCTTCAAGTCGGTCGTCAAGACCGTGAAGAAAGGAGTGAAATCCGTCGGCAAGGCGCTGTCGAAGAATTCGGCGGTTGCCGCGGTGGCGACGATCGCGATCGCCATTACCGGACAGTATTATTTACTACCCGTAATCGAGGGAATCGTCGGTACCGGCACGATTGCAGCCTCCGTTCTGTCGTCAGCGGCAAGCGCTGCGGCGGCGACGTTTGTAGTTTCGGGAGGTGACCTGGAGGCGAGTGCGATCAGTGCGCTGTCAGGCGCGGCCTTCGCTGGGGTTGGTGTTGCCTTTAAGGGGGCGGATATCGCTCTCAAGACCGCAGCTCATGCGGCGGTTGGCGGCACTATCAGCGAACTCCAGGGCGGTAAGTTTGCCCACGGGGCGCTAGCAGCCGGTTTTACCAAGCTTGCGACACCAGTGATGGCAAGCATGGGGCTCAAGTCGGCAGGGAAGATTGCCGCCTCTGCCGTAGTCGGGGGCATAGCCGCGAAGCTTGGTGGTGGTAAATTCGCCAATGGAGCTATCACCGGCGCGTTTGGGACGCTCTACAATGAGCTTGCGGGAAGCCCTGAATTGTTTGGTGATAAAAGACAAGCGTCTTCGTCAACTTTGGGTTTGGGGTTTGCTGAGGGAAGTTCAGTACCAACTGTTTCTGATATTCCCAATGGGGAATACGACGGATTAGTTCTTGGTGGTGCAATCGCTGGCCCAGCAACTTTGGCAACGGGCGGTCGCATCATTGCAGCTATGTTGCCAACGATGAAACAGAAATTCATTTCTGTTTCGGATAGAACTACAAATCTCGCTGCGAATGGTATCAAAAAGTTGTTGTTGCGCGGGTTGCAGAGCGAACATATCAGGAAGTATTTTGGAAAGGGTGGGAGATTTAATAGCGGAAAGAACTTTCGAATCGGTTTTGGACGGAACGGAGGCGAGCTAGTGTTTCGGATGGGCGGTAGTTATGTGACGAAAATATTTGGAAAAAGTAAAGTGGATATCGTAAACTTGGGAAAAATACCGAAGGTAAAGCGATGATAGATGATAGCTGTCAGAAACTGACAAATTTCCAGAGGAAATGTTGCAGTAAAACGCTCGATTTGCTACAAGGTCAAAAATATAAAATATCGATTGAAGAATTAGATATATTATGTGTTTTAATAAAATTGGATATTCAGAGAATTGAGATCTGGATATACGATGATGAGTGTATGTTTCTTGGAGAAAAAATCGATGAAAGATTTGAGAGTTGCGATTTTGATAGTGAAGATGCTCTAATTTCTCAATTTATTTCAGATCTAACAAAAAAATTGGGAATTGAGATATGATATACTATATTTGAGCCATTAGTATATATTGTATGCTAGTATATTGAAAATAATACCTAGATACTAATTTTCTATCCCAGCGATTGGCCGAAATGCGGAAAATTCTATGAGAATAATAAGTTCCGGTATTTTAGAGTTTTCAGAGATGGATCGGAGTTTAGAATTTTTATAAGAGCTAATCACAATTTTTTCTACATGAATATGTGGCAATTTCAGTGATGTTTTTCTTAACATGTCAGTAAGAAAGAAGATTCCTCCCTGCAATCGTACTCGTAGAGCAAGGCGTTCATAACCCGTCGGGGATGATCCCATGGCTGTTTCACCTTCTCCTGCAACAACTAGCGTCGTATTGAGCGGCTCCGCCTGAAGTAACCGACCGTCCGTCTCCTGAGCGAGTTGCCCTAGTCTACGCTGAAGTTCCGCCCCGGCGACTGAGGCGCTGTTGCCTTCGACCAATAGATGACTCTGCTTCAAGTTTTCCTTCGCTCGCTGGATAGCCTCCTGTTCTGGCGGTATCCTCACAATCTGGGTCTGCAGGCGGGCAATCCGCTCTTCCAGATCCACGATTCGGACGACCAGGCGCTGGCGTTCGTCCCGCAGCGGCAGGATCAGCGCCGCCAGGGTTGGCACGACGACGGCGAGCAGCAGGGCGACTGCGAGGGCAGGGTGTGTTCGTGCCCACCGGAAGAACTTGGAGTTCGACGGTGATCTGGTGTTCGCGGACGGGTCATGGGCGTTCAAGGTGTAGGGTCCGTTCGCAACGTGGCGGCAATGCGGAACTCTTCTGCCGCGCCGTTGCGTGTGCGCAGCACCGGGGCCAGGAAACGGACCTTTTCCAGGTGCGGGCTGGCTTCTAGCAGGGCGATCAGCGCGGCGGCCTCGCGGGCTTCTCCGGTGATCCGGAACTGGCCGTCTGTCAACGCCAGATGCCGGAGCCAGGCCGTGTCCGGAATGCGGCGGCTCAGGTCGGCGAGCAGCGGCAGGGGATCGAGCGCGGCCCGACGTTCGGCCTCCAGCAGGGCGATCAGGTGCTCGAGTTCCCGGCGCTCCCGCCGTAGCGCGGCCGCTGCTTCGGCCCGGGGACGCAGTTCCGCCAGCACGGCCTCGCGCGCCGCCACCGCGGCGCGGACCTCCTGCAACGGCTGCCAGAAGCCGGCGTAGAACAGCAGGCCGTTCGCGGCGAGCAGCAGCGCCAGCAGCGCCGGAAGCGGGCCGCGGCGGCGCGTTGGGACGGCGCCGGGCGTCCGATCGAAGGGCAGGAAGAGGCCATCCGCCTGGGTGGGTGTCGCCGGTGGCGCGGCCAGCCAGACGCCGTCGACGTCGAGGCCGGTGCCTGCAAGGGCGTCGCGTTCGGCCTGGCAGGCAGCGAGCGGCAGCACCGCGAGCGCCAGCGTCAGCCGGCCGGCCGGCCGGTTGCGGGCCGCGACGCGATAGCCAAAACAGACCTGGTCGGCCCGATAGGGCGTCAGGCGGTCGATCTGGTTGGCGAGCACGGCCGGGAGTTCGTTCTCGGCAGCGGCGGGCAGGTCCAGTTCGAGATGCAGCGCGTCGGCCCAGGCCCGCGTCAACGCCCGCGCCGGGGCCCTTCGCCAGGTTCGGGCCAACGACGGGGACGGTATGACCGCGGCATCACCCGAAAACGGGGGAAGGCGGCCTACGGCCCGCCAGGCGGGGCGCCGCCCGCCCGAGTGTCGCCGCACGGTCCGGTCCGGCGCTTCCGAGACGGGTTCGGTCGTCTCCGTGTTCTCGGGGTCCCCGGACGGCGAGGTGACAGGCTCTCCGGCGGACGCGGTCTCCGACGCAGCCGCGCCGCCAGCGTTCCCAACGACCAGCAGGCCCGGCGGCACCTCCCCGGGATCGATGGTGGGCAGGGCCTCGCGCAGGCCGTCGTGCCACCAGACCAGGCCATGACGGAGCGCTGCGAACGCTCCCGCGACCGGCAAGGTCTCGCCGGAGGCATCATGGCTCACGTCGACGAGCCTTCGGTTCGGAGTCGGTTCGGGGACCGGACGGACAGGCCGGCAAGGCCGCCGAGAGCGAAGCGTTGACTACGTGGAAGTTGAATCATGCCGGATCGTAGCGCCCGGTCCGGAGCCCGGCCAGTGACCGGCCGCGCTTGTCCGCGGTCCTCTTGTTTGGCCGGAAACCGGGCAGACAGCGGCTGCCCGAGCCCCTACCATCGGTTTGTCCGCAACCGGAGAGCCCAACCGGAGAGCCATGGCGTGACGGCGAACAGACAGACGGAAGCCCGATCGGGTGAAACGACGGCGATGGCGGCGTCGGGAGTTGCACCCGATACAGCCCACGGGGCGCCATCGGTCGGTACCGGACCGGATGACGCCGCGTTGGGCGCGCATCTGCTGGCCCGCAACCTGCTGAGCGCCGCCGAACTAGCGCGGGTGCAGGCCGTCCAGCGCCGGCAGGGCGGTCGGCTGGGTGATCTGCTGGCATCCCTGGGATTGGTCGCGGCCGAGGACTGGGCCGCCCTGCTGGCCGAGCTGGCGGGCGTGCCGCTGGCCGAGTCTGCGGATTTTCCTGCCGCGCCGGTGCTGCCGGAGGCCGCCTCGCCGAACTTCCTGAAGGCCCGCAGGGTGTTGCCCCTGGCGCTGGACGGCGACGGCCTGCGGCTCGCCATGGCCGATCCGTTCGACGATTTCGCGGCTGAGGCGCTGGCCCGGCTCGCGGGTGTCCCGGTGCATCGCCGCGTCGCCAGTGCGCCGGCGATCGCGGCGGCGCTGGAGGCCCTCTACCGGCCGCCGGCCGCGGCGTCGCCTGCGGCGGACGACCCGGTATCCATGGCGGTGCAGGCCCAGGCGGATATCGAGCGGCTGAAGGATCTCGCCAGCGAGGCGCCGGTGGTGCGGCTGCTCGACGGCATCATCGCCCGGGCGGTTGAACTGCGGGCCTCCGACATTCACCTGGAGCCGTTCGAGCGGCGTCTGCGCCTGCGCCTGCGCGTCGACGGCCTGCTGCGCGAGGAACGCGCACCGTCGCCGGCCCAGGCGCCGGCCCTGGTCTCTCGTATCAAGATCCTCGCCCGGCTGAACATCGCCGAGCGCCGGCTGGCCCAGGACGGCCGCATCCGCCTCACCCTGCACGGCCGGCGGCTGGATCTCCGAGTCTCCACCGTACCCAGCCTGCATGGCGAGAGCGTGGTCATCCGCCTGCTGGAGCCGGGCCGCGCGCCCGACGGGCTGGACGGGCTCGGTTTCGGGCAGGCCGACCGCGGCCGTCTGCAGGCGATGGCGGACGCGCATCACGGCATCGTGCTGGTCACCGGCCCCACCGGCAGCGGCAAGACCACCACGTTGTACGCATTGTTGACCGCGCTGAACGCGGGCGAACGCAAGCTGGTGACGGTCGAGGATCCGGTCGAATACGACATGTCCGGGGTGGTGCAGATCCAGGTGAATGCCGAAACCGGCCTCGACTTCCCGGTGTTGCTGCGCTCGCTGGTGCGCCACGATCCCGATGTCATCATGGTCGGCGAGATGCGCGACCGCGAGACCGCGACGGTGGCGGTGCAGGCCGCGCTCACCGGCCACCTCGTGCTCAGCACCCTGCACACCAACGATGCGCCGGGGGCCCTGACCCGGCTGCTCGACATGGGCGTGCCGGATTACCTGCTGGTTTCGACGCTGCGCGGCGTCGTGGCGCAGCGTCTGGTGCGCCGGCTCTGCCGGCAGTGCCGGCGCGCGGTCCCGGTTCCCGACGCGCTCGCCCGGCGGTTCGACCTGGCGACGGTCGCGGCCGCCGCGGGCCTCGCCGCGGCGGACCGGCTGTTCGAGCCGGTCGGTTGCGCCGCCTGCCACGGCAGCGGCTATGTCGGTCGTCTGGGCCTGTTCGAGGTCATGACCCCGGACGCGGCCCTGCAGCAGGATGTCATCGCCCGCCGGGATCACGCGGGCCTGCGCCGGCGTGCGCTTGAAGGTGGCATGACCGGCCTGTTCGCAGACGGCCTGGCCAAGGCGCTCGCCGGAGAAACCAGTCTCGCCGAGATCGGGCGGGTCGCTCCGGAAGATTGAGGCCCGACCGGCTACGGGATCGGCATCGGCAAAGGACGGAGAACGGCAATCCGGCATGGCCCTGTTCCGCTACCGTGCCCTGACGCAATCGGGCGAGAGCGTCGAGGGTGAGATGGAAGCCGCAGACGAGGCGGCGGTGCTCGAGCGCCTGCACGACGCCGGGCAGATCCCGGTGCGGGCCGAACCGTTGGCGGACGGCCGGCGACAGCCGCGGCGACGCGGCCCCGGTTTCCGCCTGGACACGCTGACCCGCGAACTCGCCCGGCTGATGGCGGCGGGCCTGCCGCTGGAACGGGCGCTCGAGATCGCCCGCGACATCGCCGTCACGCCGGCGGCGCAGGCAAGCCTCGGTCGCCTGCTGGCCGGCATCCGCGGTGGCGGCGCCCTGTCCGAGACGCTGGAAGCCGAGGGCGCGCCGTTCGATCGCCTGTATATCGCGCTGGTGCGGGCGGGAGAGGCGGCGGGCTCGCTGCCCGCCGTGCTGGACCAGCTTGCCGACCACCTGGCGAGAGTGCGGGCCCTGCGTGGCGAGGTCGTCGCGGCGCTGACCTATCCGGCGATCCTGCTGGCGGTCTCGCTGGCTTCGGTGCTGCTGCTGCTGATTACCGTGGTGCCGCAGTTCGAGGCGCTGTTCGCGGACGCCGGCGCGGCCCTGCCGACGCCGACCCGGATCACCTTCGCGCTGGCGCGGACGTTGCAGGCCTGGTGGGCCGAGGGACTGGCGGCTTTCGCGATCCTGTTGTTCGCGTTATCGCGGCTGCAGAAGACCGAAGCCGGCGGCCGGGCGCTCGATGCCCTGCTGTTGCGCCTGCCGCTCATCGGTCCGCTGCTGCGCGAGATCGAGACCGCCCGTTTCAGCCGAACCCTGGGCCTGCTGGTCGAAAGCAGCGTGCCGCTGCTCGCGGCCTGCGAGATCGCCGAAGGGGTGCTACGCAACCGCGCCATGGCCCCGGCCGTCGCGGCGGCGCGCGAGGCTCTGAAACGGGGCGAACGCCTGGCCGATGGACTGTCGATCGGAAATACCTTCCCGCCGCTCGCCGTGCAGATGATCGCCGCCGGCGAGGAGACCGGCCGGCTGGAAACGATGTTGCTCGACGTCGCGGCGCTCTACGACAGCGATATCCGCCAGCGCCTGCGCACCCTGCTGGCCCTGCTGGAGCCGCTGCTGATCTTGGCCCTGGGCGCGCTCGTCGGCGGGATCGTGCTCTCGATCCTCGTGGCGATGCTGGATCTCAATGCGCTGGCGGTGTGACGGGGCGGGATATGCCGGCGGAACCGGCGATCGGCGCCTGCTGCGGTCTTCATGCGCGTCGGGCTTCACGCTGCTCGAACTGCTGGTCGTGCTGGCGTTGATCGCCGCCCTCGCCGGTCTCGCTCTGCCGCGCCTGACACCCGATCGGCTTCGACCCGACGCCCGGCAGGCGAGCTGGGAGATCGCCGCCGCTCTGCGGGCGACGCGCGGAGCGGCAATTGCCGGCAACTTTCCGCACCGGTTTGATCTGGATCTCTCAAGGCGCAGTTACCGGGCGGTGATCACCGAGGCGCGGATGCCACCCGGTGGGGATGCATACACGACGGACAACGAAAGGAGTGCTGGCGGGGATACGGTGACAGAGGTCTTGCCCGAGACACTGTCGTTGCGGATTACCACGGTCGCGACAAAGTCAACTCGCGAGACGGCGAGCATCCGGTTCTTTCCCGACGGCTCCTCGAGCGGCGGCCGGATCGAAGTTGCCGGTCCAGGTGGACAATTCGAGATCAGGGTGGATTGGCTGACGGGTCGGGTGCGTATTGGGGTCCCCGGAACTGCAGAATCCGGTAGCGGAGATTCTTAGCACCGCCCGGCGTTAATCTTGGATAGCAATATCTGTTGAAGGCTCGAGCCGCCGCCAGTCGAGCAGGCGATGGCTGCGACCACCCGGAGGTAACCATACAATCGCTTGAAGGCCATCTCCGAGGATCGCCTCTCGTACCTCTATGCGAAACGCCTGCCCCAGGTTCAGTGGTGCCGGCCGCGTTCCGACGCTTGGATATCCGGCGCTGGTCTCGATCGTTGTTCTGCCGGGCACCGCACCTGAATCGCGCAGGACTGTTCGTACGGCCGGCAACGCCAATTCAGGATCGGGATCCTGGCGGCCGGAGAACACGGTAACAGCGGGATAGAGAAGCTCGGCAAGATTCCCTTCCAAGTCCAGCACGTGGGTAAGTTCGTCGAGTCGCTCGAACGGTGCGTCGTTCGGCAGCGGTATCATCCCTTGTTCTTCATAGTCCTTGCGCTCCGCGCCTTGCAGGCGCCGCCGGCTGTCACCGTCTCGCCAGTCGAGAATCTGGTCGGCGAGTTGCCCTGATTTGTCCACGTCGCCTGTGTACGCAACCAGCATGCCTTGGAGAAGCGAACGTGGAGAGGCATTCAGATCTATTCGTCCAGCTTCTGCCGACAGTGCTACTGCCACCGTTGCTCCTGCGACGGTGATGGTCCGGGCCCGTCCATCCAGCGGCCAGTCAGATTCGGGCCATGCGCCATGCAGGGCGGCGATGGCGACCTGCAAACCCGCTTCAAGGACGGCTTCTCTACGCGCTTCTCTTTCAATATTGCGTGCCGCATCGGCTTCTGTTCGCAAGCCCGCCACGAAGGACAAGGCAAGCAATGAAAGCAGTGCGAGCATCCAGATCACAAGGACGACGGTGAAGCCTTCGCGCAAGCGCCTTCTGGTGCTCATTGCAATGCGCTCCGTCGGCACAGGCCGACCGCATCCACTTGAGCCAGAAAACAGGCGCGTTCTGCCTCCAACGGAAGGCGAACAATCAAGGTCTGGTCGGAGTTGCCCAGATTTTCAGCCGTGCGAAAAGTCAGACGCAGAAGACGGGGTTGGTCGTCGGCTCTATCCCAGTTCGAAAGCCAAGAAGATGGTTGATCGTTGGAAAGGTAGGAGATCGCGAATGCAGTGATTTCATCCAACAGGACGCTTCGGTGCGCATCCGCGCGCTCCGGAAGTGCATCGCGAAAACCTGGCCATGGCAGCCAGTCCAACACCAGAGTCTGACTTACAACACCACGGCCTGCGATTTCCTCAGGGACCAGTGAAAGCCAGGCTATGACCGGTCGGTCGGAATTTGGGCCGGCACCCAAGGGTAGCCGGGTGACAAGACGCAGTTGCTGATTGTCGCCGTGGAATACAAACCGAGGCCGACCACGCTCGAGAAAAAACGCGGCTACGGACCGTTCACCGATGCGCCGCAGTGTTCTCGATATTGCCCGTCGATCTTCATTCTGAGCGACAATCTCAGAACCTGTCTCCCAGGCCCGAACATTGAGCTGCAAGGCGCCCATCAGCAGAGCAAGGATTCCGGCAAGAACGGTCATGACCACAAGTAGCTCGACCAGCGTAAAACCTGCAGCAGAGCTCCGCGCTGGCCAACGGCGAGAACGCGAGGCCTCGAATGTGTGCTTCGTTCGCAGAACCACTATCGGCCGATCCTGTTGTCGTTGGGAACGAACCGAGCCGTTCTCAGAGAGAGCCTTTGCGGATTTCCGTGTGGCCCGGACCAATGGACAAAGACGGTCAGATCAAGGAGATGTCCGCGGTCGGGCGAAACCGGAAGTTGACGTTGACCGGTCGAACTCACGGAAAGACGCCAACGGTATCGACCGTCAAGACCGTCACTCTCGCCAGGTTGCAAGGCGGACACAATTCCGGCCTGCATCAGAACATTTTGTGCGACAAGCACTGCTCCTTCGCGCAGGTTGCCATGTTTTGTGACATGCAAGCCTCCGCTGTAGACTTGAAATATCAATCCCAGAGAAATCGATGCAAGTGCAAGAGAAATTATGGTTTCTAGGAGGGAAAATCCGTATTCTGTTCTTCGAAATTTTGTATATTTATATATTTTTTTATTTTGTATAAAGATAAACATTAAATTTAGAATTGTATATCTTAGAATATTATGAATTAAAATAGAACTACAATTTATAAGGTAAATTTCTTATGATATTTTTTATTTTGAAATCTATCAATTTTTCACCTGAGTGCGCGGGATTTACGGTAGGCATTGGGTTTGTTGTGAACATGTTGTGGCAAGCCGATGATTTTGAGTTGATCGGTTACGATGGCCTGATCGTAGTCGCGCTGAAAGGTAACAGCAACGCGCCATCCGCCATCAATTTGATGTAGCAGTCGTGGTTTTGTTGATTGAGCAGATCGTGCGCGGAGAATCTTGGCTCAAACTCTGTCGCCAAGAATGCGGCATCGATCGGCCCCACCCGGAACACGATGAGCGTGCCGGTATTTGACAGAACCGAATCTCGCACTTCGCTCGAGAACTGCCCGAGAAACTGATTGGCGAACACGACGCCCACACCGAACTTCCGAAGCTCGGCCGTCATGTCTGCGAGCGACCTGGTGGCGAAGACCTGGCATTCGTCGGCGTAGATGAAGAAGGATCGGCGCATATCGGTCTCGCCCCGAGAGAGGGCGGCGTTGACGAGCGAGGTGAGCAGTAGCCCGCCGACGATTCCGGCGCTGTCTGCGCCGATCGTCCCCTTCGCGATGTTGACGACGAGGATGCGACCCTCGTCCATGAGCTGCCGGAACCTCAGTTCCTTGCCGTCACCGGCAACCAGTCGATACAGGCGTGGATCCGAGAGGAATGCTCCGATCTTGTTCTCGATCGG
>JBGTSP010000058.1:0-19560 GCA_041940205.1 Alphaproteobacteria bacterium
CCGTGCAGCTGGTCGGGGCCGACAAAGTGCATCTTGCCGGCGAGGCTGGTGCGGTAGCCCATCGCCCGCAGGTAATGCGCGAAGGTCGGTACCGTGCTCGGCAGGTAGGCGGCATTGTCCCAGGCCCCGATGCGGGAAATCCGCTGGCCGCTCATAAGCGCGAAGCGCGACGGCGCGCACAGCGGGCTGGCGCACCAGGCCGCCTCGTAGCAGCGGCTGCGCGCGGCCAGCGCGTCGAGATGCGGGGTCAGGGCGCTGCCGCCCTCGTAGCCCAGCACCGAGGGCGTGAGCTGGTCGGCCATGACGATCAGGATGTTCGTGCCGCGCATGCCTGTCTCCGCCGGTGGATTCCGTGCCGGTCGATTTCAGGCTAGCAACGGCGGGTGCGGCTTGTGCAGACCGTCGGGATGAATGACTGTCATCAACATCATGGATGACAGAATCAGCATTCTCCAGCTCACCGCCTTCGAGGCGGCGGTCCGGCACGGCAGTTTCACAGGCGCCGCGCGGGAACTCGGCCTGTCGCAACCGGCGCTCAGCCATCGAATCCAGTTATTGGAAAGCGGTCTTGGGCGCACCCTGTTCACGCGCCGCCACCGCGGCGTCGCGCTGACCGCCGACGGCGAGATCCTGCAGGCGGCGGTCACGCCGGCGCTGGCGAGGATCCGCGAGGCGGTCGAACGCCTGCGCAGCGAGTCCCGTCATCCGCGGGTCCGGATCTCCCTCGACTTCGCCTTCGGATCGCTGTGGCTGATGCCGCGGCTGGCCCGCTACGGCCTGGCGCCGGAGGCGATCGATCTGCAGATCAGTTCGGGCCATCGCACGCCGGCGCGGCATCTGCAGGACGGGGACATCGCCTTCGTGCTGGCCGATCCGGCCGAATTGCCCCGGGGGGCGCATCGCCTGTTCCGCGAGGCGGCGGTGCCGGTCTGTTCGCCGGATTTCCTGGCCCGGCATCCCGAGGCCGCCGACGCCGGTGGCCTGCTCTCGCTGCCCTTGATCCACAATGGCCCGCTGACCGTCGGGACATGGCTGACCTGGCGTGACTGGGCCGGGCAGAACGGCCTGGACTGGCGGCCCGCCGGCCCCCAGTCGGAATTCACGACCTATCCGCTGGTGCTGCAGGCCGCGCTCGCCGGCCGCGGCCTGGCGCTGGGCTGGCAGGGACTGGTCGACGACATGCTGGCGAACGGCCAGCTCGTCACGCCCTGCACGGCCGGCGCCCGCTCGTCCCGCTGGTACTGCGCCGTTCTGGCCGACGAGGTTCCCGCCGCGGCGCGCGATTTTCTCGCCGCGGTCGCCCGGCTGGTCCGGCGGGAGGCGCGGCGGCCCGGCGCCGCGCCCGTGTTCAGCGGCTGACGAAGACCTCGCGCAGGCGGTCGGCGCTGCCCAGCGCCTCGGCGATCTCGGCGCCGGCGGCGCGCACGGTATCGCAGATCACCCGGCGGCGGGCCGGGTTGTCCCGGCTGGTGGGCATCACCAGGCCGATCGCGGCGATGCCGCGATTCTCCTCGTCGACCACCGGGGCGGCGATCCCGATCATGCCCGGCAGCACCTCGCCCTCGCTGATGCACAGCCGCTCGCGCCGCAGGCGCCGCAGGCTGGACTTCACCGCGGCCCAGCTTCCGCCCAGGCCGACCTCGGAAAGATCGCCCGAATTCCGGTCGTAATAGGCCCGCAGGCGGCGGGTCGGCATGTAGGCCATCAGCAGCCGGCCGGCGGCGCCGCGGTAGAGCGGCCGCGCCAGTCCGCGCAGCGAATCGCCCTCGGCATCGCTGGGGCGCAGTTCGTGATGCACCAGGATCGCCTTTTCGCCATAGGCCCGGGAAATGTGGACGTCCTCGTCGAACTCGTGCGACAGCCGCACGGCGACCGGGCCGGCGGCGCGCATCAGGCGGTCGGACTGGCGGATCCGGCGATCCAGCTCGATCACGCCCGGGCCCAGCACGTAGCCGCCCCCGGCGACGGCCTCCAGCAGGCCGAAATTCCCCAATGTCTTGAAATAGCGGTAGACCGTGGAGCGCGAATATCCGGTGGTGGCGATGGCTTCGTCGACGGTCCAGACATGCCGGTCCTCGTCGAACAGATCGAGAAGACCCAGCATGCGTTCGAGACTGCTCATGAACAAATACTCCCCTCGGCCGAAGCCGATCTGGTTCCTCCCGGTGAAAGTGGCGAGAGCAGCCTGCGCTATCAAGAACTGAGGCTGCACGACGATTCGTGAAATGATACGACTCTCCGCAGGCATCACAGACGGACGGATTGCCGCATGTCGGTATTTGAGTTGCCCATCAAGATCACCGAGCGCGAGGGGCTCTATTCCATCGCCATGGCGATCTCGGACACGGTGGTGGTTTCCCGCCAGTTGACCCGGGCGGACATGGTTCAGCTCCAGGTCCTGCTCGACCAGGTTCTCTCGCCCCAGACAGGCGTGCTGGTGGACGACGAGATCGTCGATTTCACCGCCGAATAGGCGCCGCCGCGCCGGTTCCGGCGGGCCTCACGACCGGGAGGCGGCGACATGCTGCGCCAGCACCGGGACCGGCTGACCGTGGAAACCGCGGGACCCGGCCTGCTCGACATTACCGATCCCGTCACCGCCCGCGTTCGCGCGGCCGGGCTGGACCACGGGCTGGCGACGCTGTTCTGCCGGCATACCTCGGCCTCGCTGCTGCTGCAGGAGAACGCCGATCCGGCGGTGCTGGAGGATCTGGAGAATTTCTTCCGTCGCCTGGTGTCCCGCGACCCCGGGCTCTACCGCCACCGCCAGGAGGGCGCGGACGACATGCCGGCGCATATCCGCAGCGCGCTGACCCAGAGCCAGCTTTCTATTCCCCTCGAAGGCGGCCGCCTCATGCTGGGGACCTGGCAGGGGATCTACCTGTTCGAGCATCGCGACCGGCCGCACCGGCGCGAGATCGTGCTGCACCTGCTGGGCGAGTAGGCGGGCGCTCAGGCGGCGCCGGAAGGCCGCGAGGCCCGGGCCGCGAACACGGTGCCGACGGCGAAGATCATGCAGCCCGCCGCGATCAGGAAGATCCAGGCCGGCTTGCCGGCATCCATGACCGAACCCAGCACCAGCGGCATCAGCGCGCCGCCGGCATTGAAGCCGGTGGAGACGAAGCCGAACACCTTGCCGGTCGCCCCGGGAGGCGTGATGGCCCGCACCAGCATGTCGCGCGAGGGCATGATCATGCCGACCATCAGGCCGGCGATCAGCATCACCGCGAACAGCACCGGGCCGCTGAAGGAGACCAGGCCCACCAGCGCCACCAGGACCGCCGCGCCGGTGAAGCCGGCGGCGGCGACGCGCTCGTGATGCGGCGTGCGGTCGGCGATCCAGCCACCGCCGAGAATGCCGACGGCGGAGCCCACCAGGTAGGCGGTGGTCGCGAAGCCGGCCATGGTCAGGGTGCTGATCTCCAGCCCCGGCAGGCTGAGCGCCAGTTCCGCGCGGTCCTTGAGGGCGGGGATCGAGAAATTGTTCATCCCGTTCCCCGACAGCGCGATCGCCAGGAAGAACAGCCAGCTCATCAGCACCGGCAGCGAGAACAGCAGGCCGAGGCCGGTCTTGCCGCCGCCCTTCGCCGGCGCCGTCTCGCCGGCCGCCCGGTTGCGCGGCGTGCCATCGAGCAGCGACCAGTTCGCCAGCATCGGCAGGATCACGGCGAAGGACATCAGGCCCGACGCGATCACCGCGCCGCGCCAGCCAAGCATGTCGTAGAGCAGCAGCATGCCCGCCGGCGCCGCGGCCCCGCCGGCATAGCCGGCAAAGGTGTGGAAACTGAAGGCCCGGCCCATGCGCTCCTCGCGCACGTTGGCGGCCAGGATGGTGTAGTCGCAGGGGTGGAAGACGCTGTTGGCGATGCCGACGATCAGCATCAGGCCGAGCAGCAGCATGTACTGGTCGATCAGGCCGATCGCGATCAGCGCCGCGCCTTCGACCGCCAGCCCGCCGACCAGGAATGTCCGTGGACCGAAACGGTCGACGAGGAAGCCCCAGGGGACCTGGGCCACGCCCGCGCCGATGTTGAACAGGGTCAGCGCGAAGCCCAGCATGGTGTAGGTGGCGTTGAACTCGACCGCCAGGAAGACGAACAGCGGCGGCACCGTGATCATGTGGAAATGGGCCGTGAAATGGCCCGCCATGATCAGCCCGATCACCCGCGTGTCGCGCGACGGCGGCGCCAGCCGGTCGTCGTCGCGGAGCGTTTCGGAGGCCTCGTGCGGGGTGCCCGGCGCGGTCGGGGCGGAGATGTTCATGCCGTCAGTCTACCGGCGGCCGGAAGGCGCGACCAGCGGGCGCCGGCAGGGTGGCATGCGCGCTCAGCGGCTGCGCAGCAGGCGGAAGGAGAACAGGCCGAGAAGGCAGAGCAGGCCCAGGCCGAGGACGCCGTCGAGCCATTCGAAGCCGTGCGGCGCGACATGGCCGCCATGCGCCAGGGCGATGGTCGGCAGGCAGGCGAGGGCGATGATCGGAAACGCTTTCATGGTCACTCCGGGGGTTCGGCAGGGCGCCGGAGGGCGCGGCCGGATAGGAAATGCGGGCTGCGCGAAACCGCGCGCCTCGCCTCTATGCGGTTGCCGGCAGCCGGTCAAGCAGGCGGGCGGCGGCCCGGGGCAGCGCGGCATGGCGGGCCGCGAGCGTCTCCATGTCGTCGGCGTAGCCCCCGCCCAGCACGCCGGCGACCGGCAGGCCGCGCGCGCGGCACTCCGCCAACACAAGGCTGTCGCGCCGCGCCAGGCCCCCGTCGCTCAGCGCCAGCCGGCCCAGCCGGTCGTCCTCATGCGGGTCGACCCCGGCGACGTAGAACACCAGGTCCGGGCGCGTCCGCTCCAGCAGCGCGGGCAGATGCGCCCCGAGCAGGTCGAGATAGGCATCGTCGCCCATGCCGTCGGGCAGGGCGATGTCCAGATCGCCCGCCACCTTGCGCACGGGAAAATTCTTCTCCGCGTGCATCGAAAAGGTGAAGACCGCGGGATCGCCGGCGAAGATCGACGCCGTGCCGTCGCCCTGGTGCACGTCCAGGTCGATGACCAGCATGCGCTGGGCCCGGCCGCGGGCCTGCAGCACCCGCGCCGCCACCGCGACGTCGTTGAACACGCAGTAGCCGGCGCCGGCCTCGTGGCGGGCGTGGTGGCTGCCGCCGGCGGTGTTGCAGGCGATGCCGTGCTCGAGCGCCAGTTCGCCGGCCAGGACGGTGCCGGCCACGGCGCAACGGCTGCGCAGCGCCAGCGCCGGGCTCCAGGGCAGGCCGATGCGCCGCATCACCTCCGGCGCCACGCTGCCCGCCAGGATGTCCGCGACATAGCCGGCCTCGTGCGCCAGTTCGAGGTGCCAGCGCGGGGCCGGGCTGGGGATGTGCAGGTTGGCGTCGCCGGCCAGGCCCTCGGCCCGCAGCAGGCTGATCAGCGCCGCGAACTTGTTCATCGGGAAGCGGTGCCGGTTCGGCAGCGGCGCGACATAGGCGGGGTGGTGGACCAGCGGCAGCATGGCGCAGCTTAGCGCGGATCGCGCGGACACCGTCGGCGCGCCGCACCTGCGGCATTCCGTAGCGCCCCTGCCCGCGCTATGCTCATCGCCTCCGGTGCGAGGACGGAACGGAAGGCATGGCGGAGCAGGATCGCGGGCAGGACGGACAGGGCCGCAAACCGGGCTGGATCAGCCAGGTGGCCGACGCGGTGATGACCGTCGCCGGCCTGATCATGGCGATCACGCCGCTGACGCTGTGGATCTCGCCGGAGAAGGAAATCCTGCTGTTCTGGCTGGGCCTGTGCGCCTTTGCCGGTCTCGTGGTGATCGCGCTGGCGCATTCCGGCCTGACCGACAAGGCGGGACCGACGCCGGAATGGCGGCAGCGCGAGCGTCCCGACCTGCCGCCCGAGGTCATCGCCCGCTGGCAGAATTTCGGCCACCTGAGCCGGCGGGAAGGCGAGGAGGTGCGCGCCTACATCCGCAACCGCCTGGCCGGCCGCCACGACCCGCAGCGCGGGCCGGCGGACGGTGACGAGGCCGACACGGCGACGATCCGCTTCCTCTGAGAGCTATGGACCGGGTACCCGCGAGGTCGCGCCGGCGGGCGCGACGGCCTCTCCCGTGCGCGGACGCGCGCGCGTGACGACGCTCCGCGGCGCCGGCACGCCGGGGGGTGAACTGGGCCATGGCGCGGTCTGGCGCCTCGCCGTGCCGATCATGCTGTCGAACCTCACGGTGCCGCTGCCGGGCCTGGCGGACGCGGTGCTGATGGGCCATCTCGACGAGCCGCGGTTTCTCGCCGGCGTGGCGCTGGGCGCGATGGTCTTCAATACCGTCTACTGGGCCTTTGTCTTCCTGAAGAAATCGACCAGCGGCCTTGCCGCCCAGGCCCTCGGCCGGGAGGCGGGCGGCGAAAGCCGGCTGGTGCTGGCCCGCGCCCTCGTCATCGCCGGGGCGATCGGGGTGGCGCTCGTCATCCTGCAATTCCCCATCCTCGCCGCCGCCCTGGCCCTGATCGAGGGCTCGCCGGCGGCCGAGGAGGTGGCCTCGCGCTATGTCCTGATCCGGATCTGGGGGGCGCCCGCCTTCATGGCCACCATGGCGCTGACGGGCTGGTTCATCGGCATGCAGGACACCCGCACGGTGCTGCTTCTCCAGGTCCTGCTGAACGGCCTCAACATCCTGCTCGACATCGCCTTCGTGCTGGGCCTCGGCCTGGACGCCGACGGTGTGGCCGCGGCCACGGTGCTGGCGGAATATATCGCGCTGGCGGCGGGGCTGCTGCTGGTGCGCCGCCGGCTGGCCCGGCTGCCCGGGCGTCTCGAGCGGGCCGCCTTGCTGGAGCCCGAGCCGCTGCGCCGGCTGCTGGCGATCAACCGAGACATCTTCATCCGCACTCTCTGCCTCGTCTTCGCGCTCGCCTTCTTCACCGCCCAGGGCGCGCGGCAGGGCGATGCCGTGCTGGCGGCGAACGCGGTGCTGCAGAACTTCATCCATCTCATGGCCTTCGGCCTCGACGGCGTCTCGAACGCGGCGGAGGCGCTGGTCGGCCGCGCCGTCGGCGCCGGCCGGCGCGCGGCGCTGCGGCGCGCCGTGGTGCTGTGCGCGCAGTCGGCGTTCGCGCTCTCGCTGGCCTTCGCGGCGGTCTACGGGCTCGCCGGTCCGCTGATCGTCGCCGGCATCAGCGACCAGCCGGCGATCCGGGCGACGGCCGCGGACTATCTGTTCTGGATGGCGCTGGCGCCGCCGATCGCGGTCTGGAGCTTCCTGTTCGACGGCGTCTTCATCGGCGCCACGCGGGCCCGCGACATGCGCAACACGATGCTGGTTTCCGTCGCGCTCTATCTCGTCGCCTGGGCGGTGCTGATGCCGCCCTTCGGCAATGACGGGCTGTGGGCGGCCTTCCTGATCCTGTTCGCCGTCCGCGGCGTCACGCTGGCGCTGCGCTACCCGGCGCTGGAGCGCGAGGCGACAGGCGAGATGTCTCCGCCGCGGCCGGCGCCTACCGGCTGAGACTGCCGGCCAGCTTGTCCATGAAATCGATGCAGGCGTCGATCTGGCTCAGCTCGATGAACTCGTTGGGCTTGTGCGCCTGCTCGATGTTGCCGGGGCCGCAGACCACGGTGGGGATCTCGGCCCGCTGGAAGGCGCCGGCCTCGGTGCCGTAGGAGACCGCGCCGGTCTCGTTGCTGCCGACCAGCGCCATCGCCAGGGTCTCGGCCGGGGAATCGTCCGCCGGCACCAGCGGGATCAGCCGGTTGGTCACCTCGGTGACGATCTCGGCCTCGGGATGGCGGGCGCGCATCTTCGGCAGCACCTCGGTTTCGGAAAATTCGCGGAACCGGGTGACGATGTGTTCGTGGTCGAACTCGGGCAGCGGCCGGAACTCCCAGAGGATCTCGGTCTCCTTCGGGATGATGTTGCGCGCCGTGCCGCCGCGGATCGTGCCGATATGCACGCTCGTGTAGGGCGGGTTGAAGCGCTCGTTGCGGTCCGGGCCCTCCGCCATCTCCTCGGCCAGCGCCTGGATGAAGCCGACCAGCTCGGCGGCGTAGTAGATCGAGTTCACGCCGAGCTGGATCGCCGAGGAATGCGCCTCGAGGCCGCGCACCTTGGTGTTGATGGTGACGCAGCCCTTGTGCGCGTTAACCACCTTCATGTCGGTCGGCTCGCCGACGATCACCGCCTTCGGCCGCACCGCGAGCGTGCCGATATGGTCGATCATCGAGTGCACGCCCAGGCAGCCGACCTCCTCGTCGTAGGACAGCGCGAAGTGGATCGGCACCTTCAGGCCGGCCTCCAGGAATTTCGGCACGTGCGCGAGGCCGATGGCGGAGAAGCTCTTCATGTCGCAGGTGCCGCGGCCGTAAAGCCGGCCGCCCTTCTCGGTCACCGTCCAGGGATCGCTGTCCCAGTCCTGGCCGTCGATCGGCACCACGTCGGTATGACCCGACAGCACCACGCCGCCGTCCACCGCCGGTCCCACCGTGGCGTACAGGTTCGCCTTGTTGCCGTCCTCGTTGTGGATCAGCGTGCTTTCCACGCCCCAGCCCGCGAGATAGTCCCGGACATGGTGGATCAGCGCCAGGTTGGAATCGCGGCTGGTGGTGTCGAACCCGATCAGGGTCTCGATCATCTCGCGGGGGCTGACGGTCTGGCCCATGACTTGCTACTCCCTGGCGCTTGAAGGCGGCGAGTATTCCGGGCCGGCGGCAGCGGCGCAACCGGCCTTGCGCGATTGACTTTTGCGCTTCAGCGCCAATTCTAAACCCAGCCCGTCGAGGAGATCCCGGTGCCGCGCCTTGTCCGACCCGCCCTGCGCATCCTGTTGCCGATCCTGGTCGTCGCGCTGGGCGCGCTGGGTTTCAGGGCCCTGGTGGCAAGCAAGCCCGAACTCGAGGCGAAGACCGCGGCCGAGCGGGTCTGGAACGTCGCGGTGAGGCCGGCGGCCAGCGGCCGCGTGACACCGGAACTGCAGCTCTATGGCGAGGTGGTGGCCGGCGGCGCCGTCGAGCTGCGCGCCCTGGTGGCCGGCGAGGTGATCGCCATCGGCGACGGCCTGGTCGAGGGCGGCATCGTGCGCGCCGGCGACCGGCTCGTCGTCATCGATCCCTTCGACTACCGCGCCGCGCTGGACGAGGCCCGGGCCCAGCGGGCGGAGGCCGAGGCCCGGCGGCGGGAACTGGAGGCCCAGATCGCTTCGTCGCGCGGCGCCCTCACGCGCGACCGGGAGATGCTGGACCTGCTGCAGCGCGACCTGAAACGGGTCGAACGGCTGTTCGCCAACAAGAACGTCTCCGACAAGCGGCTCGACGAGGCGCAGATGGAGATCACCCGCCAGCAGCAGACCATCGTCATGCGCGACAACGACGTCGCCGCCGGACGCGCCCGGCTGGCCCAGCAGGTCGCCGCCATCGAGCGCCTGGCGGTGGCCGAGCGCCGGGCCGAGCGGAACCTGGAACAGACCCGCCTCGCGGCACCGTTCGACGGCTATGTCACCCAGGTGGCGGCCGAGCGCGGCAAGCGGCTGTCGGCCAACGACCGGGTCGCGACGCTGTACGACGCCGGCCGGCTGGAAGTGCGGGTGCAGGTCTCTGACGCGCAATATGGCCGCCTCGCCGCCGACGGCGCGGGCGCTGTGGGCCGGGCGGTTCGCATCGTCTGGCGCGTCGGCGACCGGGACCTGGCCTATCGCGGCCGGGTCGAGCGCGTCGCCGCCGGCATCGATGCCGCCAGCGGCGGCGTCGATCTGTATGTCCGCATCGAGGACAACGAGCTGACCGGTCCGCTGCGGCCGGGCGCCTTCGTCGGCCTGCTGCTGGCGGACGCGCCGTTCGAGGATGTCGTGCGCCTGCCCGACAGCGCCCTGCACCAGGGCGATCATGTCTTCGTCGTGGGCGAGGGAGACCGGCTGGAGGAACGCCGGGTCGGCCTCGTCGGCCGGGTCGGCAGCGACGTCCTGGTCCGCGGCGAGCTCGCCGACGGCGACAGGGTGGTGGTCACCCGCTTCACCGAGATCGGGCCCGGTCAGCGCGTGCGCGTCGTGCAATAGCGATGTCGCCCAACAGCCTCGTCAGCCTGTTCGTCCGCCACCGCAACGCGGCCAATCTGCTGATGGCGATCATGCTGATCGCCGGACTGGCGGCGCTCAGCCGGCTCAACACCCAGTTCTTCCCGGATTTCGAGATCGACATCGTCGTCGTCACCGTGGTCTGGGAAGGCGCCAGCGCCGGCGACGTGGAGGAGGGCATCGTCGCGGCGATCGAGCCCGAGGTGCGCTTCCTCGACCAGGTGAAGAAGGTGACGGGATATGCCCGCGAGGGCGTCGGCAGCCTGGTGGTCGAGTTCGAGAAGGGCTCGGACATGCAGAAG
The DNA here is from genome assembly GCA_041940205.1 of Alphaproteobacteria bacterium. Classification (GTDB taxonomy): domain Bacteria; phylum Pseudomonadota; class Alphaproteobacteria; genus JBGTSP01. The sequence goes on from JBGTSP010000058.1 coordinate 10,349, forward strand.
GCGCTCTCGGACGTGGATTCCGCGGTGGCCCAGGTCACCACCCTGCCGCTGGAGGCCGAACGGCCCCGGGTCCGCAACGCCACCCGCTACGACGGCATCGCCCGGATCGTGCTGTCCGGCCCGTTCTCCGAGAGCGCGCTGAAGGCCTTCGCCAAGCGCATGCGCGACGACCTGCTGGCCGCCGGGATCGACCGGATCACCCTGTTCGGCACCCGGGACGAGGAGGTCTGGGTCGAACTGCGCGAGGAGACCCTGCGCCGGCTCGATCTCACGCTGGAGGACGTGGCCGGGCGGATCGCCGGCGTGTCCCAGGACCTGCCTTCGGGCACCGCCCGCGGCGGCGTGGAAAAGCAGGTGCGCACGCTCGGCGAGCGCCAGGCGGCCGAGGAATTCGGCACCATCGAGGTCAAGGCGCTGGAAGGCGGGCAGAAGGTCCTGCTGCGCGACATCGCGACGATCCGCGAGGCCTTCGCCGAGGATGCCCCGGTCGGCCTGCGGCGCGGCATCCAGGCGATAGAGCTCAACGTGCAGCGTTCGCTGTCGGCCGACGCGCTGGAGAGCGCCGCGCTGCTGGACGCCTGGCTGGCCGAGCACCGCTCCGCCTTCCCGCCGACGCTCTCGGTCGAGGTCTACGGCCGCCAGGCCGACCTGATCCGCGAGCGCATCAACGTGCTGCTGGAGAACGGCCTGGGCGGCCTGGTGCTGGTCCTGATCGTGCTGTTCGTGTTTCTCAACTTCCGGGTCGCGTTCTGGGTCGCCGCCGGCATTCCGGTGGCGCTGCTGGCGACGATGGCGGTGATGTTCCTGACCGGGCAGTCGATCAACATGATCAGCCTGTTCGCGCTGATCATGGTGCTGGGCATCATCGTCGACGACGCCATCGTGGTCGGCGAGCACGCCCAGACCCTGCGCGAGCGCGGCCGCGACGCCCTGGCGGCGGCGGAGGGCGGGGCGCTGCGCATGCTCTCGCCGGTCGCGGCCTCCTCGCTCACCACCATCGCCACCTTCCTGCCGCTGTTCGTCATCACCGACACCATCGGCGCGATCATCAAGGCGATGCCGCTGGTCGCCGTGGCGGTGCTGGTCGCCAGCCTGATCGAGTGCTTCCTCGTGCTGCCGGGCCATCTGCGCCATACCTTCTCGCGTCCGGCCCGGCCCGACAGCCGCTGGCGGCAGGCCTTCAATGCCCGCTTCAACGCCTTCCGCGACGGCGGTTTCCGGACCTTCGTCCGGCTTTGCGTGCGCTGGCGCTATCTCACCACGGCGGCGGCGCTGGCCGCGCTGCTGCTGGCGCTGGGCCTGGTCGCCGGCGGCCGGGTCGGTTTCCACTTCTTCCCGCAGCCCGAATCCGACATCGTCGACGGCAACATCGTGATGGCGCCCGGCACCCCGCGCGCGCTGACGCGGCGCATGGTGGCGGAACTGGAGCGCGCGGCGCTCGCCGCCGAGGAAGACCTGACCGGCGGCGAGGGCGGCCTGTTCGTGATGACCTTCGGTTCGGTCGGACGCACCCAGGGCCGGGACTTCGAGACCGTCTCGGGCGACCAGTTCGGCGGCCTGATCGTGGAGCTGCAGCCCGCCGACCGGCGCGACATCCGTACCGTCGACTTCATCCGCGCCTGGCGCGAGGAAATCACGGAACTGCCGGGGATCGAGCGCATCGCCCTGAATCCGCGCATTGGCGGGCCGCCGGGCCGCGAGATCGACATTCGCCTGTCCGGCGGCAGCACCGAGGATCTGAAGGCCGCGGCGCTGGAGATCCGCGATTTCCTGAAACGCCTGCCCGGCCTTTCCGACATCGAGGACGACCTGCCCTACGGCAAGCAGGAACTGGTGCTTGAGGTGACGCCGCGCGGCCGGGCGCTGGGCTTCGATACCGGAACGGTCGGCCGGCAGGTGCGCAACGCCTTCGAGGGCGCCGTGGCGCGGCGCTTCGCCCGCGGCGACGAGGAGGTCACGATCCGGGTCCGCCTGCCGCGCGCCGACGTCACCCTGCAGGCGCTGTACGATCTCACCCTGCGCTCGCCCGCCGGCAAGGAGGTGCCGCTTTCCGAGGTGGTGGCGGTGCGCGAGGAATCCGGCTTCGCCCGGATCCGCCGCGAGGCCGGCCGGCGCGAGGTCGCGGTGTTCGCCGAGATCGACGAGAACGTGACCAGCCTGAACCAGGTGGTGGCGGCCGCAAGCCGGGCCGAACTGCCGCGCATCGCCCGCGACTACGGCCTGAACTGGCGCTTCGCCGGCAAGTTCGAGGAACAGCAGCGTACGCTGGGCGACATCCGTTTCGGCGCCCTGATCGGGCTGGCGGCGATCTACATCATCCTGGCCTGGGTCTTCGCCTCCTATTCGCGGCCGCTGGTGGTGATGGCGGTGATTCCCTTCGGCGTGATCGGGGCGATCGTCGGCCATGCCCTGATGGGCTTCGCGCTGTCGATCCTCAGCCTGATCGCGCTGCTCGGCCTCGCGGGCATCCTGGTCAACGATTCGATCATCCTGGTCTCGACCGTGGACGAGCGGATCGCCGGTGGGGAGGATCCCGACGAGGCCATCGTCGCCGGCGCCCAGGCCCGCCTGCGGGCGATCCTGCTGACCTCGCTGTCGACCATCGGCGGCCTCACGCCGCTGCTGTTCGAGACCAGCCTGCAGGCGCAGTTCCTGATCCCCATGGCGATCACCATCGTCTTCGGCCTGGCCGCCGCCACGCTGCTGGTCCTGGTGGTGGTGCCGGCGCTGCTGGCGATCCAGGAGGATGTCGGCCGGCTACGCCGCCGGCTGCTGGCCCGCCTGCGGCCGGCCTGAGGGTTTCGCACGCGGAAGGCCGGCGCCCTCAGCCTCGCCAGAAGGTCGGGGTGAACAGCACCAGCACGGTGAACAGTTCCAGCCGCCCCAGCAGCATGCCGGCCGAGAGCAGCCATTTCGCGGCGTCCGGCAGCGGCGCGAAGGTGCCCGAGGGGCCGATTACCGGGCCCAGGCCGGGGCCGACATTGCACAGCGCCGTGGCCGCGCCGGAGATCGCGGTCAGGGTGTCCAGCCCCAGCAGGGTCAGCAGCACCGCCAGCACGGCGAAGGAAAGCGCGAACAGGAAGAAGAAGCTCATCACCGAATCCATCACCTGCTCGGTGATCGGCCGGCGGTTGAAATGGGCGATGAAGATGCCGTGCGGGCGCAGCAGGGAGCTCATCTGGGCATGCGCCGCGGCGTAGAGCACCTGGAAGCGGAACACCTTGATCGAGCAGGAGGTCGAGCCGGCGCAGCCGCCGATGAACATCACGAAGAAGAACATCACCACGGCGAAGGCGCCCCACTGGCCGTAGTCGGCGGTGGCGTAGCCGGTGCCGGTGAGGATCGAGACCACGTTGAAGGCGGCGTAGCGCAACCCGGTCAGGAACGGCGCCTCGCCGGTCGCCGCCAGCCACAGGGTCATCACCGCGACGGCGATTGCGACGATGGCGAGGAACCAGCGGACCTGCTGGTCGCGCCAGAGCGCCAGCGGCTGGCCGCGGACGGCCTGCAGGAACAGCAGGAAGGGCAGGCAGCCGATCAGCATGAAGACCGTGACCACGACATCGAGCGCGGCCGAATCGAAGTATCCCAGCGAGGCGTCGCGGGTGGAGAAGCCGCCGGTCGCCACCGTGGTCATGGCATGCGCGACGGCGTCGAACGGTCCCATGCCCGCCAGCCACATGGCGATCGCGCAGATCAGCGTCAGCGCCGCATAGATCAGCGAGATCGCCAGCGAGATTTCGGCCGCCCGGGGCAGCGCCTTGTCGGAGGTGTCGGAGCTTTCGGTGCGGAAGAGCTGCATGCCGCCGATGCGCAGCATCGGCAGGATGGCGACGCCGGTGACGATGATGCCGATGCCGCCGAGCCATTGCAGGATGGCGCGCCAGATCAGCAGGCCCGGGGGCGCATCGTCGAGCCCCGAAATCACCGTCGAGCCGGTCGTGGTCAGCCCCGACATCGCCTCGAAGAAGCTGTCGGTGTAGCTCAGATCGAGTTCCGAGAAGGCGAACGGCAGGGCGGCGAAGGCCGGCAGGGTGATCCAGGTCGTCGTGGTCAGCAGGAAAGCCTGGCGGATGTTCAGGTCGCCGCCGCCGCGACTGGCGAGCGCGACGATGCCGCCGGCGAAACCGGTCAGGAAGGCGGCGATCAGGAAGACCTGCCAGTCCGGATTGCCGGCGTCCGCGTCGACCGCGGCCGGCACCAGCATGAACAGCGCGAGGATGCCGGTCATCGTGCCGTTGACCAGCAGGACCGGTTTCCAGCTTTCCATGGTTTCGGCCGTGCCGTTCCGCCGGGCCCGTGTTCAGGCCGCGGCGGGGCCCGGGCGCGGGGCCGCGCGGGAGGGAACGGGCCTTGCCATCAGTTCAGCTTGCGGGCTTCGAACGGACTGTCGAGCGAGAAGGCGGGAATGGCGGCGTCGAACCGGCTGCCGTCCTCGCGCACCATGTCGTAGCTGCCGACCATGACGCCGGACGGGGTCTTCAGCGGACAGCCCGAGGTGTACTGGTAGCGCTCGCCCGGACGCAGCACCGGCTGGTCGCCGACCACGCCCTCGCCGCGCACCTCCTGCACCCGGCCCAGCCCGTCGGTGATGTGCCAGTAGCGGTTCAGCAACTGCACGGTCTCGTCGCCGAAATTCTCGAGCGTGACCTGGTAGGCCCACAGGTAGTGGTTGCGGTCGGGCTCCGACTGTTCCTCGAGGAACATCGGTTCCACCGTGACCCGGATATTCTCGGTGGTCGCGCTGTACATCGCCTCGGTTTCCCGTTTCACGCCGCCGGCCGTCGCCGGACCAGCAGCTTCTGTTCGCCTTCCATCACCAGTTCGCCGCGCTGGTTGTGCACCGTCGAGCGCAGCACCAGCACGCCGGTGTTGCGGTTCTCCACCTTGTCCACCACTTCCAGCAGCGGATAGACCGTGTCGCCGGCGATCACCGGCTTCAGGAAGCGGCTCGATTGCTCGATGAAACCGATCATCGCCTCGCCGATCACGTGCGGCAGGTTGCCGGCTCCGGGCGCGGTCTGGATCACCACCTGGAAGCCGTGCGCCAGCATGCCCGAATAGCCCAGCCGCTTGCAGTACTCGTCATCATAATGGATCGGGTGGTTGTCGCCCGAGGCGAGCTGGAAGGCGGCGAAGTTGGCGTCGCCCAGCGTGCGCGAGGGGATGTAGAAGGTCCGGCCGACTTCGATGTCCTCGAAATAGTGCGGCGGTCCGAAGACGTGCCGGGCGGGATCGAAGGCGGTGTCCTGTCCCGATTGGTCGCTCATGCTGGTGCTCCTGCCGGTGATGGCCTCCGTGCGCCGGAAGCTCTAGGGCGATGCGAGCGTCACCGCGCCGGTCTCGACCAGCCGGGCGATCGCCTCCGGCGTATACCCCGCCTCGCGCAGAATGTCCGCGCTGTGCTGGCCGATCGCCGGCGCCGGGCCCGCGGCCTCGGCCATCGGCCGGCCCAGGCCTGGAATCGCCGGCAAGCGCAGCCCCGTAAGCCCGGGCTGGTCGATCGCCGGCGCGCCGTCGGTCGCGACCGTGTGCGGGTCGGCCAGCCAGTCGCCATAGGTGTTCACCCGGTCGGCCAGCACGTCCGCCTCGGCGAGGCGGGCGATCCAGGTCTCGGTATTGGCGGTTTCCAGCGCGGCCTGGATCTCCGCCATCAGCGCCGGCTTGCGCGCCGCGCGCTGCTTGAAGTCGCCATAGTCGGGATGCGTTGCCAGGTCGGGACGGCCGATGATCCCGCACAGCGCGCGGTACTGCGCCTCGGTCACCAGGGTCACGGTGATCCAGCCGTCGGCCGTGCGGTAGACCCCGGCCGGGGCGTTCAGCGTCTCCACAACCCGGCCTTCCAGCACGTGATCGGCGATCCGGTAACCCTGCAGGGCGGCGGCCGAGGCGGCAAGGCTGACATCGATATGCCGGCCGTGATCGAGATCGCGCCGCGCATAGAGCGCCGCGGCCAGCGCCTGGAAGGCGTACAGGCCGCTCGCCGCGTCGACGACGATGAAGGGGACCTTCGCCGGCGTGCCGTCGCTGCCGCGGTTGGAATCGGTGATGCCGGAAAAGGACTGCGCGACGGTGTCGGTGCAGGGCCTGCCGGCATAGGGGCCGCGATGGCCGAACCCCGAAACCGAGAGATAGAGCAGGCGGGGATTGCGCGCGGCCAGGGCCGAATAGCCCAGGCCCAGCCGTTCGGCGACGCCGGGACGGAAGCTCTCGATGAAGACGTCCGTGCCGTCGACCAGCCGCAGCGCGGCCTCGAGGCCGTCGGGATTCTTCAGGTCCAGCGCCAGGCCGCGCTTGCCGACATTGGCGGCGATGTCGAGCGCGGTATGGTCGCCATAGGCCGGCCCCAGGCCGCGCGCCCAGTCGCCCGCCGCCGGCTCGACCTTGATCACGTCGGCGCCCTGCAGGGCCAGCATCATCGCGCAGCTCGGGCCGGCATAGCCCTGCGAGAAGTCGAGCACGCGCAGGCCCGCGAAGGGCGTGGCGTAGTCCGCCTGCGCCGCCTCGCTCATGCGCCCGCATCTCCGCCCGCCGGCCGGCGCGGCCGCCACAGGCTCAGCAGCACGCCGGCGATCAGCAGGGTGACCAGGTCGAAGCCGGCGTCGATCGCGCCCAGCATCGGTGGGCGGACCTGGAAGGCGTAGTGGATCGCGACCACCGGCAGGCCGACGCCCAGCCAGACCCCCGCACCCCAGGCCAGCCCGGCGCCGGCGGTGCGGCTGTCGGTGCGGGCCAGCAGCACGGCCAGGAAGACCGACTTGGCCAGCGCGCCCAGCGCGGCCACGCCGTAGATCGCGTTGCCGCCGGACTCGACCGTCTCCAGCGTGATTCCCGCGGCCTGCATCCAGGCCGCGCCGAAAGCCCCGTACCACAGCGCGCCGGCCGCCATCTGCAGCACGGTCGCCACCAGCACGGCGATCCAGTTGATGCCGCCCATCGCCGTCTCCTCCCGTCGTCAGGCGGCGGCGATGATGGGCGCGCGGGCGAAGGCTGGCAACAGCCCCGCCGGTTCAGTCGTCCGCGCCGTAGAGCGTGCTGCGCGGCCCCAGGTAGCCGTCCCAGGCGAACCAGTAGGCGACGTGGCCGGCCACGCGCGGCAGGCTGGTGCCGTCGGGGCCGACGAGCGCGTCCTCGCCCAGCCGCCAGGCGCCGCCCGGCCCGGCAAGCGTGCCGGATCCGGCCTCTCCGTCGCCACCGGCCGCGAAGGTGCGCTCGCCGCGTTCGTAGGCCCGGACAGTGCGGGTGGTGGCGTCGCCGACCAGCACCACCGCGAGGTCGCCGACGGCATCGTTGATCACCTGGCGATCGAGAAAGACCGTCATCGGCCAGGCCCGCGCGGCGGCCACGGTGCGGATGCCGAAGACATAGCCCTTGCGCCGGACCACGCTCTCGTCCCCGACCCGCGTCGGGAACATCAGGTTGGGCGAGGCGAAATAGGCCCGGTAGACGTGCCCCGAGGCGTAGTTGCGGACATGCCCGGTCTCGAGCGAGAGCACCGTGGTTTCCGGATTGGCCGCCCGCCAGGAGGCCCAGTCGGTGATCGTCACCGGACGCAGCTTCAGGCGGATGCCGCTGCCGCGCAGCGGGCCGGCCACCGGCTCGCCGGTGAACTGGTTCCACAGGCTGTCGGTCTCGCGGTCGAACATCAGCTTGTTGGAACGGTAGAGCAGGCCGGAGGATCCGAAGACGAGGGGCTGCTCGCGGCCCTCGACCAGAGTCTCGAACAGGATGCCGGCGCCGCACAGGGTGCAATAGGCGAGCGCCACGGGAACGCCGCCGATGGTGTCGTTGAACATCTCGTGCCAGCCGAGAATGCGCAGCGGATAGGCACGGGTATCGCCGTTGATGGCGACGCCGAAGACGAGATCGTCGTCCTCCAGATAGTCGGCCGCGCCGGCGGCGATCATCGCGGGATTGTCCAGCGAGGGGATGCCGTCGACCGCGACGCCACCCCAGGTGATCTCCTCGAGGCGGATGTCCATGTTCTCCGGCAGGCTGCGCTCGGCTTCGAGGAAGCGCAGGAAATTGGGGTCGATCCGGTGCAGCAGGCCGACCTTGAAGGGGCGGAAGCTCGGATGCGGGCGGATCTCGGGGTGGGTCTCCTGCCAGACCATGGCGTCGTGCCAGTCGGCGATGCGCGCCGCGGTCAGGTCCCGCAGCGCCGCCGTGATCGCGGGCTCGGCCTCCTCGCCGGCGAAGCGCAGCGCCAGCACCAGGTGGGCGATCGTGTCTGTTCCGCCGCGCGCGACCAGCCTTTCCAGGGCCTGCTCGCGCTCCGCCGCCTCGCCCCCCAGCACCTGGCGGGCCAGCGCCAGGACGTCCTCGTCCTGCGAAGCCTGGGCCGCCGGAACGGCCGGGAACAGGGCGAGGGCGAGCAGCAGGGCGGCGGCGTGGCGGAACATGGCGGGTCTTCCTCGATTGGCGCGCTGGAACGGCGCGGCCGGCACCATAGGACGGACGAAGCGCCGGCGCGCGCGCCTCACCGGGATTTGCACGCGCCGTGAACGGGGCCGCCGGCGTGACAAGGCGGGCATTCCGCGCTAGACCCCGCGCGCTCGCGCGCCGCGCGTGCCCCGCCGCGCCAACCGCCAGACACAAAGGAGTTCCAGGCCATGGTCGCCATCACCCTGCCCGACGGTTCCGTTCGATCCTTCGACGGCGCGGTGACGGGCGAAACCCTGGCGGCCGACATCGGCCCGGGCCTGGCGAAGGCGGCGCTGGCGGTGAAGGTCGACGGCGCGCTCACCGACATCTACCTGCCGATCGAGAAGGATTCCCGGGTCGAGATCGTCACCCGCAAGGACGCGGACGGCCTGGAGTTGCTGCGCCACGACTGCGCGCACGTGCTGGCCGAGGCGGCGAAGGAGCTCTGGCCCGACATACAGGTCACCATCGGCCCGGCCATCGAGGACGGCTTCTATTACGACTTCTCGCGCTCCGAGCCCTTCACGCCGGACGACCTCGAGAAGATCGAGCAGCGCATGCGCGAGATCGTCGAGCGCGACGAGAGCGTGCGCCGCGAGGTCTGGGACCGCGACGAGGCGGTCGCCTACTTCAAGGGCATCGGCGAACACTACAAGGCGGAGATCATCGCCGACCTGCCGGAGGACGAGGTGATCTCGCTCTACCGCCAGGGCGACTTTCTCGATCTCTGCGTGGGCCCGCATCTCGCCTCCACCGGCAAGCTGGGCAAGGCCTTCAAGCTGATGAAG
>JBGTSP010000059.1:0-19497 GCA_041940205.1 Alphaproteobacteria bacterium
CGAGTAGACGACACCGGCATCGAGACTTGTGATCTCGGCGGCCAGTGCCTGCAGCACGGTGAGGCTTTCCACCTCCTGTACGCCGAGCACCATCGGGGCAGCGAGCACTTCGAGAATGTGACGCGCGAGCTTGATGCGATGGGTGTTCCACTGCTGGGTGGTGCGTACTTCGTCGTTGCGCACTTCTCCTTGGGAGTTCATGTCCGGCGGGTCGTCGACATCGTCGAAGAGGCGGAAGAAATTGAGCGAACCGATGGTCGCGACGAAATCGAGCGGCGGACGACCGTCGCTGCGGCCTTCGCTGATGTCGACCGGTCTCGGCAGCGGGGCCGGAGTCACGGTGAGCGTGGACGGCCAGAGCTCGTAGTCATTGAACTCGTAGCCGAGAGCGCCGGTGGCAGTGAAGGTCGAGCCGCCGTTGATCTCTGCGAAGGGAAGGCCGAGTTTGTCGGCGTCGAGTTCGAAGAGTTCGGGATTACCGTCCCAGATGGGCGCGGTGGGGCTGCTCCCAGGCTGACCGCCAGGAAAGGCTAGGCCCGGCTCCCGACGGACGCGCGCGCCGCCGGCCGAAACCGGGACCTCGGCGAGGGGATCGCGATTGGTCGCGCAGACCAGTCTGATGTCGACCTTCTTCACCTCGCTGCCGCCGACCTTGGAGAAGGTTTCGGTCTGCAGGAAGCGCAGCAGCTTGGCCTGCAGATCGAGGTCCATCTCGCAGACCTCGTCGAGGAACAGGGTGCCGCCGTCGGCCTGGCTGGCCGCGCCGTCACGGTCGTTGAGCGCCCCGGTGAAGGCGCCCTTCACATGGCCGAAGATCTCGCTTTCCATCAGTTCGCGCGGGATCGCGGCGCAATTGAGGGCGACGAAGGGCTTGTTCCGGCGGGGCGAGAGGGCGCGGATCGCCTCGGCGCAGACTTCCTTGCCGGTGCCGCTCTCGCCGGTGACGAACACCGTCGCCTTGCTCGGGGCCGCGGCCTCGATGATCCGGTAGGTCGCCTGCATGGTGAGCGAGGAACCGATGAACCCCTCGAAGGTGGCCCGGTCGATGGTCTCCCGGTAGGTCTCGACGATCGACTGTAGTTGCCGGCGTTCCAGGGCGTTGCGCAGGGTGACCTTCAGCCGGTCTGCGGCGAAGGGCTTGACCAGGAAATCGCCGGCGCCGGCCTGCATCGCATCGACGGCGGTCTGCACCGAGCCGTGCGCGGTGATCACGATGACCTCGGAATCGAGGCCGTCGTCGCGCAGCTTCTTCAGCACGTCCAGGCCGTGCATGTCGGGCAGCATCAGGTCGAGCAGCACCAGATCCGGCGGCGAGGCGGCGAGCGCCTTGAGAGCTTCGCCGCCATTCTCGACGCTGGTGATGTCGTAGGGCTCGTCGCGCAGGTACTGGCGGTAGGTGCGCGCGAGGTTCGGCGTGTCTTCGACAAGCAGAACTTTGGCGGCGTCGCCCATGCGCACTCCTCTCCCGATCCCTATCCTGCCTATCGCGTACCGTCTCATAATGCAACCGGCTTGCAAAAATGTGACGCCGCGGTTCCATTTCGGTCCTGAAATGTGACATGTCACGCGTGTTGGCTGAAAAATTTCGGCAAATTACTGGCAATCGATCCCGGAGCGGTCCGAAACGAGACGTCGTCCCGCCTGTCCGTCGGCACCGCCCGGGGCATGATTTGTGCTCGACCTGGGCTATGATCGCCGGCAAACCGGCCGGGCGCCCCGGGGCGTCCGGCCCCGCAGACAGGACGGATCGTGTTCGCGCGCAACCAGACCCGCATCCGCCGTGCCCGCGACCGCCGCGAGCGGGCATGACCGCCCGCGGACAGGCATGAGCGAGATCGCCACATCGCCCGCGACCGTCGCGCCGGCGACGGAGCCGGGCGGGGCAGGCGTGCGCGCCGCGCAAGGGCAGGCGGCGACGGGCGGAATTCCGACATCGGCGAGCGGGCGCTACCCGGTCTTCCGCTACACCATGCTGGGCGTGGTGATCGCGCTGTTCATCGCCTCGACCGCCTTTTCCATCATCACCCTGCGCAGCGAATACGGCGTGGCGGCCGGCAAGTACAAGTCGATGCTGTGGTACGCCTCGCGGATCGAAAGCGAGCTGTCGTCCTTCTTCAATGCGCTGGACCGCTACGGTTCCGGCGACCGGACCATGGACCGCACGCAGTTCCTGTCGCGCTACAACGCGATGCTGGCGAACCTGCCACCGCTGATCGAGGCGATCCGCCGCGATGCCCCGGGCGACAGTCCGGTGCGCCAGAGCATTCTCACCATCGGACCGACGCTGGCGCGGGTGCGCGAGGCGGTGGCCACGCTCGAGCCCGACGACGTGCGGGCCTACAGCCGCTTGCGCCGGGAATTCCTGCAACTGATCGGGCCGTTGCGGCTCTATGTCAGCGACGCCGAGCAGGCCGAGGGGCGGCGCTACCTGGAGGAAACCCAGCGCCTGCAGCCGGTCTATGTCGAACTGCTGATCTCGGCTGTCGGCGCGCTGCTGGCCGGCGGCATCCTGATCTGGTTCCTGATCCGGCAGATCCGCGAGACCAGCCGGCTGCTGGGCGTGGCCAGCCGGGCGGAACAGGTCGCCTCCCAGGCCCGGCACCAGCTCATCCACGCGATCGAGAGCATTTCCGAGGGGTTTGCCTGGTTCGGGCCGGACGGCGGCCTGTTGCTGTACAACGCGCGTTTCGCGGGCCTGTACTCGACCCCGGGTTTCACCGTGGCCGGGGGGCAGAGTTTCGAGGCGATCCTCAGGGCCGGCCTCGCCGCGGACAAGTTTCCCGACGCGCTCGAGGATCCCGAGAACTGGCTCGCCATGCGGATCGGCCTGCACCGCGAGCCGTCCGGCGCCTACGAGTTGCCGCTGGACGATGGCCGCTGGGTGCTGGTGCAGGAGTACAAGATCGATGACGGTGGCCGGGTGGCGGTGCACACCGACATCACCGAGCGCAAGCAGTCCGAAGTCAACCTGCTGGCGGCCAAGGACCAGGCCGAGGCCGCGAATGTCGCCAAGTCGCAGTTCCTTGCGGTGATGAGCCACGAGATCCGCACGCCGATGAACGGCGTGATGGGCATGGCCGACCTGCTGCTCGACACCAGGCTGAACGAGGAACAGCAGCTCTATGCCAACGTGGTGCGCGATTCCGGCTATGCCCTGCTGACCATCATCAACGACATCCTGGACTTCTCGAAACTGGAAGCCGGCCGCCTGGATCTTGAAATGGTCGAAACACCGGTCGACGAGGTGGTCGAGAGCGTTGCCGAACTGCTCTCGGCCCGGGCCCAGGAACGGGAGATCGAGATCGCCACGCTGGTCGAACCCGCGGTGCCGCAACAGATCACGTCCGATCCGACGCGGCTGCGCCAGGTGCTGATGAATCTCGCCGGCAATGCCATCAAGTTCACCGAACAGGGCGGTGTCCTGATGCATGTCGGGGTGCTGGCCGACCGACCGAACTGGCTGCGCTTCGAGGTGCGCGACACCGGCGTCGGCATTCCGAAGGACCGACAGGGCCAGCTGTTCCGCGAGTTCACCCAGGCCGATGCCTCGACCGCGCGCAAATATGGCGGCACCGGCCTTGGCCTGGCGATCTGCCGGCAGATCGTCACCCTGATGAACGGCCAGATCGGCCTGGACAGCGAGCCCGGCGACGGCAGCACCTTCTGGTTCGAGATTCCGCTCACCGGCGCGACGGTGCCGCGCCTGCCGGTCCGGCCGCTGGAAGCGCAGACCGTCGCCCTGCTGATCGGCAATCCGGTGTTGCGCGCCAGTCTCTATCGCCAGGTCGAGCATCACGGCGGCCGGCCGCTGGTGATCACGACGGCCGACGGTCTCGATGCCGCGACGCCGCCTGAAGCGCTGATCATCGATGCCGGTGAACTGGAAACCAACGGCATCGTGCCGGCGGGGCTGCGCCAGCGACCGGGATTCGAGAAGATCGTCCTGGTGGCGACCCTGCCGCTGGCGCAGCAGAGCGAAAGCGACATGTTGCTGAACGCGGGTTTCGATGCCGTGCTGCTGAAGCCCGCCCGCCCGCAGATGCTGGTCGCCGCCCTGACCCGTCGCGGTGCGGATCGCGCGGCCCTGCTGGCGCCGGCGGCCGAGGCGCCGCAGACGGCGCAGGGCCGGGTGCTGGTCGCCGACGATCACCCGGTGAACCGCCGGGTGGCCCAGACCATCCTGCGCAAGGCGGGCTACAGCGTGACGACGGCGGAGGATGGTCCCAAGGCGCTGGAGGCGCTGGAAACCGGCGGGTTCCACGTCGTCCTGCTGGATCTGCACATGCCCGGCATGGACGGATACGAAGTGGTCGAGGCGATCCGCGCCCGGGACGACGCGATCGCCACGGTGCCGGTGATCGCCCTCACCGCCGATGCCATGGCGGATACCCGCGAGCGCTGCCTGGCGGCGGGCATGGACGATTTCGTGCCGAAGCCGTTCGAGAAGATCCGGCTGCTTGAGGCGGTCGCCGCCGTGGTGCCCGAGGACGCCGTCGGCGACAGGGGCGAGGGGGCCTCGCCGGCCAACGACGATACGGCTCCGGATGGACGCGATGCCGCGCGCGAAGGCGGGACAAACGGGGAAAGGGCGCTCACCGGCGATCCGCTGCTCGATCTCGCCATCTACCGGCAGTTCGAGAAGGACATCGGACCGGAGGACATGCCCGAGTTCGTCGAGGATTTCATCCTCGACACCGAGCAACGGGCCGAACGCCTGCAGGCGGTCGACGGCGCCCGGCGGGAGGATCTGCATCTCGAGGCGCACAGCCTGAAGGGCAGCGCGGCGACCATCGGGGCGCAGCGGCTTTCCGCCCATGCCGGCGCGATCGAGAAGGCGTTCAACGAGGCGCGGGACCAGGAGGCGCTGGACATGATCCGGTCCATCGCGCCGATCGTGCAGGATTCGATCGAGGAACTGCGCCGCCAGACCGGCTGAGGCCGGCACGCCTCTTGCGATATAAGAGGCAGGACGACGGGCGGGAGCGGGCCGGCCGCGGTGGCGGCGGCCCGGGGTGCATTTTGTGACGGACTGACGGCGGAGCGATGGCAGTCGACAACGGCAAAGGCGACGCAGGACCGGACGCGGCGGCATCCGCCACGCCGCTGCTGCAGGTCGCGCAGAGCCAGCCGGCGAGCGGCAATCCGCAGGGCTCCGCCTTCGCCGCCGTGCGCAGCGTCTCGGGCGAGGCCTACGTCATCCGCATCGACGGCGTGCGCGTGGCGATCGAGGCCGGCATGCCGGTGCGCGAGGGCGAAATCATCGTCACCGGCACCAGCGGCGCGGTGGAACTGAATTTCGGCAGCGCCGTCGCCTTCCTCGACAATGACGGCCGCATGCTGGTCGAGGGCGAGGGGCCTTCCGACGCCGCCGGTGGCGAGGCCGGTCCGGCCTTTTTCGTCATTCGCGGCGGTTTCTCCTTCCAGACCGGCTCCTCCTTCGTCGGCGGCACCGGGGTGATCACCGTGCGCACGCCGGTCGCCGCGATGCAGCTGCGCAACGGCCGGATGGCCGGCCGCGCGGCGCCCGAGGCCCAGCGCAACGATTTCGTGCTGCTGCAGAACAGCGACGGAACCACCGGCCAGCTCACGGTCACCGCGGCCAACACCGCCATGGTCCTGGAACAGGCGATGGAAACGGTGCAGGTCGTCAGCCTGTTCCGACCGCCCACGGCCGTCGGGGTCTCGGATGTCTCGCAGCTCGCCGAGACCCTGGGCAGTTCGCTGATCGGCTTCATCGGCCTGACGGTCCCCGACCTGGTCAGCAGCAGCGACCAGCCGGGCCAGTTCGAGCAGATTTCCCAGCTCATCCAGGATGCCCAGAAGGTGATCGCCGAATCGCCCCTGGTCGTCGCCACCCAGGGCCCCCGGCTGTCGACCGAGGCCGGAACGGCGGCCGATCCCTTCCAGCCGATCGAGCTGCCCGCCGCGCCGGTTGAGGCGCCGACGCTGCGTCCCGAGGACGACGAGGTGAAGCTGGTCGGCGACGGCGTTCTCGAACTGCCGGCGGTCGGCACCGTGACCTACCAGGTCGGCCAGGGCGATGCGGTCGTGACGGGTGGCCTGGGCAAGGACACGCTGGCCATCACCGGCGACCTGCAGCGGGACAACACTTTCGGCATTGCCGCCGACGCCAACGGCAACGTGATCATCCAGATCGCCGGCGCCACCCTGGTGGTCGACCAGGTCGAGGATCTGGAACTGGTGACCGGCGTCGGCAACGACCGGTTCTCCATCGGCGATCTCTCGCAGACCGACATTTCCGAGAACACCATCATCATCCGCACCAGCGGCGGCGACGACAGCGTCGATGCCTCGGAAGCCCGGCGCCGGCTGGTGATCGATGGCGGCGAGGGCAATGACAGCCTGATCTCCTCCACCTCCAACGACAGCCTGGATGGCGGCGCCGGCAACGACACCCTGAACGGCGGCGCCGGGGACGACGTCCTGAACGGCGGCAGCGGTATCGACACGGCCGACTTCTCGGGCGCGACCGGCGCCCTGCAGATCGACCTCGCCGCCGGCACGGCCACCGGGCTCGGCTCGGACACGCTCTCGGGCATCGAGTTCGTGATCGCGGGCGCCTTCGCGGACTCCCTGACCGGCGCCGCGGCCGACGAGACGCTGCAGGGCGGCGCCGGCAACGATACGCTGGCGGGCGGTCTGGGCGACGACCGGCTGGACGGTGGCAGCGGCAACAATCTCGTCGATTTTTCCACCGCGAGCGCGAACCTGACGGTGGATCTGGCCGCCGGCACCGCGAGCGGCCAGGGCAGCGATACCCTGATCGGGTTCGTCGATGCCGTCGGCGGCAGTGGCGGCGACACCATTACCGGGACCGCGGTGGCCAATCGCCTGAGCGGCAATGCCGGCGCGGATTCTCTGATCGGCGGCGGCGACGACGATCTGCTGTTCGGCGGGGCGGGCAACGACACGCTTGCCGGCGATGTCGGCGCGGACAGCCTGGATGGCGGCGACGGCGCGGATTCCCTCATCGGCGGCGACGGCGCGGATACGCTGGTCGGCGGCGCCGGGGCGGACACGCTCAATGGCGGCGGCGGTTCGGACTCCCTGAATGGCGGGGCCGGCGCGGATTCCCTGATCGGCGGCGATGGCGCGGACACCATCGTTGGCGGCGATGACGGCGACAGCCTGGCCGGCGGCGCCGGTGCCGACAGTCTGCTTGGCGGCAGCGGCGCGGACAGTCTGGTGGGAGACGATGGCGCGGACACGCTTGCGGGCGATGCCGGGAACGACACGCTTTCCGGCGGTGCGGGCGCCGACAGCCTGTCGGGTGGCGACGGCGCGGACAGTCTGACCGGTGGCGCCGACAACGACATTCTTTCGGGCGGCGCCGGCGCGGACACGCTCGACGGCGGCGCCGGCGACGACACACTGTCCGGCGGCGACGGTTCGGATTCCCTAATCGGCGGCACCGGCAGCGACCTCGCGGATTTCTCTTCCGCCACCGCGGCGCTCACCGTCGACCTGGCCGCCGGGACGGCGACCGGCCAGGGTAGCGATACGTTGAACGGCATCGAGCGCGTGCTCGGCGGGTCGGGAAACGATCTGCTGAGCGGCACGACCGGAGCCGACACCCTGTCGGGCGGCGCGGGCGCGGACACGCTGATCGGCGGTGCCGGCGACGACAGTCTCGATGGCGGCGACGGCGGCAGCGACACCGCGAGCTTCGCGGCCAGCGGCTCGGCGATTACCGCCTCCCTGACGGCCGGGACCGCGACCGGCGAGGGCACCGACAGTCTCAGCGGGATCGAGAACCTGATCGGTTCCGGACAGGGCGACAGCCTGACGGGTTCGGCCGTGGCCAACCGGCTTGAGGGCGGCGCGGGCGCGGACACGCTAATCGGTCTCGCGGGCGCCGACCTCCTGTTCGGCGGCGATGGCGCCGACAGCCTGTCGGGCGGTGCGGGCAACGACAGTTTCACCGGCGATGCCGGCGACGACACGATCTCGGGCGGCGACGATCAGGACCGGATCGACTATAGCGGCGCGACCGGCGCGCTCACGGTGGATCTCGGTCAGGCCGGCGCCCAGGCGATCGGTGGCGGCTTCGGCAACGACCAGCTCTCGGGCATCGAGGAGATCACCGCCGGCGCTTTCAACGATTCCCTGACCGGCACGGCGGGGGCCAACCGGTTCGAGGCCGGAGCCGGCGACGACAGCATGACGGGTGACGGCGCGGACAGCCTGTTCGGCGGTGACGGAACGGACTTCGTCGATTTCTCGGCGGCCGCTGCCGGGGTTTCGGTCGACCTTGCCGGCGGCACCCTGAGCGGTGGCGGCAGCACGGGCGCGATCTCCGGAGTGGAGAATCTCACCGGGTCGGTCCAGGCCGACATCCTGCTGGGTGACGCCAACGCCAACCAGCTCTTCGGCGGCAACGGCAACGATGCGATCGATGGTGGCGGGGGGAACGACCTGCTGCGCGGCGGCGCCGGCGACGATTCCCTGGCCGGCGGTACCGGTACCGACACGCTGGACTATTCGGCCGTGACCGCGGCGCTGACGGTCAATCTCGCGGCGGGGGGCGCCGTCGGCGAGGGCAATGACGTCCTGACCGGTTTCGAGGTCCTCCTTTCAGGCAGCGGCAGCGATTTCCTTACCGGCGGCAGCGGCGCCGAGACGCTCGACGGCGGCACCGGCGACGACACCATCGACGGCGGCGGTGGCAACGACAGCCTCATTGGTGGCGGCGGCAGCGATACCGCGTCCTTTGCGACCTCGTCGGCGGGCGTCAATGCCAGTCTCGCGACCGGCAGCGCCAGCGGCGACGGCACGGATACGCTGAGCGGCTTCGAGGCGCTTTCCGGTTCGGCCTTCGCGGACACGCTGACCGGCGACGGCAATGCCAACACGCTGAGCGGCGGTCTCGGCGACGACAGCCTGATCGGCGGTGCGGGCAACGACAGCCTGGTCGGCGGCGACGGCAGCGACACCGTGGACTTCTCCGCCGCCGGCGGTGCGGTGACGGCCAATCTGACGACCGGAGCGGCTTCCGGCGAAGGCACGGACACGCTTGTCGGTATCGAGAATGTCGTCGGCACCGGCTTCGCCGACACGCTGACGGGCAATACCGATGTCAACCGCCTGGAAGGCGGAGGCGGGAACGACTCTCTCGTTGCCGACGGCGCCGACCTGCTGTTCGGCGGCGCCGGCACCGATACCGCCGATTTCTCGGGCGCCGCCTCCGCGATCACCCTGTCGCTCACCGCCGGCACCCTGAGTGGCGGCGGGACCGGGTCGATCAGCGGCGTGGAAAACGTGATCGGTACGGCGGCCGCCGATTCCATCACCGGCGATGCCGGCGCCAACAGCCTGAGCGGCGGTGGTGGCAACGATACGCTGTTCGGGCTCGCCGGCGCGGACACGCTGACCGGCGGCGCGGGCGCGGATTCACTCGACGGCGGCGCGGACGCGGATACGCTGACGGGCGGCGACGAGGCCGATACCCTGATCGGCGGATCGGGCGCCGACAGTCTTACCGGCGAGAACGGCGACGACAGCCTGAGCGGCGATGCGGACAGCGACTCGCTGTTCGGCGGGGCCGGCGCCGACAGCCTGTTCGGCGGTACCGAGAACGACCTGCTGGACGGCGGCAGCGAGAACGACAGCCTGTTCGGCGGCGCGGGCGACGACACGCTGCGTGGCGGCAGTGGCAACGATAGTCTCGACGGCGGCGCCGGCACGCTCGACCAGGTCGACTATTCCGCGGTCTCGAGCGCGCTGGACGTGAATCTGGCGACCGGCGCGGCCAGCGGAGAGGGCACCGACACGCTGAGCAATATCGAGATCGTGCTTGGTGGCTCCGCCGGCGACAGCCTGACCGGCGACGGCAACGCCAACCGGCTGTTCGGTAACGGCGGCGCGGACACGCTGACCGGCGCGGCCGGCGCCGACAGTCTCGAGGGCGGCGCCGCGGGCGACATTCTCTACGGCGGATCCGAGGCCGACACCCTGCTCGGCGGCGACGACAACGACACCCTGTTCGGCGGCGACGGCAATGACAGCCTCGACGGCGGCGACGGTGCGCTGGACCGTGCGGACTATTCCCTCGTCGCCTCCGCCCTGACGGTCAACCTGGCGACCGGCAGCGCCACCGGCGAAGGCACCGACACGCTGAGCAATATCGAGGTCGTTCTTGGCGGCAGCAACAACGACGCCCTGACCGGCGACGCCAATGCCAACCAGCTGTTCGGCGGCGGCGGCAACGACACGCTCGTCGGCGGCGGCGGCAACGACCTGCTGAACGGCAGTACCGGCACCGACACGGCGGACTATTCGGCTTCCGGTTCGGCGATCACCGCCAGCCTGACCAGCGGCAGCGCGACCGGTGACGGCACCGACACGCTCACCGATATCGAGAACCTGGTCGGCTCGGCGTCGGGGGATGCGCTCACCGGCGATGCCAACGGCAACACGCTCGACGGCGGCAGCGGCAACGACACGCTCGACGGTGCTGCCGGCAACGATTCCCTGATCGGCAATGCCGGCACCGATACTGCCTCCTTCGCCAGTGTCTCGACCGCGGTTTCCGCGGACCTCGCGGCAGGCACCGCCACGGGCCAGGGGACGGACACGCTGAGCGGCATCGAGAATCTCGTGGGCTCCGACCAGAACGACACACTGGCGGGCGACGGCAACGCCAACCGGATCGAGGGTGGCGCCGGCAACGACAACATGACCGGTCTCGCGGGCAACGACACGCTCATCGGCGGCAGCGGCGACGACACGCTGGACGGCGGTGACGATACCGACCTTGCGGACTACAGCGCGGCCACCGGCAACCTGACGATCAATCTGGGGACGGCGACGGCGCAGGCCATCGGCGGCACCCAGGGCACCGACACGATCCAGAACGTCGAGAACCTGACCTCCGGCAGCGGCGGCGACACGCTGACGGGCTCGACCGCGGCCAACACGATCCTGGGCGGCGGCGGCGCGGACCTGATCGACGGCGATACCGGCGCCGATATTCTCGATGGCGGCGACGGCAACGATACCTTCACCTGGAACGACGGCGACGGCAGCGACACCATCACCGGCGGCAACAACACCGACAGTTTCACCTTCACCGGCCCGTCGGGAAGCGCGGCCTCGGTGACGCTGTCGCGCAGCGGCGCCACGGCGCAGGTCGCCGACGGCACGGCCACGATCGTGCTGAGCACCACCGAGCAGGTACAGATCAACACCGGCAGCCAGGGTGACACGATCACCGTAAGCAACGATCTGAACGGCAGCGGCATTTCCGGCGGCGGGCTCGCCTTCACCACCGGAGACGGCGCCGACAGTGTCGACGGCAGCGCCAACAGCCTGGCGATGACGTTCACCGGCGAAGGCGGCAACGACACCCTGCTGGGCGGTTCGGGCAACGACACGCTGTTCGGCGGGGCCGACAACGATTCCCTGCAGGGCGGCGCCGGCAGCAACCTGTTCACGGCGGAAGCCGGCAACGACACGCTGGACGGCTCGTCCGGCATCGACCGGGTGGACTATTCGGCGACCGCCAATGCCCTCAACCTGACGGCCGGCACCGGCGTGCAGAGCGATGCCAACAATGGCGGCTTCGGCGACGACAGCTTCATCGACATCGAATGGCTGATCGGCGGCACCGGCAACGATACCTTCAACGGCAGCACGTCCGCCGACACGCTCGACGGCAATGCCGGCAACGACCGCCTGTTCGGCGGCAACGGCAACGATGTCCTGCAGGGCGACGGCGGTACGGATTCGCTCGAAGGTGGCGCCGGCAACGACAATCTCAGCGGCGGAGAGGACGGCGACACCCTGCTGGGCGGCGCCGATGCCGACACGCTCTCCGGCGACGGCGGCGCGGATTCCCTCTCCGGTGACGGCGGTGCGGATTCGCTCACCGGCGGCACCGGCAACGACACGCTCGAGGGCGGCGACGAGAACGACACGCTGGCGGGCAATGCCGGCAACGATTCCCTCGACGGCGGCAACGGCGTCGACCTGGTCAGCTATGCGGATGCCGGGTCGGGCGTGAACATCAACCTCAACAATGCCAGCCACGACAACACCGCGACAGGCGGTCTCGGCACCGACACGCTGGCGAACTTCGAGGGCGTGATCGGCAGCGCCTTCGGCGACACCCTGACCGGCGACGGCAACGCCAACCTGCTGCTGGGCGGCAACGCCCAGGACTCCCTGGTCGGCGGCGACGGGGCGGACACTCTTGTCGGCCAGCTCGGCGACGACTTTCTCACCGGCGGCAATGGCGCCGACGTCTTCCGCTTCGAGGTGCAGGACGAGGGCAACATCGATTCCGTCAACGACCTGGAATCGGGTACGGACAAGATGGAGTTCACGGCCGCCAACTGGGCCAACGTGGGCGGCGGCGCCGGCAGCGCGACCCTGGGCCAGAACTACTTCATCCAGGCGATCGGCAACAATGTCGGCGGCGAGGCCGCCTTCATCCTCGACGGCAATGCGCTCTATTTCGACGCCACCGGCGGGGCGACGGGCGATGCCTACCAGGTGGCGACGATGGGCGGCGACCAGCTGCAGGCCGGCGACTTCAGCTTTACCTGAATCGCATGCTCAGTCCGCAGCGCCGGGCACCGCGACCTTGAGATTGTCGGCGGTCAGGCGGCCGATCTCGAACAGCAGGCGATAGGCGGCGGTCAGGGTCTCGAACCGCGCCGCGGTCTGCCGCGAGAGCGCGGTGTTGTACTCGCGCTCGGCGTCCAGCACGTTGATCACCGTCTCGCGCGCCAGATCGCGGAGCTTGCGCCGCGCCTGGAACAGTTCGAAGGCGATGGCGCTGGCGTTCTCCAGCAGCCCGGTACGCTCGCGGCTGGTCTGCAGGCCGTCCCAGGCGATGGTCACGCTCTCGCGCACGCTGCGCACGGTGCTGTCGTGACGCTGCAGCGCGGCGGCCTTCTGCCGGGCCGCCTGGCGGCTCGCCGCGCGGGTGCCGAAGCCGGAAAACAGCTCCCAGTTGGTGCGCACGCCCAGGAACATCTCCTTGCGCAGTCCGGTCTCGTCATCCTCGTATTCGCCCTCGGCGACCAGGTCGACATTGGGATAGAAGCCGGAATCGGCGATGCGGCGCTGTTGTTCGACCGCCTCCAGCGCCGCCAGGCTGCGCTGCAGGCGGACATTGATCGCGACAGCGGTTTCCAGGGCCTCCTCCAGGCTGCCCGGCACCAGCGCCCGGGGAAAGTTCGGCACCTTCATCGTCCCGGTGTCGGGCGCGCTGGCGAACAGGCGGACATAGGCCGCCTTCGCCGCGCGCAGTCGGCCTTCGGTGGCGACCCGCTGCTCCTTGGCGATCTGCAGGCGGGTCTTCGCCTGCAGGACATCGACGGTCAGGCCCGATCCCCGGCGCACGCGCTCGTCCTCGACCTGGAGCTGCTCGCGGATCCTCTCCTCGTTGCGCCGGGCGATACGCAGGAGTTCGTCCTGCTGCAAGACGTTGAGATAGGCGCTCATCCCCTCCAGCAGCAGGCGCTGGCGGGTCTCGCGCAGGCCGAGCCGGCGCTCGTTCAGTTGCGCCTCGGCCTGGTCGCGCTCGGCGAAGGTGCGGAAGCCGTTGAACAGGCTCTCCTTCAGGGTGAGCGCGGCCAGTTCGCTGGGCTGGTCGGAGGGTCCGCCGTTGACGGTGGTGCGCGTGGAGTTGTCCACCCGGTTGTAGCCGTAGTCGCCCCGGGCGGTCAGGGTCGGCAGGAAACGGGCACCGACGCGCTTGAGGTTGTGTTCCGAGGCGGCGACATCCTCGCGGGCGGCGGCGATGTCGGGATGGGCTGCCAGCATCGCCGAAAGCATGTCCTGTACCGTCTGCGCGGGCGCCGGCCCGGCCAGAAGGCCGAGCCAGAGCGCCGATGCGGCACAGAGCCCGGGAAGACGGCAATTCGGCAAGACGGACAACCTCGAAACGGCGCGATACTTGCTTCGATCGGCTACAGTGTGATCCGAAAGGACGTGCGTGACATGGCCAAGCCGCAAACGCAAGCCGGGATCGACCGCGCCGCGCCGCCCTGGCGCTTCTCGCGGGTGCTGGCGCCGCTGACCGGCGCCTACCTGGAAGTGGCCGCCCTGTCGCTGGTCGTCAACGTGCTCGCGGTGGCCGTGCCGCTGTTCGTCCTGCAGGTCTACGACCGGGTGATTTTCCATGCCGGCCTGACCACGCTGCAGGGGCTGGTGATCGGCGTGTCCCTGGCGATCCTGTTCGACCTGCTGGTGCGCCAGGGGCGTTCGGCCATCCTGCGGCGGATCTCGCTGGGGATCGACGTCGAGCTCGGGCGCGCCTTGGTCGCGCGGTTCGCGCGCCTGCCGCTCACGATCCTGCAGCAGCGTCCCGAGAGCTACTGGCGCCGGCTGTTCGTCGATCTCGATCTCGTGCGCAACGCCTTTTCCGGCGCCAGTGCGGCCCTGCTCTGCGACCTGCCGTTCAGCGTGCTGTTCCTTGGCGTGGTGTTCCTGATCGCACCGCCGCTGGGCCTGGTGCTGGCCCTGATGCTGCCGGTCTTCGTGCTGGTCTCCTGGCTGGCCGGCGCATTGCTGCGCCGGGCCAGCAACCGCGAGCGCGGCGTCACCCAGGAACGCGACAGCGTCATCGGCGACCTGATCGGCGGGCGCGCGGAACTGAAGGCGATCGGCGCCTTCGCGCCGCTGCAGACGGCCTGGGAATCGCGCCATGCGGCGGCCATCGCCGCGGCGCTCGGCCGCGGCGCCCGCGCCGATGCCTTCGCCAACCTGGGGCACGGCCTGACCGTGGCCACCACCGTGATTCTGACCACGGTCGGCGCGCTGGCGATCGTCCGGGGCGAGCTGACCATCGGCGCCCTGATCGCCGCCAACATGCTGGGCGCGCGCATCGTGCAACCCTTCCATCAACTGGTGGGCGCCTGGCGCGGCCTGTCGGCGGGCCGCCAGGCGCTGGCGCGGGTGCGCGAGGTGATGCGCCTGCCACAGGAGAGTCCGGGCGCCGCGGTCGGCCTGAAGTCGGTTTCCGGGGCGCTGTCGCTGGATGCCGTCACGCTGCGCTATGGCGAGGACGAGGCGCCGGCGCTGGATTCGGTTTCGCTGCAGGTCGAGGCCGGCGGGCTGCACGGTATTGTCGGTCCCAACGGCGCCGGCAAGTCGACCCTGTTGAAAGTGCTGCTGGGGGTGCTGACGCCGCAGGCCGGCCGGGCCCGCCTCGACGGCGCGGACCTGCGGCAGTTCGCCAGCAGCGAGATCGTGCGCCATGTCGGCTATGTCGGCCAGACCTGCCCGCTGATCGCCGGCAGCCTGCGGGACAACATTGCCTTGCGCCAGCCGGAGGCGGACGACGAGGCCATCGTCGCGGCCTCCCGGCAGGCCGGTCTGCATGCCTATGCCGCGTCCCTTCCCGACGGCTACGGCACGGCGGTCGGAGAAGGCGGCCGCAGCCTGCCGGCGGGTATCCTGCAGCGGCTGTCGCTGGCCCGCGCGCTGCTGGGCGATCCCCGGGTGCTGCTGCTGGACGAGCCCACCGCGCATCTCGACAGCGAGGGTGAGCGGCAGGTCGTCGAGCTGCTGGAGCGGCTGGGCCGCGAGCGCACCGTGCTGGTGGTCACCCATGCCCCGGCGCTGCTGAGGATCTGCCATTCGCTGCTGGTGATCGAAGCCGGCCGGATCACCGCGGCCGGCCGGCCGGATGAGATCCTGCCGCGCCTGCAGGCCGCGCCGACGCCTTTGCGTGCCGCCGGTACGGAGGGTGCATGAACCCGCTCGAGACCCTGCGCGAGAGCTACCGCATCACCGCCTGGCGCTGGGCCGGCCGGGTGGTGCTGGTGATCACGCTGGCCTTCGCCGCCTGGGCCTGGGTGACGCCGCTTGAGGAGGTCGCCGTGGCCGAGGGCGAGGTGGTGCCGCAGGGCGACGTGCGGCGCATCCAGCATCTCGAGGGCGGCCTGATCGAGGCGATCCTGGTCTCTGAGGGCCAGAGCGTCACGGCCGGCACGCCGCTGGTGCGGGTGAAGCTGGGCGCGGGCGCGGTCAACCGGCGCGAGCTCGAGGTCCGGCTGGACGGTCACCTGCTGCAGCGCGCGCGGCGCCAGGCCGAGGCCGAGGGCGACACGGATGCGGCGGACTTTCCGGAAGGGCCGCGCGGTCGCCAGCCGGAGCTCGCCGCCGCGGAAGCCGCCGCGCTGGCCGCGCGACGCGACAGCCTGGCCAAGGCGGTGGCGGTCCAGGAACAGAAGATCGCCCAGCGCAGCCTGGCGCTGAAGGAGGCCCGCACCGCGATCGCCGCGCTGGCGGCGGACCTGAAGCTGGCGCGGGAGAAACTGTCGATCTCGGCCGACCTGCGCAAGGACGGCCTGACCTCGAAACTCGACCATCTCGACCGCCAGGCCGACGTGAAGCGGCTGCAGGGCGACATGGCCACGCTGCGCGCCAGCCTGCCGCGGCTGGAGGCCGAGCGCGACGAGGCGCGCCGGCGGGCCGAGGAATTGCGCGCCGAGTTCACGGCGGAGGCCCGCGAGGCGCTGGGCAAGCTGGACCTGATGATCGCGCGGACGCGGGAACTGCTGGCCACTGCCGAGGACCAGGCCGGGCGCACCGCGATCGTCGCGCCGATCGACGGGGTGGTGCAGAAGCTGGCGGTGAACACGATCGGCGGCGTGATCGGTCCGGGCGACGTGCTGATGGAGATCGTGCCGACCGCCGAACGGCTGGTGGTCGAGGCCCGGCTGCGGCCCGAGGACCGCGGCTTCGTGCAACCCGGCCAGGCGGCGGTGGTGAAGGTTTCCTCCTACGACTTCGCCCGCTACGGCGGTCTCGACGGCGCGGTGGTGCGGGTCGCCGCCGACGCCACCAATCCGGTGGACGGTCCGCCCTATTTCCAGGTCGTGGTCGAGACGCGGAAGGCCTGGCTGGGACCGACCCAGGACACGCTGCCGATTTCGCCGGGCATGCAGGCCACCGTCGACATCCGCACCGGAACACGCACCGTGGCCGACTACCTCGTCACGCCCGTGCTGAAACTGCGCCAGGAAGCCTTTCGCGAACGCTGACCCGTTCGCCGTCGGCCCGGGTGCCGGCGGCGAACGGGACTTGCATCTCGTCTAGAGAACCGCCTCGGCGACCACCCGCATCGCCGCGATGTCGGTGCTGGCGAGCAGCAGGGAATCGACGTGGCGCGCCTTCGCCGCCGCCTTCCAGGCCTCCAGCCGCTCGACGATGCGCTCCTTCGGACCGACCAGGCTGACCTCGTCGACCAGGCTGTCGGGCACGGCGGCCACGGCTTCGGCCTTCTTGCCGCCCAGGAACAGGTCCTGGATCTTCACGGCCTCTTCCTCGTAGCCGATGCGCTTGGCGAAATCGTTGTAGAAGTTCTTCTCGCGCGCGCCCATGCCGCCGATATAGAGCGCCAGGTTCTCCTTGATCGGCAGCCGGGCCTTGTCGAGATCGACGTCCATCGAGATCCGGCAGAACGGGGCGATGTCGTAGTTCTCCAGGCTCTTGCCGCCCCCGGCCTTCTCGAACCCCTTGGTGATGTAGGGCTCGAAGACGTCGAAGCGCTCGGGATTCATGAAGATCGGGAAGACGCCGTCGGCGACCTCGGCGCTCATCGTCATGCCGCGCGGCGAGAACGAGGCGGTGTAGATCTTCTGCTCCGGATTGCCGTGCAGGATGCTCTTCAGCGGCTTGCCGAGGCCGGTGGCGCCGGGGCCGTTGTAGGGGATCTGGTAGTGCTCGCCCTCATGCGTCAGCGGCTGCTCGCGGGCCAGGATCTTGCGGATGATCGAGACATATTCCTTGGTCCGCATCAGCGGCTTGCCGAAGGGCTGGCCGTGCCAGCCCTCGA
Source organism: Alphaproteobacteria bacterium (assembly GCA_041940205.1). GTDB lineage: Bacteria > Pseudomonadota > Alphaproteobacteria > JBGTSP01. The sequence goes on from JBGTSP010000059.1 coordinate 17,813, forward strand.
TAACCTGCGGGCCGGACGGGCCGATGCCGAGGATGAAGCGGTTGTTCGAAAGCTGCTGCAGGGTCATCACCGTCATCGCGGTCATCGCCGGCGTGCGCGCGGACATCTGCATGATCGCCGTGCCGACCTTGATGCGGCTGGTGTTGGCGAGCACCCAGGCGGCCGGCGAGATCGCGTCGGCGCCCCAGGCCTCCGAGGTCCAGATCGAGTCGTAGCCGAGATTCTCGGCCTCCTTCACCCGTTCCAGGTCGATCTGATAGCCGCCACCGCCGGTGCCGAGCAGAATTCCTAGCTTCACGGTTCGTCCTCCCGAATGTCCGCCGCGCCGGTGCGGGGATCCAGGCCACATTAGCGGACGGCCGGGTCAGTGGAAATCGCGGGACTTGGGCACGAGGTCGCGCAGCGCCCGGGGATGGCGGGCCGGCAACAGCGGCGGCAGGGCGCCCGCCCGGCGGCCACGGGCCTGGTTCATCGCCCGCGTCACCGGATCGCGGCCCGGGCGGCGGACCTCGTCGGCGCGGGCGACCTCGGCGTGCAGCAGGTCGGCATCCTCCGACAGGCGCAGCAGCTCGGCCGACCAGTCCTCCAGGTGAGCGGCGATCAGGTGGATGATGTCGCCGCTGCGCTGGATGCGGCCGCGGATCATCACCATGCGGCTGCCCATCACCACCTTGCGGTAGGGCTCGAAGGTCTTCGGCCAGACCACGGCGTTGGCGATCCCGGTCTCGTCCTCCAGGGTCATGAAGATCACGCCCTTCGCGCTGCCGGGCCGCTGGCGGACGATGACGATTCCGGCCACCGCCGCGCGATCGCCGTCCTTCAGATCCGCCAGCCCGGCGGTGGGCAGGAGGCCGCGGCCGGCCATGTCGTCGCGCAGGAAGGACAGCGGATGCGCCCGCAGCGACAGGCGCAGGCTCTGGTAGTCGTCGACCACCTCCTCCGAGGCCGAGAGCGGCGGCAGCGCGACGGCGGGGTCCGCGCCCTCCTCGCGCGCCCGCACGGCGGCGAACAGCGGCAGGGCGGCGGTGTCGGGAAGCGCCTTGACCGCCCACAGGGCGGCGCGGCGGTCCAGGCCGAGACCGCGGCAGGCATCCGCCGTGGCCAGTTTCTCCAGCACACCGCGGGCGAGCCCCGCGCGTTCGTGCAGGTCGCGCAGATCGGCATAGCCGGCGCCCCGGGCCGCCACCAGGCGTCGGGCCGCGTCTTCCGGCACGCCCTTGACCTGACGGAAGCCCAGGCGCACGGCCCGGCCGCCGGCGCTCGCGGGATCGGCTTCCAGCAGGTTGTCCCAGTCGCTGGCGTTGATGTCGACGGGGCGCACGGCGACGCCGTGCTCGCGGGCGTCGCGGACGATCTGCGCGGGGGCGTAGAAGCCCATGGGCTGGGCGTTCAGCAGGGCGCAGCAGAAGGCCGCGGGATAGTGGCACTTGATCCAGGAGGAGACATAGACCAGCAGGGCGAAGGAGGCGGCATGGCTCTCCGGGAAGCCGTATTCGCCGAAGCCCTTGATCTGGTCGAAGCAGCGCTGCGCGAAGTCGGCCTCGTAGCCGCGGGCGACCATCCGGCCGACCATCTTCTCCTCCAGGGTCTCGATGGTGCCGCGGCGGCGGAAGGTGGCCATGGCGTGGCGCAGGGCATTGGCCTCGTCGCCGGTGAAGCGGGCCGCCTCGATGGCGATGCGCATC
>JBGTSP010000060.1:0-19333 GCA_041940205.1 Alphaproteobacteria bacterium
TCCTGCAGTACGTGCTGCGCAACCTGATGAACGAGGCCGAAGCGGCCTGACGCCGCGCACCACGCCTCGGCGAGAAACGGGAAGGCGGTCTTCGGGCCGCCTTCTTTTTTGGCTTTCGCCCGGGCCATGCCAGTATCGCGTGTATTGTCGTTGCCCGTGCCCGTCTTCAGGGAGGAGCCGATGCATCGCTTCCTGTTCGCCCTGGCCGGGCTGCTGCTCGTGGCCGTCACCCCGCGGGCCGACGCGTTCGAGATCAGGAATTGCGGACCGCAGGCCAGCGAAGGCATGCGGATGGCCGCCGGCTTCATCACCCGCCACATGTCGACGATCGTCGACGACTGTTAGAGTGCCCTATCGATCTGCCACAAGCGCACGCTGAGATGGAATTTCTGCGGCGCGACGGACAAGCCGGTCGGCGCCGCCTGCTCGGTGGACGCCCAGTGCCGCTCGAACAGGTGCAAGGCCGACCGCTGCATCGCCAGGTGACCGCGGCGGAAACTATCGCGCCGTCGTGACTTCCGCTTGAACGGGGCGGGGCCTAAGGTCGCCGACCATGGCATTCCCGCTCCCCCTGCGCTCCCTTCTGGCCGCCCTGCTGCTGGCGCTGGCCTTCGCATCGCCGGTGCGTGCCGACAGCATGCCCGTGGTCGTCGAACTGTTCACCTCGCAGGGCTGCTCGTCCTGTCCGCCGGCCGACGCGCTGGCCGGCCGGCTGGCCGAGCGCGACGACGTGCTGGCGCTGTCCTTCCATGTCGACTACTGGGACTATCTGGGCTGGAAGGACACCTTCGCCAGCCCGGCCCACAGCGAGCGCCAGCGCAACTATGCCCGCAGCATGCGCCGGCGCAGCGTCTACACCCCGCAAATGGTGATCGACGGCCATCTCGATGTCGTCGGCTCGCATGCCGTTCGGGTGGAGGATGCGATCCGGCAGGCCGCCGGGGACCGGCCCACCAGCGTGCCGATCCGCTTCAGCCGGCACGACGGCATGGTGGTGCTGCACATCGACGAGGCGGCGCTGGACGGCGACGCCACGGTCTGGCTGGTGCGCTACGACCTGCAGCGCTCGCAGCGGATCCGCCGGGGCGAGAATGCCGGACACACGATCACCTATCACAACGTGGTGCGGGACATCCGCAATCTCGGCCTGTGGCGCGGCGAGGCGATGGAGATCGCGCTGTCCACCGACGATCTGTGGAGCCGCGGACCCGATCGCTGCGCGGTGATCCTGCAGCGCGACGGCCACGGCCCGGTGGTCGGCGCCGCGATCCTGCCGTTCAGCGAACGCAGCTACTGAACGCCCCGCTGCGCCCCGCGGGCGTTGCGCTCCAGTCTGTGAAAACGTGCTCTAAAATCGGGACTTCGCGCGACGATTCGGTATAAGCCGGCCGTCCGTCCGACCGTCCGCAGCAAGAGCCCGCCATGCCCGAGCCCTCCAGCCCCGCTCCCGGGATCCTCGCCGACACGCATCTGGCCGCCCTGGTCGAACGCGGCGCGATCGCGGCGGAGAGCCCATTCGCGGAGGGCCAGATCCAGCCGGCCAGCCTGGACCTTCGGCTGGGCCGCGTGGCCTACCGCGTGCGCACCAGCTTCCTGCCCGGCCGGGAGGAAACCGTTGCCACCAAGCTCGATCGCTTCTGCATGCACGAGGTCGCGCTCGACGATTCGGGCGCGGTGCTGGAACGCGGCTGCCTCTACATCGTGCCGCTGATGGAGCGGCTGGCGCTGCCCGAGACCCTGTCGGCAATCGCCAACCCGAAAAGCTCCACCGGCCGGCTCGACGTCTTCACACGCCTGCTGACCGACCGGGCCGAGACCTTCGACCGCGCGCCGGCGGGCTATGCCGGGCCGCTCTACCTGGAGATCGCGCCGCGCACCTTCTCGATCCTGGTGCGTCCGGGCGACGCCCTCAGCCAGTTGCGCCTGCGCTCGGGCAACGAGCGCTACAGCGACGCCGAGCTGCGGGCGCTGCATGCGCGGACGCCGCTGGTGCATGCCGCCCCCGGCGAGGAGCGGATCGAGGACGGCATCTCGATGACCGTCGACCTGAAGGGGCCGGGCGGCGACGGGCTGATCGGCTACAAGGCCCGCCACCACGCCGCCCTGATCGACCTGCGCCGGGTGGGCGGCTACGACGCGGCCGAGTTCTGGGAGCCGATCCGCGCCGGCGACGGCGACGGGCTGATCCTGAACCCGGACGATTTCTACATCCTGGCCTCCCGCGAGGCGATCACGGTGCCCCCGGACAGCGCCGCCGAGATGGTCGCCTACGATACTCTCGTCGGCGAGTTCCGGGTGCACTACGCCGGCTTCTTCGATCCCGGTTTCGGCTGGGCCGAGGCCGGCGGCCAGGGCACGCGGGCGGTACTGGAAATCCGCTCGCACGACGTGCCCTTCCTGCTGGAGCACGGCCAGACCGTCGGCCGCCTGGTCTACGAGCGCATGAGCGCCCGCCCGGAACGGCTCTATGGCAGCGCCATCGGCTCGAACTACCAGAAGCAGACCCTGGCGCTGGCCAAGCAGTTCCGCCGCGACTGACCTCGAGCCGCCAGCCCGGAACGGCCTCGCCGGCACGGCCCCGCGGCGACTGCCCCGCGCGGCCTCCCTGTCCACTCGCAAAATCTGACCGGCCATGCTGGCCCGGGCCTTGCTCCTTCCGGGCCAAGGGGCATCGGTCGCGCCGGCCCCGTGACGTCCTGCACCACTCGGGCGTCGCGCCGGTGCAAAACGAGAAAGAGGCAGAGGGCATGGCTACCAGTATCCACCCGGTCCGCGACACCACCCTCAAACTGCTGACCGCGCCGGATGCGTTGCGCGAGATCGAGAGACGGTTCTCGACCCTGAACTACACGATCAGACGCAACGCGCTGCTGTTCCTGCTCTGGCCCGCCTGCACCCTGGGCATGGCGCTGACCGACCCCGCCCTCGCCATCTGGATCGGGCTCGGCCTGTTCCCGATCGCCGCCTTCGCCGTGATCTCCTCGATCGAGGTGGTCGTCACCGGTGTCCGGCTGCACGGCGAGCGCCGCGACCTGCGCGCCCTGCTGCGGCGCTACAACCGGCTGGAGCCGGCGAACGAGGCCCGCGGCCTGATGAGCGCCTGACGGCCCGCGGCCACCGCAGCCCCCACCTATCGATCGGCCTCCGGCGGCGCTGTCGCCGGGGCCAGGTGCGCCAGCACCACGCGCCGGCACCAGGCCAGCGCCGGATCGGGAAGATCCGCGCCGAAATGCAGGATCTGCCGTCCCGACACCAGGTGCAGACCGTGTGCCCGATCGCTGTCGGCGCCGAGTTCGACCGCCTCGATCTCCCCCGCCGCCAGGTCCCGTCTGCCGTGCTCGCCCTCCGGCGTCGCCATGCAGACCGAGGCGCCGCGCGGCGAGACCCGCAGGCGTTCGCGCCGGCGCCGGTTCCAGAGCCGCAGAACGAGGTGGACGACCAGCGGCGCGAACACGAGCGTTGCCCCGATCGCGGCCAGCGGCAGCGGCGTGAACGGATCGCCCAGGGCCACGCCCCCGCCGACGCCCGCGAAGCCCAGGACGAAGAGGAAATGGGCCAGGCGCCAGCGCCAGTTGTGGCCGAACCGCCGCCAGGTCCGGCTTCCGGGCCCGAGCAGCCGGCGCAGGGTCGCGGCAATGCCGGTTGAATAGGGCGGCCGCGTCGCGGTGACCACCAGCGCGTCGCCGTCGGCCTCGGCGAAACAGCCTTCGGGCGGCGGTTCCGGCGCGGCGTCAAAGGCGACGCCGCCGCGGGCGATCCGTTCGGACAAGCTCAGATCGAGGCTGTCGGGCGGGCGGACCTGGCCGTCGAGCCCGATCATCGGCAGACCGAGCCTGCGCGCCGCCTGCTTCTGATAGGCGAGCGCGGCCAGTTCGTCGGTATTGCGCAGCAGCGGCACCACGTTGTCGGCAAGCGCATGGCGCAGCACGACCTGGTAACCGGGCACGGCGTTGCGCTTGCGGCGGATGCCGGTGCGCTCGAGGGCGATGCCGGCATAGTCCGACAGCCGCACGCGGCGCTGGCGCGGTCCGCGATGCAGCCAGCGGTCCTTCAGCACCAGGTTCTCAGGGCCGAGCTCGACACTGCGCCGGCGCGCCGTGGCCCAGGCGCCGACCGCGATCGCGGCGAGGCCGAGGGTAAGATGCACGAGCGGAAAATACTGCCACAGGATCTGCGGCGCGCGCCGGTGCGGGCTGACCTGGAAGAGCAGCAGCAGCGCCACGGCGACGAACAGCACGCCGCCCACCAGGATCACCCGCGCCTTGCGGCCGCGCAGGGTGACGAAACGGACCGGCAGGTCCTGAAGATCGACGCCCTCCGGCGGTGCCTGGATGAGCAGGTCCTGCAGTCGCATGGCCGCCTCGCCCCTGGTCCGCGGCGGCAATTCGCCCGCCGCCCGTCGCACCCTATATAACGCTATAACGTGATAGAGCCCGCCTCACCCGTACCGGAGCCGCCCGCCCCATGCCCTTCGATTCCCCCAACGCCTATCTCTCCCTGCTCGACGACCTGCTTTCCAAGGCCCGCGCCGCCGGCGCCGACAGCGCCGATGCCCTGGTGGTGGAAAGCCAGTCGCTGGGCGCCAGCGTGCGGCTGGGCGCGCGCGAGGATCTGGAGCGCTCGGAAAGCCGCGACCTGGGCCTGCGGGTGATGATCGGCCGGCGACAGGCGATCGCCTCGTCGAACGATTTCTCCGCCACGGCGCTCTCCGAGCTCGCCCGCCGGGTCGTCGACATGGCGCGCGCGGCCCCGGAAGATCCCTGGTGCGGCCTCGCCGACGCGGCGGCGCTGTGCAGCGCGCCGCCGGCGCTCGACCTCGCCGACGACCACGAGCCCGACATAGACAGCCTGTACGAGCGCGCGGCGGCCTGCGAGGCGGCGGCCCGCGCGGTGCCGGGCGTCAGCAATTCCGAGGGCGGCAGCGCCGGCTGGGGCCGCAACAGCGTGGCGCTGGTCACCTCGCACGGCTTTTCCGGCGCCTACGCCGCCACCTCGCACAGCGTCTCGGCCTCGGTGCTGGCCGGCGAGGGCACGGCGATGGAGCGCGACTACGAATTCGATTCCGCGCGCCACTTCGCCGACCTGCGCGACGTCGAGGCGGTCGGCCGGGAGGCCGGCGAACGGGCGGTGCGCCGGCTCAACCCGCGCAAGCTGGAAAGCGGACCGATGCCGGTGGTGTTCGATCCCCGCGTCTCCCGCTCGCTGATCGGTCACCTGACCGGGGCGATCTCGGGCGCCGCCGTGGCCCGGGGCACCAGCTTCCTGAAGGAGCGCATGGGCGAGGCGGTCTTCGCTGCGGGAATCCGCATCGTCGACGATCCCCACCGGCCGCGCGGCCTCGCCTCCAAGCCGTTCGACGGCGAGGGCGTGGCCAACGCCCGCACGGTGCTGATCGAGGACGGCCGGCTGACGACCTGGCTGCTCGACAGCGCCACCGCCCGCCAGCTCGGCCTCGCCACCACCGGGCATGCCGCGCGCGGCACCGGCGGACCGCCGGGCCCGTCCTCCAGCAACACCTGGATGGAAGCCGGCACGGTCTCGCCCGAGGCGCTGATCGCCCAGGTGGGCGAAGGTCTCTACGTCACCGAGCTGATCGGCTTCGGCGTCAACGCGGTGACCGGCGACTACAGCCGCGGCGCCGCCGGTTTCCGCATCGCCGGTGGCGCCCTGGCCGAGCCGGTGAGCGAGATCACCATCGCCGGAAACCTGATCGAGATGTTCGCGCGGGCCACGCCGGCCGACGATCTCGCCTTCCGCTACGGCAGCAACGCACCGACGCTGCGCATCGACGGCCTGACGGTGGCCGGGGCGTGAGCCTCGCCGGAACGCCGGCCGACGCGTCGCTCGCCCAGGACGCGGCGCTGATGCACCGCGCCGTGCGCGAGGCCGGCGCCATCGCCCTTCGCTACTTCCACGACGGGGTGGAGAGCTGGGACAAGGCGCCGGGCGATCCGGTCTCGGAGGCCGATCACGCGGTCGACGACTTCCTGCGCGCGATGCTCACCGAGGCCCGCCCGGGCTACGGCTGGCTGTCGGAGGAGACGGCTGACGATCCCGCCCGGCTCGAACGCCGGCGGGTGTGGATCGTCGATCCGATCGACGGCACCCGTGCCTTCCTGAAAGGCAAGCGCGAGTTCACGGTCTGCATCGCCCTGATCGAGGACGGCCGGCCGTTGCTGGGCGCGGTCTACAATCCGGCCCGGGACGAGCTGTTCGAGGCCCGGCTGGGCGGCGGCGCAACCCTCAACGGGTCGGCGATCCGGGCCAGCACCCGCGAGGATCTCGACGGCGCCCGCCTGCTCTCGGGCCGCCGGGTGTTCGAGCGCGCCGGCTGGCGCGGCGTGCCGCGCAGCATGCAGTTCGACTTCATCAATTCCATCGCCTACCGCATGGTGCTGGTCGGCTGCGGACGCTACGACGTCTGCCTGTCGCTCGACGCCAAGAGCGACTGGGACATCGCCGCCGCCGAGCTGATCGTCGCCGAGGCCGGCGGCCGGGTGAGCACGGCCCGCGGCGAGGGCTTCCGCTACAACCGCCGCGACACCCGCCATCCCTCCGTGGTGATCGCCGGCCCGGCCCTGCACGCCTTCTTTCTCGACTGGCTGAAGGACGCGCCGCGCTCGCCCGGCGCGACCTGGTAGGCGCGCACTTCGGCGCATCTTCGCAGGCGCGCACTTCGGCGCATCTCCGTAGGCGGGCACTTCGGCGCATCTCCGTAGGCGCGCACTTCGGCGCATCTTCGTAGGCGCGCACTTCGGCGCATCTTCGTAGGCGCGCACTTCGGCGCATCTTCGTAGGCGCGCACTTCGGCGCATCTTCGTAGGCGCGCACTTCGGCGCGACCTGGCAGGCGGGCGCGGCGCGGCGGCCGCACAGCTTGGCGACGTTATCCGCAGACTTGTCCACACCCCCAACATGCGGGGGTGTCGCTTTTCTTTCACACATCATGTCGTATAATTCGCGCACGATCGGCAGCGCCGCATCGCCGGCGCGCCCGGTCTGGTATAGTTTCCTTCCGCAACCGGTACCCCCGGTCCGAGGAGAAAGCGATCCGGCGCGATGGGGATATCCGCAGACGCCTCGCCCGCCCTGGTGCTCAACGCCGACTATCGTCCGCTGAGCTATTTCCCGCTGTCGGTCTGGCACTGGCAGGACGTGGTCAAGGCGGTCTTTCTCGACCGGGTCAACGTGGTCAGCGAGTACGAGCGGACGATCCGCTCGCCGGGCTTCGAGATGCCCCTGCCCAGCGTGATCTCGCTCAAGCGCTACGTGAAGCCGGCGCGCTATCCCGCCTTCACCCGTTTCAACCTGTTCCTGCGTGACGGCTTCGCCTGCCAGTATTGCGGCGACAATCACGACCTGACCTTCGATCACGTGCTGCCGCGCAGCCAGGGCGGCGTCACCTCCTGGCAGAACGTCACCACCGCCTGCGCGCCCTGCAACCTGCGCAAGGGCGGGCGCACGCCGAAACAGTCCGGCATGCATCTCGCCTTCGCGCCCTACCGGCCCAGCGTGCACGAACTGAACGAGAAGGGCCGGCGCTTCCCGCCGAACTACCTGCACGAGGATTGGCGGGACTATCTCTACTGGGATTCCGAACTGGAACCCTGAGACCGGCGACGCGCTTCGGCCGGGTTCAGGCCGCCGCCGCGGGCAGCACCTGCCCGTCCGCCGCCGTCGGGCCGGCGCCGGCCACCGTGGTGCGGATCATCAGCCGGCGGTGGTTGCGTTCGTCGTAGAGGTGGCCGCGGTGCAGGACGCAGCGGTTGTCCCACATGACGATGTCGTCCGCGCGCCAGCTGTGGCGCCAGGTGGCCTCGGGCTGGGTGGCGAATTCCATCAGGGTGTCGTGCAGGGCGCGGCCCAGCATGTCGTTCATGCCGACGATGCCCGAGACATGCGCGCCCAGCAGCAGCGCCTTGCGGCCGTTCACCGGGTTGGTCCGCACCAGCGCCTGCTGCACCGGCGGCAGTGCGGCGCGCTGTTCGTCGCTGATCGCCCCGGGCGCCAGCTTCTCGCGCGAGAAGGCGAGATCGTGCACGGCGACGAGATTCTCGATCTCCGCCCGGGTCCGTTCCGGCAGCGCCTGCCAGGCCGCCCGGGTCGAGGCGAACTCGGTATCGCCGCCCTCGGGCGGGACGATGCGGGCGGACAGCAGCGAAGCCTTGGCCGGCGTCGCCTTGAAGGTGCTGTCGGCGTGCCAGAACATGTTGGCCCGGGTGAACAGGGCGAGCTGGCTGTCGGGATCCTTCAGGCTGCCGTCGGGCAGGATGTTGGTGATGCGCGCGAGCTTGCTGTCGGCGCCGACCGCGCCCTTCAGCGTGCCCTCCAGTTCTCCGAAGCGTTCCGAGAAGGCGATCTGCTCCTCGTCCGTGACCGGCTGGTCCGGAAACAGCAGCACCGAATGTTCCTCGAAGGCGGCCTCGATCGCCGCGAAGGTCTCCGCATCCACGCCATCGCGGATCGAGAAGCCCGAAACCCGGGCGGCAAAATGCGGGGTCAGCGGTTCAATCTCGAGGCTCATGCGGCGTTCCTCCCGGCGCGGATCATGCCAGAAGCGTCCGTCGCCGGTAAGCCGGCGCGGGCGACCCTCAGATCCGCTCGGACAGGCGGATCGCCAGCCGGGTCGTCAGCTTCACCGCGCGGCTGAGCAGCGGATAGGCCGGCGCCCGTTCGGCGCCCTCGGCCAGCGCGGTCTCGCGGTGCTCCTGCTCGTCGGCGCGCGCGCGGTCGATCAGCGCCTTCAGGTCCTCTTCGCCACCGGCGGCGGCCAGCGCCTCGGACTGGTCCGCGTAATGCCGGTCGATCACCTCCTCGACCGCCGCGGTGCAGGCCATCGCCGCCTTCTCGCCCAGCAGCGCCGTGCCCGCGCCCAGCGCGAAGGCGCCGATCCGCCAGACCGGGGCGAGCGCGGTCGGCCGCACCCGGCGCTCGCGGATCAGAGCGTCGAAGGCCGCCAGATGTTCCTCTTCCTGGGCCGCCATCTCGCGGATCACCGGCTCGCTGGGCCGGCCCTTCAGCACCGCGAGCTGGCCGCGATAGATCTGCCGCGCGCCGAACTCGCCGGCCTGGTCGACGCGGACGATGCGATCGACCAGCGCGTTCCGGTCGGGATCGCCAGGCAGGCGCCTGGTGCTCATGCTGTCTTCTCCTTCACGTCGGGGCCGTTCGGGCGGGTGCGCCAGGCGGCGGCGGCGGCGAACAGGCCGGCGGCCAGGGCATAGACGACGTTCCAGCCGGCCATCGAGAGGCCGGCAAAGGCGAAGGCGACCTCGTCGCAGCGCACGACCGGGGCCGCCAGGATCTGCGCGCGCAGGGCCTCCAGGCTGTCGGCCGTGCCGGTCTCGGCGCTGCAGGTGGAGAGCCCCTCCCACCAGTGCTGCTCGACGCCGACATGGAAGGCGCCGATGCCGGCGGTGGCGGCGAAGGCGAGCGCCGCGACGGCGAGCAGCAGCGGCCGGACGGGCGCGGCGGCCGCCGGCATGCAGGCCAGCGCCGCCAGCGCCGCGACGGCGTAGGGCCAGCGCTGCCACAGGCACAGCGTGCAGGGATGCAGGCCGAAACCGTACTGCGAGACCAGCGCCACGGCCGGCGCGGCGAGCGCGGCCAGCAGCACCAGCAGGGGCGCCTGTCGGGTGAGCGCGGTCATGGGAGGCAATGTAGGCAGCCGGCGGCCGGCGCGAAACGTGGCAGAGCGGCACAGTTTCGCGGCTTTCACGCGCTTGTGACCGCGATCACCCCGGATGTCCGCGATCGCCGCTAAGCTTTTCGGAGTGGGCAATCGGGAGCAGGGCGATGCTGGCAGGCGATGGCGATCTCGGGGGCGCGGGCGGCGGTCCGGGTCTCGCGTTGCCGCGGGGCTGGGACGGCCTCGCCGGTCTGGGCGGGGCGATGAACGCCGTGCTCGCGGCCCTGCTGGTGCTGCTGCTGGTGCTCGGCGGCTGACCGGGCGCCGCGGTGGCCGCCGCGGGGGCCGCCGTGCCGGCCGCGGCTCAGGCCGCCAGCTTGATCGCCGCGAATCCGGCGAACAGCAGCACCACGAACAGCGTGAACATCAGCCCCAGCCGGCGCTCGATGAAGGCGCGGATCGGCGGGCCGAAGAAATACAGCAGGCCGCAGACCACGAAGAAGCGCAGGCCCCGCGCGACCACGGAGGCAAGCCCGAAGACCACCGGGTCGAGCGCCGCGACGCCCGAGGCGATGGTGATCACCTTGTAGGGAAACGGCGTCACCCCGGCGATGAAGACGATCCAGGCGCCGTATTCGTTGTAGCGTCCGGTGAAGTCGGCGAACTTGTCGCCGTAACCATAGAAATCCAGCAGCGGCTGGCCGACGCTGGCGAACAGCAGGGCGCCGATGGCGTAGCCGGCGTAGCCGCCCAGCACCGAGCTCACCGTGCAGACCGTGGCCACGAACCAGGCGCGGGCCCGTTCGGCCAGCACCATCGGGATCAGCATCACGTCCGGCGGGATCGGGAAGAACGAGCTTTCGGCGAAGGAGACCGCCGCCATCGCCGGCGTGGCGTGGCGGTGGGCGGCCAGACGCATGGTCCAGTCGTACAGGGAACGCAGCATGGCGGGGAACCTCGGACCTCTTGCGTTGGCGGCCGCCGCCGCATATCAAGCGCCGCCGGCCATGGCAATCGGCGCGCCGACCGCAAGGGCGGATGCCGGCGGCATCGCCCCGGGCCTCAGTGGCGGAACTGGTAGACGCGGCAGACTCAAAATCTGCTTCGGGCAACCGAGTGGGGGTTCGAGTCCCTCCTGAGGCACCAATTCTCTCTCCGGACCGGCACCCCGTCGCCCCGCAGCCAGGCCCGGCCGGTGCGCCGTCGCCGGCATCCGACAACCGAATGTCCGCGGGGAGCGGCCGGCCGTTGGATCCGCCGCCCCGCCGCCCCTCAGTCCCGCTACAGACTTCGAACCAGCGCCGGCAGGTCGGCCACGGTGTCGATCACGTGGTCGGCGCCGGCCTCGCGCAGCACCGCGGTGGCGCGTTCGCGGTGGGCGGCGACGTCTTCCCCGTCGAGCGCCGCGAGCGCGTCGACGGTGAGGCCGACAATGTTGCCCGACAGCGCCACGCCGACGGTGGGGCAGCCGGCGGCGACGCCCTCCGCGATGCCGGGCGCGGTGTCGTCCACCTTGATCACGGTTCCGGGCGGATGGACCACGAGATCGATGAAGCACTGGTACATCATCAGCGGGCCCGGCCGGCCCTCCGGCAGGTCGTCGGCGCAGACCAGGTTGTCGGGTGCGTAGCCCTGGCGGGCCGCCAGGGGCAGGACATGCTGCATGATCGAGCGGGTATAGCCGGTGGTCGAGCCGATCTTCAGGCCCATCGCCCGCAACTCCTCCACCGCGGCGCCGGCACCGGGCACCAGGTCGGCATAGTCGGCGACGACCGCCTCGTTCATCGGCACGAAGACCTCGAACACAAGGTCGACGTCACCATCGCCCGGGCGATGGCCGTGGCGGGCCTCCCACTGCGATGCGATCGCGGGCATCCGCAGCATGGCATTGATGTGATCCCATTTCGGCGCGCCCATGGGCGCGCGGGCCTGCTCGATCGTCGCCGTGATGCCGAACTCGGCGAAGGCCTTCACGAAGGCGCCCATCGGCGCGAAGGAGCCGAAATCGACCATCGTGCCCGCCCAGTCGAAGACCACGGCCCTGAACTGCGTCATGTCACATCCCCTGTCCCGGCGGCGTTCCTTGCCCGCGGGCACGCCCGCCCCTGCGCGCGTCGCCCGCGCTGCATAGCCTCAGGCGCCGGCCGCGGCCAGCGGGCAGAGCGTGCCGTGACAGAGATCGTGATCGCAGAAGCGGCAAAGCCCGTCGCGGCCGCCGCTGTCGGCCCCGTGGGCACCGAGCAGCTTGGCGACGAGGCCGGTGAAGGCGGTGCGTTCCGCCGGCTGCAGGCCGGCGAGCAGGTCTTCCTGCGCCGCCAGCCGGCGCTCCTGCAGGTCGTCGGCCACCCGCCGCCCGGCCCGGCTGAGCCAGAGGTCGACCTCCTTGCCGGCCTTGCGGGGGAACTTGGCGACGAGGCCGTCGGCCACCAGCTTGTCGACCAGGCGCGCGCAGGCGGGCTGCGAGAGGCCGATGATGCGGGCAAGCCCCGTGGTCGTCAGCGGCCCGCGGTAGCGCAGCGTCAGCAGGGCCGCGCCGGTGCTGCGCGAGAGCCCGTCCAGCACCGCATCCAGGCGCCGGTCGAGCAGGGCCCAGAACGCCCCCAGGTGATTGGCCTGCCGGTTGTCATGCATCCTGCATGCGAGACTAGCAAAGCGCGGGGCGCAGGCAATCGCCCGCCGGCGCGGGCGCCGAATTTTTCGTCGGCGGCCGCCGCCGATTGCTCTAGCATCGGCGCATGCGACGGCTGTTCCTTCTCGTTCCCGCCCTGGCGCTGGCGGCCTGCGGGCCCGACTGGCGGGTGACGCATGCCACGCCCGAGGCGGTGACGTTCAACTATCTCGCCTCCTTCGATATCGCCCACGAGATCGACGGCGTGGCCGTCGCCCATTGCGCCGCCCACGGCCGCACCGCCGTCGCCGTCGACCACCGGATCGGCGCCCTGCGCGACGACAAGACCTACGCCTGCCGCTGAGGGCGGCCACCGTTCAGACGATGAGCCACGCCGACACATCCGATCCGTTCGCCGACCTGCCCGAATTCCTGCCGGGCTGGGTCTGGCTCGCCGGTGCCGGCCCGGGCGATCCCGGCCTGATCACGCGGCTCGCCCACCATGCCCTCACGCGGGCCGACGTCATCGTCTTCGACGCCCTGGTGGACGAGCGGGTGCTGGGCCTCGCCCGGCCCGGGGCCGAGCGGCTGTACGCGGGCAAGCGCGGCGGCAAGCCCTCGGCGAAACAGCCGGACATCTCGAACGAGCTGATCCGCCAGGCCCGGGACGGCCGGCGGGTGCTGCGGCTGAAGGGCGGCGATCCCTTCGTCTTCGGCCGCGGCGGCGAGGAGGCGCTGGCGCTGGTCGCCGCCGACGTGCCCTTCCGCATCGTTCCCGGGATCACCGCCGGCATCGGCGGGCTCGCCTATGCGGGCATTCCCGCCACCCATCGCAGCACCAATTCGGCGATCACCTTCATCACCGGCCACGACGCCAGCGGCGCCACCCCCGACGCGCTCGACTGGGCGGCGATCGCGCGCGGCTCACCGGCGATCGTGCTGTACATGGCGCTGAAGCACCTGGCGCCGATCCGCGATCGGTTGATCGCCGGCGGACGCGACCCCGGCGAGCCGGTGGCGCTGGTCAGCCGCGCCGCCACCAGCCGGCAGCGGGTGCTGGAAACCGCGCTGCGATCCTGCGCCGAGGATGCGGACGCCGCCGGCATCGAGGCGCCGGCGCTGGTGGTGATCGGCGAGATCGTGCGGCTGCGCGGCGGCCTCGACTGGCTGGGCGCGCTCGGCGGCCGGGCGCTCGATCCCGATCCTCTTGGCGAACGCGGCGGACGCGGCGAGCGTGATCCGGCGGCGGCCGGGGACAATCTGGTTATCCTCAATTCCGGCAAGCCGTCGTAACATCGTTCTCCCGAAGCGATAACGGAGGGGGACCGATGGACGCCGGCGATCTGCGCTTTTTCGCGGCGGTGGCGCACACGGGCTCGATGAACCGGGCGGCCGGCCGGCTGAACACCGTGCAGTCGAACGTCACCAGCCGCATCCGCCAGCTCGAGGAGCGCCTGGGTGTCGTCCTGTTCGAGCGGCACAGCCGGGGCGTCCGCCTGACCCCGGCGGGCCGGCGCCTGCTGCCCTATGCCGAGGAGGTCGCCCGGCTGCTCGCCGAAGCGGCGGCCGCGGCGCGGGACGACGGCGCGCCCTCCGGCCCGCTGGCGCTGGGCGCGCTGGAGACCACGGCGGCCCTGCGCCTGTCGCCCCTGCTCACCGATTTCGCCCGGCGCTGGCCGGCGGTCGACCTGTCGCTGCGCACCGGCACCACGCGCGAACTGACCGCGGCGGTGCGCGAGGGCGCGCTGGAGGCCGCCTTCGTCTGCGGCCCGGTGCGCCACGACGACCTGGCGCACGAGGTGGTGTTCGCGGAGACCCTGGTGCTGGCCACCGCCGGCGACGGCGCCGCCCTGGACGCGCATCTGGGCCGGCCCGACCCGCGCATCGTGGTGTTCCGCGCGGGCTGTTCCTACCGCCAGCAGCTGGAGGCGATCCTGGCGCGGCGCGGGGTGATCGCGCCGCGGCTGATGGAACTGGGCTCGCTGGACGCGATCGTCGGCGCGGTCGGCGCCGGGCTGGGCGTGACGCTGCTGCCGCGCGACCTGTTGCGCCAGCCGGCGCGGGACGGCCGGCTGGCCCTGCACGAGCTGCCCGCGGCCGAGGCCGGGGTCGAGACCTGGCTGATCCGCCGTGCGGCCGGCCACGCGGGCAGCGCGCAGCAGGCCTTCCTGGCGCATGTCCGCGAGCGGGCCGGCGGGGCGCTGGCGCGCGTGGCCCGAGCGGGCGTGGCCTGAGGAGTGATCGCCTGAACAGGGATCGTCTGAACAGGGATGGTCTGAACAGGCGCAGCCCGACCCCGCCTATCGTCATTGCAGATAACCGTTATCGCGTATTGCCGTTATCGCCGATGGCCGTGCTTGCGTAGGGTCGCCGTCGTCCGCCCCCTTTTGAAGGATTGACGCGATGACCGCTCTCGCCACCCGCTTCGACCTGCAGCAATCGGTGATCCAGGCCCCGCTGGCCGGCGGCGGCGACACGCCCGCCCTGGTCGCGGCGGTCTCGGAGGCCGGCGGGCTCGGCAGCATCGGCGCCGCCTATCTCACCCCCGAGGCCATCGCCGAGGCCGGGGCCGCGGTGCGCGCGGCGACCGACCGCCCGTTCGCGATCAATCTGTTCGCGCCGGTCGAAACCCCGCCGCCGCAGCCGGCCGAGGCCGCGATCGCCCGCGCGCTGCCCTTCTTCGAACGGCTGGGCCTGCCGCGCCCGGCCGCGCCGCAAGGCGGCGGTTTCGTCCTGGAGGACCAGTTCGAGGCGGCGCTGACGACGGGCGCCCTCCTGTTCAGCTTCACCTTCGGCCTGATGCCCGCCGGATACATGCGCCGCGCCCGGGACGCCGGCATGGCGATCGCCGGCACCGCCACCACGGTCGGCGAGGCGCGGGCGCTGGCCGAGGCCGGCTGCGACATGGTGATCGCCCAGGGGGCGGAAGCCGGCGGGCACCGCGGCAGTTTCGCGCAGGATTTCGAGACCGCGATGATCGGCACCATGGCGCTGGTGCCCGCGATGGTCGACGCCGTCGACATCCCGGTGATCGCCTCGGGCGGGATCATGGACGGCCGCGGCATCGCCGCCGCCCTGGCGCTCGGCGCGGCCGGCGTGCAGATGGGCACGGCCTTCCTGAGCTGCCCGGAGGCCGGCATCCCCGAGGCCTACAAGCAGCGGCTTGCCGGGGGCGACGGCGCGCGCACCCGGGTGACGCGGGCCTTCTCGGGCCGGCCGGCGCGCGGGCTCGCGAACGGCTTCATGGACCATGTCGACGCCGCGCCCGAGAGCATCCTGCCCTTCCCCTACCAGAACGCGCTGACCCGGCCGCTGCGCGCCGCCGCCGCCCGGCAGGGCGACGCGGAGGCGCTGTCGCTGTGGGCCGGCCAGGGCGTCGGCCTCTCGCGCGGGGAACCCGCGGGCGAACTGATGGCAAGGCTGGCGGCCGAGACCGCGGCGGCGCGGCGACGCCTCGCGGCGGCCTGAACCGCGCGGGCACGACGCGCCAGCGATCAGGCCGGGACCGCTATCGGTAAAGGCGGGCTCCGCTGCGTGCGGGGACCGGTGCGGGTGGGAAGCCGGCCGGTGGGCTTCAGCGCGGTCCCGAGGCGGTGAGATCGAGGAAGATGTCCTCCAGCGAGGCGTCGTGCGTGCTGAGATCGACGAGTTCCAGCCCGGCGTCCTGGATCGCCGCGAGCAACCGGTCGGCCGGCACCGCGCTGGGCCGGTAGCGCAGGCGCACGGTGCGGGGATCGAGCAGGCGGGCCTCGAAGGCCGCCAGCGCCTCGGGCAGGGCCGCGAGCGGCCTGGCCAGCCGCAGCGTCATCTCCTTGGCGTCGATCCGGGCGATCAGCGCCGGCGTGTCGTCGCAGGCCACGACCGCGCCGTGGTTGATGATGGCGATGCGGTCGCACAGCGCCTGGGCTTCCTCGAGATAATGGGTCGTCAGCACCACGGTGACGCCGGCCGCGTTCAGGCCGCGGACATGATCCCAGAGCTGCTGGCGCAGTTCGACGTCGACCCCGGCGGTCGGCTCGTCCAGCACCAGGATCGGCGGCGAATGGGCCATCGCCTTGCCCACCAGCATGCGCCGCCGCATGCCGCCCGACAGCGAGCGGGAGTAGGAATCCGCCTTCTCGCTCAGGTGCATCGCCGCCAGGATCTCGTCGGTGCGCCGCTGGGCGCGCGGCACGCCGTAGAGACCGGCCTGGAATTCCAGCATCTCGCGCGGGGTGAAGAAAGCGTCGATGTTGAGTTCCTGCGGCACCACGCCGATGGCGCTGCGGGCCGAGCGCGGGCGCTCGTCGATGTCGAAGCTCCAGACCGAGACCGTGCCGGCGGTCTTCACCACGAGGCCCGCGAGAATGTTGATGAAGGTCGACTTGCCGGCGCCGTTGGGACCCAGCAGGCCGAAGAAGGAACCGCGGGGCACCGCGAGGTCGATCCCCTTCAGGGCTTCCTTGGCGTTCGCGCCGCGCCCGTAGGTCTTGGCCAGCCCGCGGGCGTCGATCGCCAGGTCGGGCAGGACATCGCGGGGCGTGAAACGGCGGCTTGCGAACATCGCAGCGGGACTTCCCGGCGGCAGGGCGGTGAAAGAAAGGGGTCGGAACGACGTTGATCGCCGCGCCGCCGTGCGTATCATCGCGCCGCTTCGCCGGTCAAACCCGGCGGAGGAGAGCGAGGAGAGCGTGATGGACGCACCGGAGACGGTGGAAGTGGAGCGCCGGGAGATCGCCTGCGACGGCGGCGGCGGCGCCCTGGGTCATCCCCGGGTGTATCTGAACATGGGCGAGCGGCGCGAGATCGACTGCCCCTATTGCGGCCGGCAGTTCGTCCTGAAGGAAGGCGCGGCGGCGCACTGAGCCGCCGGGCGGCGTGCCGCGACGGCCGGGCTCAGAAGCCGCGGGCCGCGGCGCGGGCGCCCATCTCGGCCGAGACGGCCCAGAATTCCGCCACCATGTCCTCGATGATCGCCGCCACCGGGCGGACCTCGTCGATCAGGCTGGCCGACTGTCCGGCAAGCCCGACCGAGGCTTCCATCGCGCCCTCGAAGTAGAGTTCGCGCACCCGCTTGAAGGTATCGGGCGGCATCAGGCCGGCCTCGTGGATGCGCCTCGTGTTTTCGGTCTTCAGCGCCCGGATGCACGGGCTGGCGCGCTTGTTCAGCACCAGCGTGTCGGTGTCGCCGGCGGCGAGAATGGCCTGCTTGTAGTTGGCGTGAACCGGGCTTTCGGCGGCGGAGACGAAACGGGTGCCCATCTGCACGCCCTCGGCCCCGGCCGCGAAGGCCGCCGCCATGCCGCGCCCGTCGGCGATGCCGCCGGCGGCGATCATCGGGACATCGCATTCCCGGCGGATCGCCTGCAGCAGCACCAGGGTGGTGACCTCCTCGGGATTCTTGAAACCGCCGCCCTCGGTGCCCTCGACCACGAGGCCGTCGACCCCTGCCTCCACCGCCTTCATCGCCGCCTTCATCGCCGCCTTCAGGGTCGGCACGGCGTGGTAGACGGTGATGCCGGCCTGCTTCAGCGGCGCGATGAATTTCTGCGGGTTGCCGGCCGAGGTCGTCACGAAGCGCACCCCGGCCTCGATCACGTGATCGAGCATGTCGCGGTCCTTCAGGAACAGGATCGGCAGGTTCACCCCGAACGGCGCGTCGGTGAGGTCGCGCATGGCGGCGATCTCGCGCTTGCAGGCCTCGGTCTCGCCCGACGAGGTCTCGATCACGCCGAAACCGCCGGCGCGGCTGACCGCGGAAGCGAGCGGCGCCCGCGCGATCCAGCCCATGGGCGCCTGGACGATGGGATAGCGGGATCCCAGGTGGGCGAGCACGCGGTTCATGATGGCCTTCCCTCCCGAACGATGGCCGCCCGGTCTATCGCGTCGGGAACGGTTCGGAAAGCAGCCCCGCCCGGTCGCGCGGACGGCGCGGCAGGGACGGTCAGGAAACCGGGCGCAGCGGGATCTGCAACTCGATCTGGCCCTGGCTCTGGGCCGTCCGCACGGCGCCGACGGATTCCAGCAGGTGCAGCATTGGTCCGTTGTCGGCCAGCACGGCGGCGGTGAGCGCGCGGTAGCCGGCCCGGCGGCCTTCGGCGATCAGGAAGTCGAGCAGCAGCCGGCCGACGCCGCGGCCCTGGAACCGGTCCAGCACGGTGATCGCGAGATCGGCGAGATCGGGCCGGTCGGCATGCTCGACCAGGCGGGCGACGCCGATACCGGTGTGCACGGGATGATCGTCCAGATACACCCCCCAGGCGCGGTGGTGCAGGCCGTCGATCGCGGTCAGGCGGCGCAGCAGGCCGGGCGAGAACTGCTTCAAGGGGGTGTGGAAGCGCCGCCGGCGGGACTCCGGCGACATCTTCGAGAGCCCCTCCTGCAGCAGGTCGCCGGCGCCCGGTCCCAGGGGATGGACCGAGATCTCGCCGCCGCCCGGCAGCCGCGCACCGGCGCCGACGTCGAGGCCGGCAGCGGCGGGGCGGGGTGGCAGGGGAAGGCTCATGTCGGAAAGATCGGCATCGGCGGAGACCGTTTCAAATGAAATCTGGTGCGCCGCAACATGAGCTGTGGTCATGAGCGGCCCGGTCCCGGCGCCGCCGCCGCACCGGGCCCCTCGCCCGCGATGCCGGCTTGCGCCTATAAACGAGGCGGTGCCCCGTCCTGCCGGAGAACGATCCGATGTCCGCCACGCTGTTCCGTTTCAACCGTCCCGAGACCCCGCAGGGTTCCGCCATCGCACCCGACACGCGGGGCTGGAACTTCTGGCGCGCGGACCCCGCCCTGCAGGACGTGCTGGCCTGCTACCTGGAACCGGACCTGCTGGCGACGCTGGAGCCGCATCTCGACCGGCTGGGCGCGATGGCAGCCAACGAGCTGGACGACTGCGCCACGCTGGCCGACCGGCACCCGCCGGTGCTGCATCATCGCGACCATTACGGCCAGGACGCGCAGTGGATCGAGTACCACCCGGCCTACCGCCGGCTGGAAGAGGTCGCCTATGGCGAGTTCGGCATCCACGCGATGAGCCATCGCGCCGGCCTGCTGGGGGTCGACCGAGTTGAGGCTCGTCCGGCTGGTGCGGACCAGGCGGGTCCGCTCGTCGACGTCGACCTCGAG